>CAYHNV010000037.1:0-1093 GCA_964358065.1 uncultured Elusimicrobia bacterium | reverse complement strand
CGGACTTTCTTCCAGATAAGTCCGCTCAAGTCGTAGCCGACTAATCGGTCAAGCACTCTCCTCGCTTCTTGCGCCCGCCTTAAATTTTCATCAATATCTCGCGGATGCTCATTCGCTTCTTTAACAGCGTCTTTGGTAATTTCATAAAACACCACTCTTTTCGGATTTTTAATGCCGGCGGCTTCTTTGATGTGCCAGGCGATGGCCTCTCCCTCTCGGTCGGGGTCGGTGGCGAGGATGACCTCATCGGCTTCCTTGACCAAAGTCATCAGCTCGGCGACGTGGCGGCTGGAACGCTCCAGCAGCTCATAGGCGGGAGTGATCTTACCGCCTTCAAAGGCGACGGAGAGTCCTCCCTTGGCGGGGAGGTCTCGCACATGGCCGAAAGAGGCGGCGACGCGGTAGTTGGAGCCCAGGAGCTCGCGTATCTTTCGGACCTTGTTGGGCGACTCGACGATGACCAGTTTCATGCGGGTCTGCGCCTAGAGTTCAAGGCTCTGGCCCTCGCGCGCGGCGAAGACCTCGATCTTCGCCCGGCGTTCGGAGACGATCGTCAGGGACTGCGAGACCAGCTTGTCCATGGACTCGTCGTCGTGCACCGGGTCGTGGTGGAAGAGGGCCAGGCGCTTGACGCCCGCCTTCTGCGCTAAGTCAAGCACGTCGGCGAAGTTGCTGTGTCCCCAGCCGCGCTTGAGCTTGTACTCGTCGGCCGTGTACTGGGCTTCGCAGACCAGGAGGTCGGAGCCTTCGACGAATCGGGCGACGGCGGCGTCCTCCTTGACCGCAAAGTCTCCAGACGCGTTGAGCTGGGCGTAGGGTTCGTGGTCGCTGATGTAGGAGAGGATCTTTCCTTCATGCTCCAGACGGAAGCCGATGGTGATGCCCGGGTGGTTGAGGTAGTGGTAGGAGACCTTGACGGGTCCCAGCATCACCGGCTCGCAGAGCTCCCGGAACTCGGGCTTGGACGCCAGGTCCTTGAGCTGGACGGGAAAGTAGGTCGAGCTCATCTGCCCGGCCATCACGTCGAGGAATGGCTTGGTCGTGCCGTGCACGCCGGAAACGGTGAAGCGCGTCGTGGGCAGGAAGAGCGGGG
>CAYHNV010000036.1:0-16049 GCA_964358065.1 uncultured Elusimicrobia bacterium | reverse complement strand
GCTTCGCCGTGCGCGAAGGCGGCCATACGGTCGGCGCCGGCGTCGTGGCCGACATCGTCGCCTAAGACCATGGGGGATCGATACATCGTCGTCCTCGGCTGCACCGCCTGCAAGAACAAGAATTACACGTTCCAGCGCGGCAAGAAGAAGGAATTCAAGCTGGACATCAAGAAGTTCTGCCGCAAGTGCGGCAAGCAGGTTTCGCACAAGGAAGTCAAATAGACCACCGATTCGAGTCTGGTGGGGGTGTCGGTTAATTGGCTAAACCACCGCTCTCCAAAAGCGGGACTCCAGGTTCAAATCCTGGCACCCCCGCCAGAACTCGATAAATCCAATGAATCAAGCGACACAGTTCCTGAAAGAAGCGTACTCCGAGCTCAAGCAGTCGACCTGGCTGACACGTCAGCAGGCGATTGATTCCACGAAGGTGGTCGTTCTCCTCGTGGCAGTGATGTCCCTTTATGTGGCGGGGATCGACTACGCGCTCTCGATCTTCGTCCGGGCTGTCCTGGGCCGATAGACCAAACTGGCATTACTCTAAGAGGACTCATGAGTCAATCAACCGCCACTGCCGCCTCCGCCGCCCGCCCCCGGGGCTGGTATGTCGTGCATGTCCAGTCCGGCTTTGAGGACCGCGTGCACAAGAACCTCCTGCAGAAGATCGAGACCGAGAAACTACAGGACCGCATCCATAATGTCCTCATCCCCACCGAGGACGTCATCGAGGTCAAGAAGAACAAGAAGAAGATTTCCAAGCGGAAATTCTTCCCCGGCTATGTCCTCATGGACATGACCGTCGACGAGATCACCTATTGGCTGGTCCGAGGCATCCCCGGCGTGACAGGCTTTCTTGGCGACACCAATCCAACGCCTCTTCCCGAAGAGGAGATCAAGGGGATCATCGAACTCACCAGCACCGCCGCCGAGAGCAAGCCCCGGCCCGCCGTGGAGTTCGAGAAGGGCGAGAACATCCGCATCGTCGACGGCCCCTTCCGGCACTTCGTCGGCGTCGTCGAGGACGTCAGCGACACCAAGGCCAAGATCAAGGCCATGGTCACCATCTTCGGCCGACCGACGCCGGTTGAGCTCGACTTCCTTCAGGTGGAGAAGATCTGAACGCACTGGAGCCCGAGATCATGCCGCCTTCGTCCTCCGGACCCGATTTCGACAGGGTCCGGGTACGGATGGCCCATGTCCGGTCCTTGGGGCTCATCGGCGGCCTGCTGGCCATGCTGACGCTGCTGGCCGCAGTCGGCGTGAGCCTGCTGATGCTGTTCGGCAAGGCCCTCGCCGCAGCGCTCCTGGTCAAACTCCTGTGGCCGTCTGTTTTCAGCGTCGATCTCACCCGCTGGGTGTTCGGCTGCGAGTCGGTGCCGTTCTGGAAGGTGCTCCTCCTGCTCGCTGCGGGGAGCGTGGTCGCCAAGATGCTGCGGCCCGCCTCCTGGGGACGCTAGGAGCGTTTTAAGCCGCACGAAGAGAGGAAGCTGTCATGGCGAAGAAGGTCAAGACACAGATCAAACTGCAGATCCCGGCTGGAGCGGCCAACCCCGCCCCGCCCGTCGGTCCCGCGCTCGGGCAGCACGGCGTCAACATCATGGACTTCTGCAAACAGTTCAACGAGAAGACCCGCACGCAGGAACCTGGGATGCTCATCCCGGTCGTCATCACGGTCTTCGAAGACCGCTCGTTCACGTTCATCACCAAGATGCCCCCGGTCTCGTCCCTGCTGAAGAAGGCGGCGGGCCTGGCCAAGGGCTCGGGTGAGCCGAACCGAAACAAGGTCGGCAAGATCACGCAGAAGCAGGCCGAGGACATCGCCCGGGCGAAGCTTCCCGACCTCAACACGAAAGATCTCGAGTGCGCCACCCAGATGGTCAAGGGCACGGCCCGCTCGATGGGCATCGACGTCGTCAAGTAACAGGTCAGGAGACATCACATGGGCAAGCGATACGAAAACTTGGTCAAGGACCTGGACCTCATGAAGCTGAACAAGCTGGATGAGGCCGCGGCGATCGTCAAAAAGTGCGCCACCGCCAAGTTCGACGAGACCGTTGAGCTGCACGTCCGCCTTGGCGTGGACCCCAAGCAAGCGGACCAGCAGGTTCGCGGCACCGTGGGCCTGCCGCACGGCTTGGGCAAATCCAAGAAGGTCGCCGTGGTGGTGCGCGGCGAGAAGCAGAAGGACGCTCAGAACGCCGGGGCCGACCTCGTTGGAGCCGATGACCTGATCGACCAAATCGCAAAGGGCTTCACGGACTTCGATGTCTTGGTCGCCACCCCGGACATGATGAAGGATCTCTCCAAGCTCGGCAAGATCCTGGGACCCAAGGGGCTCATGCCCAACCCAAAGTCCGGCACCGTCACGATGGACGTCGCCAAGACGATCAAGGAACTGAAGGCCGGGCGCGTCGAGTATAAGGTCGACGACTTCGGCATCATCCACGTCCCGGTGGGCAAGGCCTCCTTCGCCGTCGAGAAGATCGCCGGCAACGCCCGCACCGTCCTCGAAGCCCTCACGAAGGCCAAGCCCGCCGCCTCCAAGGGCATCTATATGGTGAGCATCACTCTCACCTCCAGCATGGGCCCCGGCATCAAGGTCGATCACAACGAGAAGTACGTCGCCGCTTAATCGCCGTCGACGCCGACTGACACGACGGGCTTCTTGGTGAACGTGGAGAGCGTGCCTTTCAGTTTCGCGGCGTCGCCGACCGCCACCACCGTCATCTCATCCGGGCGCAGGAAGGTCTGCGCGGCCTTGCGCGCGGAAGCCGGCGTGACCGCCGAGACGCGGTCGACATAGGTGTCGTAGAAGTCGGCCGGCAGGCGGAGCAGCTTTTGATGCAGGAGGGCCTCCGCCAGGCCCTCTTGCGTCTCCATCCGGCGGGCGAAACTCCCCGCCAAGTAAGCCTTGGCCTGAGCGACCTCCTCGGCGCTTGGCTCGGAGTCGCGGATGCCGTTGAGATGACCGAGGATGTCCCTAAGGGCGTCGCCCGCCACCTCCGTGCGCACGGGCGTGCGGATGCGGATCAGGGATCCGGTCCGACGATGCTCCAGACGGCTGCTGATGTTATAGGTGTAGCCCTTGGTCTCCCGAATGTCGCGCACCAGGCGCGAGGAGAAGGACCCTCCCAGCACGCCGTTGAGAACGAGCAGGTCGAAGTAGGCCGGGTTGTCCTCGCGGACCGCCAGGTTTCCGAGGACATAAGAGACCTGGCTCGACTGGGGACGATCAAGCAGATAGACCGTGCGCTCGGTCCTGGGCGTGAGCACGGCAGGCGCATCCGCGGCCGGCGCACCTCCCTTCCAGGAACCGAAGTGCTTCTGGGCCGCGGCCTGAGCCTGCGCGAGGCCGATGTCGCCAACCAGCAGCAGCACCGAGCCGCGCGGCGTGAAAAGGCGCTGATGCGCCGCGACCACGCGGTCGCGCGTGATGCGCTCGATGGACTCGTTGGTAGGCGCGGTCACCGCATAAGGATGTCCAGCGAAGACCTTCTTATAGAACACCACGGAGGCAAGGAAATCGCTCTCGGCGCGGTCGGCCGAGAGCTCCTCCCGCATGTTCGCCTTGCGTAGCGCGACCTCGGCCGCCGGGAAGGACGGCGCACGCACGACCTCGGCCAGCAGGGAGAACATCGCCTCGGCCTTATCGGAGAGAGCGGAAGCTTCGACCACGAAGGCATCCGGAGTCGCCTCGCCGACAAGAGAGCCGCCGAAGAGCTCGGCTGCGTCGGAGATCTGCTTGGAGGTCTTGGTCGCGGTCCCGTCCGTCAGCAGCTCCGCCATGGCGGCGGCCAGGCCCGCGTCCTCTGCGGGCAGCGCGGACTCGCCTCCCTGAACCGCAATAGAGGCGCTCACGAGGGGCGCACGCTGATCCGAGACCAGCACGACGCAGAGGCCGTTGGCCAGCTTCCACTCGGTACGCGGGGCAAGCGCGACCAGACGGATCGGCCCGACCACGGGCGGCCTGGTCATATCAGCCGTCGTCGCGGCGGCCGCGGCGCTCACGAAGAACAGGGCAAGGAGCAGGGCGTTCATTGACCGCCTCCAGCCGTCACCTCGAACCAGGTGGCGGCATCGGATTTCAGGTACGCCGCGGCGGCGCGGCGGATGTCATCGTTGGTCACGGCCATGAAAAGGGCGAGTTCCCGGTTGGCCGCTTGCGCGTCGCCATCGAGGAGCGCTGACTGGAGCAGGCGCGAAGCGCGTCCCAGCCGCGTCTGCTGCCCGCGCACCCAGTCGGAGCGGAACTTGACCTTCACGCGCTCGAGCTCGGCGGCGCTCAGCCCCGAGGCCGCGACGCGGGCGATCTCGGAGGTGATGAGCGCCTTGACCTGCAAAGGCGTTTTTTCGCGCTTATGCACGACAAAGGCGCCGAAGAGTCCCGGGGCCTTGTACTCATCCCAGTCCGAGACCGGGAAGCCCAGCGCTCCCTCGACGGAGACCGCGGCCCGGCTCTCCTTGACCAAGGATTGATAGAGACGCGCGCTCTTGCCGGAGAAGAGGGCCTGGCCGAGCAGGACCAGGGCGTGATGCGCGGGCGTCCCGCGCTCCGGCATGCCCTTCCAGCTCGCGGCCAGAGCCGGGAGCTTGGCATGCCGATCCCTCAAGGAGATCGTGCGCTCTCCAGCGGCAGCGGGCTCCAAGGTGTCCGGGGCGGATGGACGCGGCTTGGACTTGATGGGGCCGAAATACATCGCAACCAGGCGCCTGACTTCGACGGGATCCACGTCGCCCACGATGGCCATCGTGATGTTGTCGGGCGAGTAGTAGGCCTGAAAGAAGGACCTCACGTCCGCCCGGGACGCGGCGTCCAGGTCGGCGAAGGAACCGATGACCGGATGTGCGTTCTGCCAGTTCACGAACGAATGGGAGCCAACGTCCACGTACATGAGCGAGCCGTAGGGCTCGTTGTCGACGCGCATGCGCTTCTCTTCCTTGACGACATCGATCTGGTTTTTGACCGCCTCATGGGTGACGCTCAACGCGCCGATGCGGTCGGCATCGAGCCAGAGGGCGACGGCCAGGGCGTTGGAGGGAACGACTTCGTAGTAGAAAGTGAAGTCCGTATGGGTGGAGGCGTTATTGTCGCCGCCGTAGGACTCGAGGATCCGGTCAAAACCCCCCTTGGGCACGTGCGCCGAACCCTCGAACATCATGTGCTCGAAGAGATGCGCGAAACCGGAGCGGCCCGGGGCCTCGTGACGGCCGCCCACGTCCACGATCATCGCCGTCGCCACGACGGGCACGGAGGCGTCGCGGCTGACGAGCACGCGCAGGCCGTTGGTCAGGGTGAAACTGGAGAAGTCGATCTGGGCGCGCGCGGGCGACGCGGCCAGCAATAGGCACGCCGCCGCCAGGGCTGTCGTTCTCATCGATTCCTCCGTCTGGCGCAACATCGGCTCGATTCTATATTAAGCCCATGCCGCGCACCTAGGACTTTAGGCCTAGCTGCAGCCGGGCCCATCGACACTGAACGCGCCCCCGCATTCCCGCTACCCTCGGGACAGGTCGCAGTCTTCCTCCTACCCGACGCGGAAACGAAGGGATCCCGGAAGACGGCCAGGAGCCCGCCTCACGCAACGGAGGCGGGCTCCTTCGTTTTTTGGTAAAGTGGCGGCCATGGAACTCAGGCTCGGCGTAGTACAAAACGATCCCCAATTCTTAAAGACAGCTTCCAATCTGAAGTCCTGCTTCGACCTGATGGACAAGCACCAGGCCGATCTTTGGGTCCTGCCCGAATTCTTTGCTTCCGGGTATCACTTCAAGACCAAGTCCGAAGTCAAAAAATGCGCTGAAACGAGCGACGGGCCCCTGGTCGCGTTGCTCAAAACCTATGCGGCCAAGAACGACTGTGCCATCGTCGCCGGCTTCCCCGAGAAGTCAGGCTCGAAACTGTATAACTCCGCAGTCTTGGTTCATGACGGCAAGGCCCGGATATACCGCAAAACGCATCTTTTCGGCGGGGAAAAGAGATTTTTCACCCCCGGCAACACCGGATTCTGGACCGAGCAGGTCAAAGGCGTATCCGTTGGTGTAATGATTTGCTTCGACTGGTTCTTCCCAGAGAGTGCGCGCACCTTGGCCCTGAGGGGCGCAGAGGTCATCGCCCACCCGGCGAACCTGGTGCTTCCCTGGGCTCCGGAAGGCATGAAGATCCGCTCCCTGGAGAACCGGGTCTTCTCGGCCACGGCCGACCGGGTGGGCGTGGAGCGAGGGCTGGGCTTCATCGGCCAGTCCCAGATCGTCTCGCCCAACGGCTCGCTGTTGACCCGCCTGGGCCGGACCGAAGTTCGCGCCGCCGTGGCGACAATCCAGCCCTGGACAGCCCAGGACAAGAAGGTCCACCCGGCCTGCGACCTCTTCGCCGACCGTCGGCCTCGTTTATATGCGCGATAAGAAAGCGAAGGCGGTGCGCGAGTCCGTCAGCAACGTGGCCGACCTGATGTTCCCCACGGACGCAAACATGCACGGCACGGTGTTCGGCGGCCGGGTCCTCCAGATGGTGGACAAGGCGGCCTCGGTCTGCGCCATGCGTCACGCGGGAGGCCTGGTGGTGACGGTGGCCATGGAGCGCGTTGAGTTCCTGGTCCCCATCCGGGTGGGAAGTTTCCTCATCGCCGAGGCCTGCGTCAACCATGTGGGTCGTTCCTCCATGGAGATCGGGGTGGAAGTCTATTCCGAGGACCTGAGCAAAGGCATGCGCCAGCACACCAACTCCTGCCTGGTCACCATGGTCGCCGTGGATGCTCAGGGCCGCCCGGCTCCCGTGCCTCCCCTCACCCTTGAGACGCCGGATGAGAAGGAACGCTGGGCCGCCGCCGAAGCCCGCCGCGCCCGCCGCAAAGCCGCTTAAAAATACACCCCTAACGCTAATAAATGACACTTGACGGATTATTATCCCGCCGTGATATAATCAGGGCGGCCCCGTCGTACCGGGGGGCCCCGCCGAAGGGCCCGGACAAGTCGCGATACGAGGTAATGAGCACGATGAGCATCCAAGGCAAGGTTAAGTGGTTCAACGACCAGAAGGGGTACGGTTTCATCACCCCCAATGACGGAACGCCGGACGTGTTTGTCCATCACTCCGTGATCCAGGGCAATGGCTTTCGCACCCTCGCGGAGAACCAGGCGGTTCAGTTCGATCTCGCGCCGCAGACCGACAAGGGCCCGAAAGCCGCCAGCGTCGTCAAGCTCTAAGCTGACCCGGCGTCTCGCATTCCGGCAAGCCGGGCGCCTCGGGCTTCTCTTCGCCCTTGCGCACGCGGTCGATCTTCAAGACCGCGGCATCCAGGCGCTTGAAGGACTTCTGCTCGATATCGTCGTAACTCTCGCGAAGCTTGCCCACCTGTTCGCCCAGCCTCAGGAAGCGCTCCTTAAAGGTGTCGTAGGTCGCGGCGAACTGCGTGATGAGCTTCAAGACTTCCTGGGTCGCCTGCGTGAAATGGAAGTGGTCGAAGGCCTGTCGCACCACTCCCAGCACGGCGTATAAAGTGAATGGCGAACAGAGCACGACCTTCTGGCTCATCGCCTCGTCCGCCAAGCCGGGGAAGGCCTCCTGAATGTAGCCGTAGACCTGCTCGTTGGGGATGAAAAGCATGACGTAGTCCAGCGTCCCCTCTTCCGGGCTGATATAATCCCGCTTCTGGACCTCCCTGATGCGCCCCTTCACGTCGCGCTCGAAGTCCTTCTTGTAGCGGGCGCGGTCGTCATCGGTCGTCGCATGGGAGAAGCGAAGCCAGTTGTCGAGCGGAAACTTCACGTCCATGTTGAGCTTCTTGGAATCGGGAAGCAGGAAAGTGAAATCCGGCCGCGAGGCCGAAGTGTCCAGGGCGCGATTCTTGAGATACTGCACGCCCTCCTGCAGGCCCGCGGCGCGCAGGATGTCGTCGGCCATGCGCTCGCCCCATTGCCCACGGGCACGGGAGTTGTCCAAGAGCGCCCTCAAGCCCTCGGTCGTTGAGGCCAGCCTGGCGGTCTGCTCGGCGGCATCCTTCAGGCCCTTCTCCAGCGAGCCGTACTTGACGGAGCGGTCCGCCTCGAACTGATGGATCATCTCCTCATACGACTTGAGCCGCTCGGCGAGGCTGGCGACGACGTTCTCCACGGCGACCTTCTTCTCTTCGAACTCGCCCCTCTGCCGCACACGCTCGGTCTCAAGCCGCTGAGCGGCTAATTCCACATGCTGACGGAAATCCTCCCGCATCTGGATCCGAGTCGCCTCTTCGTTCTTGCGCGAGGAGAAGAACACCAAGTAAAAGACCAGTCCCGAAAGGACCGCCCCGGCCGCGACCGCGAGCAGGACGACGATGAGCGTCACCTGCGCGACCTCGTTAGGATGCGGACCGCCTCGAGGTCGATGACCTCCATCTTGCAGGTCTTGCCGGTCTCCAGGTACAGCTTGAGCTTGGCCAGGCCGTCCTCCCAGGCGCAGGCATAGCCGCGAAAGACCCCGTCGGCGGAAGGCCCCGAAGGAAATCCCGCATGGAGCAGCGTCACCTCGCAGCCGCCGCGGCGCGGATCGATGAAAACGCTGGTCAGCGGCGGGACCTTCTTCTCCCCGCGGGCGGGCTTCCAGAGCCAGGCCACCTTGCGCCCGGGCTCCAGGTCCACAAACATCCCCTCGCACTCTCCGAAGCCGCCCTTGCGGCAGCCGTCGCGACCGCGCACGCGGGGCCAGACCATGCGCACCCGTCCCGCGTTGCGGGCGTCGGTCTCCGCACCCAGCAGCCACCAGCGCGTCAGTTCCCGGGCGGAGGTCAGGGCCCGGTAGACGGCCTCGGGCTTGGCGCGCAGGCGCACGGAGAAGCGCAGGTCGCGGGTCTTGAGACGGCCGGCGGCGGAAGCCACGATGTCAGGAGGCCGGGGCGGCCAGACGAACCTTGGGTCCGCCCGGTCCGGCCGTCAGGGGCCGGAACGAGCCGAGCAAGGCGCGAAAGCGCTCCTCGTGCTTGTCGTAACCGCGGCGCGTGGCTGGATAGCAGATCACGTAGAAGCCTCCCTCCATCGGGACCAGGGCGTAAGCATGCATCCGCATATTGATCGACTTCCCTTCTTTGTCCTGCTCCAGGCCCCACTGGTTCGACGCGGGAGCCGACGCCGGCGAGAGGATGGTGAAGAACTTGGCGGGCAGGCCGGAGCCCCTGAGGACAATATCGACGGGGCGGCGGATCATCTCGCGGCCCCCGTCGGCGCGCTTGCCGCCGTAGACGATGGAGTCCGACTCGCCGTAAACCTGCTTAAGGGTCTGGTTGAAGAAGTCGTCGGCGTCGGCGTACATCTCCAGGCGGCCGTCGCGCAAGGCGTGCGGACGGTAGCGCTTATACCAGCGCACGCTCAGGCTGGGCGCGCCCAGGTAGAAGTCCCCATCGAAAGGGCCGATGAAGTTGACCTGGGAAAACGCATCCGCATCCCGATCGGTCATCACGCTCCAGCCCCAGGGCGCGGAGGCGGTGAAGTCGCCGAAGACCGACTTATACGAGACATCCCGCGGCGCGCTACAGGCCGTCGAAACAACAGCGAGGACGGCAAGCAGTCGCATCTTCATCACGGAACCCGAGTATAACAGTTGCGCAGGCGGGTCGCCACCTCGCCGGCCAACACGCCGTCGCCCAGGCGGCGGGCGGTGCGCGCGGCGTCGCGATAAAGGGATTTGGCCGACGCCGCGCGGCCGCGCGCTTCCAGCACGAAGGCATAGGCGGCCTTGAGCTCCGGGTCCCAGGATAAGCCGCGGCGCTCGCCAGCCAGCTCCAGCAGACGATCCGCCTTGTCGGCCATCTTGAGCCGGTCCAGGGCGTAGGCCTTCCAGATCATGGCCTGCACGCAGTCGGGCGCCTGCAGCATCCAGGCGTCCAGTTCCCCCAGGACCTTGGCCGCGTCTCGCGGGCGCGCCAGGGCGGCGTCCAGGGCGTCGGGCCAAAGGCGGTTCGGGGCGAAGACCCGGGCCGGGGTCTGCGCCGCGATGAGAGCGTTGGCCCCCGTCTTTTTCAGATAAACCAGGGCGTGGTCGTCGGCATAGGCCAGGCGCCACCCCGGGTCCTCATCCAGCACGCGCGCGGGCGCGGCCGCCCGCCGGTTGCGCAGGACCGCGTAGTCGAAACGGTACACCGAGTCCAGGGCCCGGAACAGACGCGGCCAATCCGCGGCCTCGCGGCGGAAGGTGGCGTTGTAAAGGCCGGGGCGCCCATCGATGAACACGAGGCGCTCGGTGCGGCCCGCCAACTCCGCGCCGCTCTCGGACTCGTTGAACATCCTCCCGCGCACGCCGTTGACCGAGAGGAAATTCACCGCGCCCGACAGAGAAGAAGCGCCGTACCCGCGCGCGGGCGACAACGGCCGCGTCACGGCCAGCCGGAAGATGAGCAGAAGCGCGGCCGCGACGACGACCCAGCGCGCCACGCGCGACCTAGTGTCCCGGAGGGGCTTGAAGAAGTGGCCCAGGGCCAGGGCGATCAGGGGACAGGCGGCCAGCGCGGCCAACGGCCGCAGTCCGGGCAGGACCAGGGATAATGCAAGAACATTGGCGCAAGCCAATGTTGTCACGAACTCCTGCTGGAGGGTGAAGAAGCACGAAACGAAACCAGCCGCCGCCAGCACGCCGTAGAGGGAGAAGATCGGCGTGCGCCAAGCATCCATAGAGCCCGCGGCGTCGTAGAAGACGTATCTCACCACTCCCCAACCGTGAGGGTTCCACGACAGCAGGAACACGCAGGCGGTCATCATGGCCCAGTAGCCCAGACGCTCGCGCGTCGCCGTGCGCAGGGAAGCCTTGAAGACCTTTAGGCCCACGATCCAGAGCGCCAGCAGCGCGACTGAGCCGTGAAGGTTGGCCCAGAGAGCGGTCAAGCCCGCCACCGCGGCTGGCGCGGTCCACTCGAAGCGATGGCGCGGACGCAGGATGCGCACGAAGAGCGCGAAGAAGAGAAAGTCGAAGCAGGCCGCGGTCTCGGTAAATCCCCTCCAGCCGGCGCAGGCGCCCAGGCAGAGGAGCGTGGCCGCAACCAAGGGACTGCCGTGGTTGATGGGCAAGAGCAGCGCGAAGCCCCCGGCCAGTACCGCGCTCTTGAGGACCGTGAGCAGGCCGGGGCCGCCCCAGGCGTCGAGCTTGGCGAACAGCACGTCGGCCAGCCACGAATGCGTCGACCACGCGCCGCCCCCGGCACCATAGGAAAAAGTGTCGGCCCCGGGGAGGACGCCCGCAGATAAGATCTTGGCGCCCGCGCGGATGGAGAGCCAGGTGGAAGGCTCGTGGACCGAACTCAGCCCCAACGCGAAGACGAAGGCGAAGACCAGCGCCGCCAGGGGCCAATGCGGGTGGTGGGGCTTCTCGTGCACCATGCCGGCCTATTCTATCAGAATGCGGATTGGCTACAATGGTCGCCCGGAGGCCAAACATGGATTTCGAGCTGAGCGACGAGAACAAGACCATCCGCGAGCTGGTGCGCAAGTTCGCCGAGAGCCGCATCAAGCCCAAAGCCCACGAGCTGGACGAGAAGGAGGAGTTCTCCCTCGAACTCACCAGGGATATGGGCGCTCTGGGGGTCTTCGGGCTCATCGTGCCGCAGGCATATGGCGGGCAGGGCCTGGACTATCTCTCCTATGTCATCGCGGTCGAAGAGCTGGCGCGCGTCGACGGCTCGCATGCCGCCACCGTGGCGGCCGGCGTGTCGCTGGGCGTGGCTCCCCTGCTCTATTTCGGAAGCGAGGAGCAGAAAAAGAAATATCTCCCGCGGCTGGCGGCCGGAGAAGGCCTCTTCGCCTTCGGCCTGACCGAACCCGGCGCGGGCTCGGACTCGCGCGGCTCCAAGACCAAGGCGGTCGAGAATGCCGACGGCTCCTGGACGATTAACGGGGCGAAGATATTCATCACCAACGGCGACACTCCCATCACCGACGGCATCATCGTCCAGGCCGTCAGCGGCGGCGCTCCCGAGGCGCCGGAGTTCACCTGCTTCATCCTGGAGAAGGGGGCCAAGGGCTTCAGCGCGAAAACGATGCACAAGAAGATGATGTGGCGCGCCTCCAACACCGCCGAACTTTACTTCACAAACGTCCAGGTTCCAGCTTCATCGATCCTGGGCGCGCGGGGCGCCGGCTCCAAGCAGATGCTGAAGACGCTGGATTCCGGCCGCCTCTCCATCGCGGCCATGGGCCTGGGCTGCGCGCAAGGCGCCTACGAGGCCGCGCTGGCCTACGCCCAGCAGCGCCGGCAGTTCGGCAAGCCCCTGTGCCGCTTCCAGGCCGTCGCCTTTAAGCTGGCGGACATGGCCGTCAAAATCGAGCACGCCCGGATTTTCCTTTATAGAGCCTGCTGGCTGCGCGACACGAAACAGCCCTTCGGCACGGAGTCGGCCATGGCCAAGCTCTATTGCTCCGAGGTGGCGCAAGAGGTGGCCAACGAGGCGGTGCAGATCCACGGCGGCTACGGCCTGATGAAGGAGTTCGACGTGGAGCGCTTCTACCGCGACCAGCGCCTGCTCCAGATCGGCGAAGGCACCTCCGAGATCCAGCGCATGGTCATCAGCCGCGCGATCGGCTGCTGAGAAGCACTCTCTGGGCCTTCGGGCCCTATTCCCACCGGGCCTTAGGCCTTGCGAACGGGGGACCAAATGGCATGGTCAAGTCCCCGGACACGATGCGTATAATCCAGTCATGAAGACCCTGCGAGCAGGGCTCGTCCTCCTTCTATCGTATTGCCTCGGCGTCCAGCCCGCCGTCGCCCAGATCCAGTCCGCGCATCTCTCCGCCCCCGTCGGTGTTTCCGCCGTCGGCGCGTCGGCCGCCGCGGCCGGAGGTTCCGCGGTCCAGCCCCTCGCGATCTGGAGTCTCTCGATCCTCCGGCCGTCCGCGCTCAATCTCTCTGCGGCCTCGCTCCAATCCGCCCCCGCGGTCACCGCCGCACCCGCCTTCTCCGCTCCCGTCTCCCCGGCCGCCGCCCACGTCCAGTCCGCCCGCGAACGCATCGCCCCCATCGAGCAAGCCGCCGCTCAAGCGGCCGAAGGAATCGAGCGTGCGGGCGGCGACGCCTCCCGCTCCCAAGCCGCCGTCCAGTTCTCCGCGCTCACCGGAGAGCGCCTGCGTGCCCGCTCCGGCGGCGCCGAGACCCCCGCTTCCTTCGCGCAACCCGGTGCCGAGGCCGGCCCCTCCCGTCTTTCGAAAGCCGCCGCCCCGGCCCCGGATGGCCCGAAGGCCGAGCCCCCCGCTCCGAAGTCCGGCATCACCCGGGTCTTCAAGGACCCCGTGCGCAACGGCGCCTTCTGGCGCTACGTGACCGGCTACAGCGTCTTCCTCTTCGGCTTTCAGATGTACGTCGTCGGCATGCCCTATCTCATCAGCGCCATCACCCGCAACTCCCTCAACGAGAACCACGACGCGCGCGCCGGCGACGCGGAGACGGTCAAGTCCCTCATCCGCTCCAACCGCTCTCTCTCGCGCATCGCGCACTGGATCGCGCAGGGCCTCAGCTACATCACCATCCCCCTCTTCGCGCGCAACGTCGAGAATGACGGGCCCAAAAAGTGGCTGGTCCGCTCCACCTTCATCCGCGCCGGCGTGCTGGCCCTCGTCCCCGTCCTCTTCTTCACGACCGGCTTCATGAGCATGACCGCCGCGTTGGGCGTCCTCCTGGCGCTGATCGCCGCGCAATCCTTCTTCCAGGGCATCTCGGTGACCATGGATGGCGCCGCGACCACGCGCATCATGGGCGCTTCCGGCGTGACCGCCGACGAGCGCACCAAGGCCAACTCCATCATCACTTTCGTGGTGGCCGTCATCGCCATCATCGCCCCGGCCATCGCCGGCCAGATCGCCCTCATCGGACCCATTATGGGCAAGGACGGCGTGGGCGGCGCGGTCATCTACGGCATCTACGCGGGAACCTTGGCTGTCGCGGCCTTCATCTACGCCACCATCAAGCTCATCGGCGGCAAGCGCGAGGCGGCGCGGGCGGGCCTGGCCCCGACGCCGACGGCCAACGCCCCCAACGGCCTGGGCACGACGCTCAAGGAACTCTGGGTCTCCATCAAGGACGGGACCAAGATCGTGGTCAAGGACCGCCTGCTGCGCGTGATGCTCATCCTCTCGATGGTCAGTTCTCTCTTCTCGGACCCCCTGATCTTCAACGTCCTGCCGGAATACATCGAGAGCATCGTCGCCGGCAACCCGGGCTCCATCGGCGCCATCATGAACGTCCCCGTCCTGGGCGCGTTCCTGCGCGCACTGACCTCCTCGCCGATGGGCAATTTCGCGCTGATGATGGTCATGACCAGCGTGGGCAGCATCGTGGCCGCCGCGCTCATCAAGCCGCTGACCAAGCTCTTCAAGAAGTTCGGCTTCAAGACCGAGGAAGCCCTCACCCTCCCGTTCTATGTCATCGCCGCCCTCGAGGCCCCGCTCTTCTTCCTAATGATCGGCACCCACACCATCCTGGGCGTGGTCCTGCTCTACGGCCTGCAGTCGCTCGTGGTGGGATTCATCGGCATCTCCATCTCGGGTCTCTACCAGAAGAACCTGGGCGGGCAGAAAGACAAGGACGTCAATAAGATCCTCGCCGCGCAGTCCCTGCTCGGCATCGCCGCCGCCATCATCTCCACCTTCGCCTATGGATTCCTCCTCAAGGACATCGCCATCGGCACCTCGCTGGCCATCGCCGCGGCGGCCACCGGGGTGATGGCGCTGTTGCGCCTGTTCGCTCCCTTCCTCTCCTTCACCAAAGCCGAGCGTCACCCGCCGGCAGCGCCATCGATGGAAACCATAAGACCTGGCGGTCCTCGAGGTCCAGGATTTACCGGCCGCATTGGCGGCGACGCATGACGACCGCAATCGCGCAGCAGGCCCTGTACATCGACTACCCCGCCAAGGACGAGGTCATCAACTCGTCGCATTACACCTTTCGCCTCAGCGTCCCCGAGGAGGTCTCCTATGTCGAGATTTCCATCGACCGCGGGGCCTGGCAACCCTGCCGCAACACCTGCGGCTTCTGGTGGGCCGACTGCGCGGACTTCCAGCCCGGTACCCACACCCTTTCCGCGCGCGCCGTCAGCCGAGAGGGCGAGCCGCTGAACTCGCTGATCCGCCGCTTCACGGTGGCAACCGCGCGACGATTTCGCTAAAAGCGAACTGGGCGACCTGGCGCCTTCGTCGGCCTTCCACCGCGCGCCGGAGCGCGGCAAGCGCTTCTCGGTATTGGGCGCCCTCTGAAAGAAGAAAGCCCCCTCCCAGAATCGAACTGGGGTAGCCAGTTTACAAAACTGGTGCTATGCCACTGAGCTAAGGGGGCGTCGCGCTTATTTTACCTGATAAATCTTACTCAGCGGGTAATCCGGAAGGGCGCCGCGATTTCCTACAATACGACCGTGGAGTACGAATTCGAGGCCATCGCCAAAGAGCTCGTCACCAGCCGCCTCAACGACTCAACGAACGCCCCCTCGGTCGCCGCCGACGTTGCGCGCGCGATCCTGGTCCCCGCGATCGCGAACACCCGCGCGCATCAGGACCCGCGCCTGACGGTCGTCTCCGTCTGCCGCGGGGTGATGGAAGGACTTAGACTCGGCGGCAAGGACTTGCCCAAGAGCGCCGTGGCGCTGCTCGAGCAGATGTCCCCCGTGGCCCAGGAATCCTACCTCGACACGTCCGTCTGCAGGTTCTGGGCGATGGAGGCAATCGCCCCCATCTGCCGGCAGGAATTTGAAGCCGTACGCGCCGCGATCGAGAAGAGCCGCGCGGGCGACGGCGCGGTATTCGACAAGGCCGTTCAGTCCGCCGGAAACCGGTAAAGAATCGCCCCCCTTGCCGCGAGCGGCGAGGGGGGCTTTCTCAGGCGGTGTTCGTCAGCTGATTAGAGCTTTCGAACGTTGCCGGCGCGGGGCCCCTTGTCGGACTGCTCCACGTCGAACTCCACGGCCTGATTCTCGGCCAAAGTCTTGAAGCCATCGCCCATGATGGACGAGTGGTGAACGAACAGGTCCTTGGACCCGTCGTCCGGCGTGATGAATCCGAAGCCCTTCTGATCGGTGAACCCCTTCTCTTTTCCGGTAGCCATTGTCTTGTATGTC
>CAYHNV010000035.1:12590-16429 GCA_964358065.1 uncultured Elusimicrobia bacterium | reverse complement strand
AGCGGTCGACCACGCTGACCACGCGGATGTTCTCGGACATGCCCGCGATGCCGGGACGCAGGCAGCAGATGCCGCGCACGAGAAGCTCGATCTTGACGCCCGCGTTAGAGGCCTCGTAGAGGGCCTCGACGATCTCCGGGTCCTGCAAGGAGTTCATCTTCGCGATGATGTGCCCGCGCACGCCGGCCTTCTGCCGACGCGTCTCCTCGCGGATGAGGCGGAGCATCTCGTCGTGGAGATTGACGGGTGCTACGAGGAGTTCCAAAAAGCCCTCGGGGCGCCGGCCTTTGGCCAGGGATTCGAAGTAGGACAGCGCCTCCCGTCCCAGCCCCGGATCGGCCGTCAGCAGGCCCAGATCCGTGTACTGGCGCGCGGTGACCGGATGATAGTTGCCGGTGCCAAGATGGGAATACACGACCTCGGCGCCATCCTCCTCGCGCACGACGGCCGTGACCTTGGAGTGTACCTTGTAGCGGCCAAGATGACGGACGACCCGCACGCCCGCCTTGCGCAGCTCCTCGGCCCAGCGGAGATTGTTCAGCTCGTCGAAGCGCGCCTTGATCTCCACGTAGGCCGTGACCTTCTTGCCGTTGGCGGCGGCCAGCTTGAGAGCGCCCATGATCGGCGAGTCCTGGCTGGTGCGGTAAAGGGTGTGGTATATCCGACGCACGCTCGCGTCCTGAGCCGCCGCCTCCATGAACTTCACCACGATGTCGAAGGAGTCGTAAGGGTGATGGAGCAGGATGTCCTTGCGCCGCACGATCTCGAAGGCCGAGGAGGGCTTGCGGAAGGGGACCGGCACCTGGGGCTCGATGGGGGGATAGCGCTGTCCCGGCTTGGTCGCCTCGATGCGCGCCAGGGTCCGCAGGTCGAGGGGCAGGTCGAAGCGGTACAGGGCCGAAGAGTCCAGCCCCAGCGCCGTGGCCAGAAAGATGGCCCCCTCGGAATAGGAGGGGGAGTCCACCTCCAGCCGAGCGACTTTGGCGCTCAGGCGGCGTTGGACGGCCTCCAGTATCTGGTCCTCCAGGCTCTCCTCGTCGTCGGGGCGCCAGCGCAGGTCGGCATCGCGAATGATCTTGAAGGGGAAGGTCTCGATGACCTCGCGGTTCGGGAAGAGATCCTCGGCGCGGTCGGCGATCCAGCGTTCCAGGAGGGCGTAACGACGCACTCCGTCCTTCGTCGGCAAGGCGATCAGGCGCGCGTCGCGCTCCTCGATGGTGACGACGGCGTACTCGCGCGGGAAGCGCACGAAGACGTGGATGCGCTCGCTGAGCAGGGGCGGCGGCGGCTCTGGATAGCGCCGCACGACGGTCTTGAGCTTTGGAAGCTTCTCCTGGATCTCGGCGTCGGGGCCTTTCTCGTCGAGGAACTCAGAAAGGACCTCGATGCCGTCGGCCTTCAGCGCCGCCAGCACGTCCTGGAGGACCACGGCTTGGCGGGACTTCTGGCGCAGGGCATGCTCGCGGATCTGGGCCAGGGCCTGGCGCGCGCTCATCCCATCCAGGAAACGATGCTGGGCGTTGCGGCGGGCCATCTTGGCGACCTCGGCCACGCGGACCATGAAGAACTCGTCGAGGTTGGAACTGACGATTGTCGCAAAACGCAGACGCTCCAAAGAGGGGACCGTGGCGTCGGCGGCCTCGGAAAGCACGCGGTCGTTGAAGGCCAGCCAGGAGAGGTCGCGGTTGAAGAAGCGCTCCGAGGCGCGAAGACCCGCCAGTTGGGCCTTCGGCGCGGCGGAGGGACCTTCGTCGATGCGCAGGGGCTGGATCTTGGAGCGGGTCATGTCATGGGACCTGCGTCAATGATAGCGCTTTTTCCTATGATGGCCGTGTGACGCCCGAGCAAGCCCTGCATGACGTCTTCGGCTACCCTTCCTTCCGGCCCGGCCAGAAGGAGGTCATCGGGGCCGTGCTGGCGGGGCGCGACTGCGTGGCGGTGATGTCCACGGGCGCGGGGAAGTCCCTGACCTACCAGATCCCGGCGCGCATGCTGAGGGGGACCGTGCTGGTGGTCAGCCCGCTCATCTCGCTCATGAAGGACCAGGTGGACGCCGCCGTCTCCGTGGGCCTGCGCGCGACCTTCATCAACTCGAGCCTGTCGCCCAGCGAGCGCCGCGCCCGCGTCGAGGGCCTCAAGCGCGGGGACTACGAGTTGGTCTACGCCGCCCCCGAGGGCCTGGAGGCCGGCGCCGGGGCGGCGCTGGCGGACTCCAAGCTGGCTCTTATCGCCGTCGACGAGGCGCACTGCATCAGCCAGTGGGGGCATGACTTCCGCCCCGCCTACCGGAACCTGAAGGGCCTGAAGGAGCGCTTCCGCGCGCCGGTGCTGGCGCTGACGGCCACCGCCACGCCCCAGGTCACCAACGACATCGTGTCGCAGCTCTCGATGGAGGACCCGCTGCGCGTACGCGGCTCCTTCTTCCGCGCGAACCTCCACTTGTCCGTCTACCTGAAGTCCGGCGAGCGCGCCGCCCCGCGCCCCGGCACCGTGAGCGACACGAAGAACTCCATCCTGCGCCTGGTGCGCGCCCGCGCCGGGCAGAGCGGCATCGTCTACTGCCTCTCTCGGCGCTCGGTCGAATCCATGGCCGAGTTCCTCTCCGGGCGCGGGGTCAAGGCCCTGGCCTATCACGCGGGCATGGACGCCGGCCGGCGCGAGTTCGTCCAGGATTCTTTTAAAAGAGACCAAGCTGACGTCATCGTCGCCACCGTGGCCTTCGGCATGGGAATCGACAAGCCCGACGTGCGCTTCGTCATCCACCGCGACATGCCGCGCTCGGTGGAGGCCTACGTCCAGGAGGCCGGACGCGCGGGGCGCGACGGCGCGCCCAGCGACTGCGTGGCCTTCTACTCCTGGGCGGACGTGGTCGGCTACGAGCGCATGACGGTCGACCTGCCCCTGCCCCTGGCCGAGTGGCACAAGGGAAAGGCGCGCGAGATGTTCCGCACCCTGGAGCGCCGCGCCTGCCGCCACCAGGCCCTCGCGAAGCATCTCGGCGAGGAGATCGCCTCATGTTCCGCGTCCTGCGACGTCTGCGCCGGCCTGGACCCCGTCGCAACCGCGCCCGAGGTCCCCATGAAGCGCTTGCAGGCCGGCGACCGAGCGATGACGCGAGGAAGTGCCGCCTCCTCGCAGCCCGTCAGGCAAGCGGCCTCGCCGCTCTTCTCCCGTCTGAAGGCCTTGCGGAAGTCGCTGGCCGACGCGCGCCGCGTGCCCGCCTACATGGTCTTCAATGACGCCACGCTGATGGCGATGTGCGCGCAGAGGCCGAAGAACGAACAGGAGATGCGCGCCGTCTCCGGCGTGGGCCCGAAGAAGTGGGTCGAGTACGGAGAGATATTCCTCGCCGCCCTGCGCGAGGGCTAGCAGGGAGAGAAGCGGGGGGACCGGCGTTCG
Source organism: uncultured Elusimicrobia bacterium (assembly GCA_964358065.1). Lineage (GTDB taxonomy): Bacteria > Elusimicrobiota > Elusimicrobia > UBA1565 > UBA9628 > GWA2-66-18. Next base: position 13,030 of record CAYHNV010000035.1, on the reverse strand, counting down.
CGCAGGGCGGCGACGCCCTCGGCGATATCTTGACCTTTGAAAGCTTTCGCCTGGCCCTTCGCTTCGTGAGCCAGGAAGGGGGACAAGTCTTCCGCCAGGCGCGTCTCGGACTTGAGAAGCCTCAGGCTCAGTGCCGAGCAAGCCGCGACATGGGAAACAAGCCTCTCGGTGACGGCGTCCAGTTCCACGGCGCGGGAGGCGTGGGCCGAGGCCGCGCCCCAGGCGACGAGGTCTTTGCCCGTGAAGAAGCGTCCCGTGAAAAGCAGATCGCGCGCCCGCGCATCGCCGAACGCGGCGCGCGCCAGGGGCCAGGCCGCCATGCCGGGGTTGAGGCCCAGGCGCACGAAGTTGAAGCCGAGTCGCGGGGGGGGGGGGGCGGGGGCGGAGGGCGGCGGCCACCCGAGCCGGAGCACCCCCCCCGCCCCCCCCCCCGCCGCCCG
>CAYHNV010000035.1:11921-12580 GCA_964358065.1 uncultured Elusimicrobia bacterium | reverse complement strand
GCCGGGGTTGAGGCCCCGGCGCACGAAGTTGCCGCCGCGGCGCGGGTGGTCGTTGACGACGCGCAGATCGCAGGCCATGGCAAGACACAACCCCGCGCCCACGGCCGGGCCGTGAACCTTGGCGATGGTGACCTGCGGAAGGTCCCGGATGGACAAGAAGGCGCCGTAGAAACGGCGCATCAACGGCGCCAGCGTCCCCGAGGGACGGCGCCGGTTCTCCTCGATGAAGGCCAAGTCGCCGCCGGCGCAGAAAGCGGGGCCGCGCCCCATGAGCACGACGACTTTCGACTTCTCCTTCGCCAGACGGCGGACCGCAGTGGAGAACTCCTTCGCCATCTCCTCCGACATGGCGTTGAGCGCCTCCGGGCGCTCCAACGCCAGAGTGGAGACGCTTCCGTCGGTGCGCCAGCTGACAAGAGGCATAGGTGGATTATACAAGTGATAGAATCAAACCGTGGGACTGATGAAAGACCTCGGCCAGAGCGTCGAGCGGGGGGGCAAGGCCCTGCTCCGAGCCGTTCTGGCGGGGCTGTTGCCCATGCCGCGCCGCCCGGAAGGGCCGATCGATCCCGCCGCGGTGCACCGGGTCCTCGCCGTCCGGCACGACTCGCGCCTGGGAAACCTCCTGCTCCTGACCCCGTCCCTGCGGCTGATCAAGA
>CAYHNV010000035.1:0-11911 GCA_964358065.1 uncultured Elusimicrobia bacterium | reverse complement strand
TGATATCCGACCGCTATGGCACGGCGCTGGCCCACAACCCCTGCGTCGATAAGACCCTGACGGCGAAGTCCCTTCCCGGCCTGCGCCTGCGCGGCTACGACCTGGCCTTCGACTTCTCACCCCAGCATGCCTTCTCGCTGTCGAGCGCCGTCTGGACGGCGCTCTCGGCAGCCAAGCGGCGCATCGGCTTCGAGCGCGGCGACGCGGCGTACTTCCTGGACGACCTCGTCCCCGTCCCCACGGAGCATGCCCATGAGACCGCCAACCTCGCGCGCCTGGTCCGCCACGCGGCCCCCGCAGTCGCTCTGCCTCCGGACTCGGAACTGGCCACGCAGTGGCACTTCGGCCCCGACGAGCGGGATGAGGGGGCGCGGACCTGGAAGTCGTGGGGGCTGGATCAAGACAGCGTCGCGCTCTTCCTCGGAGCGCGCGCGGAGAAGCGCATCGAGCCCGCCTGGTTCATCGAGCTCGGACGACGTCTGGTCGAATCCGGACGCAAGGTCGTGCTGACCGGAGGCCCGGCTGAGCGAGAGCTGGTCAAAGGACTCGCCCTCCCCTCGGGAGTCATCCTCGCGCCGGAACTGCCGCTGCGGCGTTTCGCCGCGGCCATAGCGAACGCTCGCGCGGTCCTGACCGCCGACACCGGGCCGATGCATCTCGCCGTGGCCGTCGGCACCCCTTCCGTAGAGCTGTTCTCGCACACCGAGCCCTGGCGCTTCGGCTACGCGCACCGCCCCGGCAACGTCGTGCTGGAGACGCCCGGACGTCACCCGACGGTCGACGAGGCATGGATCGAGCTGTCCAAACTCCTCTCGACTCCGCGTCCCTGACCGCCTCACGCCCCCAGGCTGTTATCAGAGCCGGGAACTAAGACGCCCGAGGTGGTCCTTCAGAGCGGCCATCGCCTCGTCGACGGTCGTCTCGCGGCAGGACTCCCACTCGGAGCAGAGCGTGCCCCCGTGCCGCGCCCCGCGCGGGCGCCACACCGCCTGGGTGTAGCCCGCGTAGAAGCCGAAGGTCGGAACCTTGAGCGCGACCGCGAGATGCGTCGTGCCGGTGATGTTGCAGACGAAGAGGTCCATCTTCTTGAGCATCGCCCCGGCCACGCCGAGACGCGCCGAGGGCAGGATCGGGACGGGACGCTTGAGGGCGCTCACGACCTTCGAGACTTTGTCGTGCTCGCCGGGCCCGGCCATGTAGAAGACGCGCAGGGTCGGGTCCTCGAGGAGGAGGTTGGTCAGCGCGACGAAATTCTCCTCGGGCCAGCGGAAGGAGAAGCGGTCGAAGTTCCCGGGATGGATCAGGATCTTGAAGGAGCGCTCGCCTTTGACCATGAACGAGGACAGAAGGCGGTCGGCCTCCGCGACGTCGGTCGGAGGCAGGCGCAGCTCCAGCTCGGGATCATAGGGCGCTCCCAGGGCCGCGGCCAGGCGGCCGTAGCGGTCGTACATGTGCTCCGTGACGGCGGGCGCGGGGAGGACCTGATCGTAGACGCTCGGACCGCGCCCCTTGTCGAAGGCCACGCGCACGCGGGCGCGCGACGCGCGCGCGATGAGCATCGAAGTCTTGGAGAAGGATGGGTTGAGGTCGATGAGCAGGTCGCAGGACTGGGAGATGAGGCTCCAGGCGAACTTAAGGTGGCTGCCCAGGCATTGGGGCTTCTGGAGCACCGCCCAGTCATCGATGAAGGCGATCAGCGGCAGGACCTGCGCGCTGCGCCAGCCCACGACAAGCCGGATGCGCGCCTTGGGATAATGACGTCGCAGGGCCCTCAGGAAAGGGGTGGCCACGATCACGTCGCCGACCCGCCCGATGCAGAGGCAGGTGATGGTCTCGACTGGATCCGCGCCCAAATCCGCTCTCATTCGTAGCGCAGGGCTTCGATCGGGGACAGAAGCGAGGCCTTCCGGGCGGGCCAGAAGCCGAAGATCACGCCCGTGCCCGCCGAGAAGAAGAAGGCGAGGATCACGGACTGCGGGGTGACGATGGCCGCCCAACCGGCGAAGGAGGCCAGCGCGAAGGCGATGGACATGCCGAGCGCGATGCCCATCAGGCCGCCGCAGGTGGACATGGCGGCCGCCTCGATGAGAAACTGGATGAGGACCGCGCGCCGCGTGGCGCCGATCGCCTTCCGGAGGCCGATCTCGCGCGTGCGCTCGGAAACGGAGACCAGCATGATGTTCATGATGCCAATGCCGCCCACGACGAGGGAGATGGCGGCCACGATGCCCAGGAGCAGCGAGAAGATCTTCGAGGTGCCGGTGAGGGCGGCCTGGATCTCGGCCATGTTGCGGAGCATAAAGTCGTCGTCCTTGTAGTCGGGCAGGCGGTGGCGCTTGCGCATCACGACGCGCACGGCCGCGATGACCGCGTCGGTGTCGTCGGGGGAGATGGCTTCGATGTCGACCATGTTCAGATATTGGCGGCCCAGCACGCGCTTCATGGCGGTCTTGAGCGGGATGATGATCTTGTCGTCCTGGTCCTGGAAGCCGCCCGAGCCCTTGCGCGTCAGCACGCCGATCACCTTGAACTTGATGTGCTCGATGCCAATCGAGCGCCCGACGGGGTCCTGGTCGCCGAAGAGGCTCGTGACCACCGTCGGGCCCAGCACGGCGACGCGCTCCATCCTGTCGTTCTCCTCCTCAGTAAAGAAGCGTCCGTAGTAGGGGGTGGAATTGCGCATCTGCTCATATTCGGGCATGGCCCCGGTCAGGCTGGTGTTGACGTTCTTATCGCCGAAAACGACCTGGACATTGCCGCTGATCTCGCCGGCGGCCCGCGCGATCCCCGGATGGGAGCGCGCGATCATCGCCGCGTCCTCCAGCGTCAAGCGGCTAAACGCGCCATGCGCGCCGCGCGGGCCGCCCGCGGTCCTGGGGGAGACGGGCCAGAGCATGATGAGGTTGGAGCCCAGACCTGAGAGTTGGGTCTCCACCGACTTCTGCGCGCCTTTGCCGATGGCGAGCATCGCGATGACCGCCGTCACGCCGATGAGGATGCCGAGCATGGAGAGAGCACTTCGCAGTTTGTTGGCGCGGATCGCCCCCAGGGCCGAACGGACGTGCTCGATGATCTCGTCCAGGCTGAGCTCACGGATCGGCGGCACCTGCGCGATCGCCGCGGCCGAGGCCCTCTGCGCGGAGGGCTCGCCATGGTCGCCGCGCGGGGAAGAGTTCGCCTCATCGGAAACGATCACGCCGTCCTTGAGCTTGATGATGCGCTTGGCGCAGGCCGCGATGTCCGGCTCATGGGTGACCAGCACGACCGTGATGCCGGAGCGGTTCATCTCGACAAGCTTGCCGAGGATCTCCTCGGCCTGGGCCGAGGCAAGGTTGCCCGTCGGCTCGTCGGCGAAGATCAGGCGCGGCTTGTTGACCAGCGCGCGCGCGATGGCCACGCGTTGCTGCTGGCCGCCGGAGAGCTGGTTGGGGGCGTGGTCCAGACGGTCGCCCAGGCCCACTTCGCGCAGGACCTCGGCCGCCCGCTCGGCCCGGCCCGGCTCGCCGGTGTAGAGCATGGGCAGGCCCACGTTGTCCCGGGCGCTCGTGCGCGCGAGCAGATTGAACATCTGGAAGACGAAGCCGATGGTGCGCGAGCGCAGGGCCGCGCCCTCGTCGTCGCTCAAGCGCGAGACGTCAAGGCCGAGGAGCTGGTAGGCGCCGGAACTCGGCCGGTCAAGCAGTCCCAGGATCTGCATCAGCGTGGACTTGCCGGAACCCGAGGGGCCCATGATGGCGACGAACTCTCCCGCCTCGATGCGAAGATCGATGCCCTTGAGGACGTCCAGGCGGCCGCCGCCCACGAAGTAGGTCTTCGTGACCCTGGAGAGCTCGATGAAAGACGGCACTCGGCCCCCTATTTCCCGGCCGCCGCCGTCGCGGGCTTCTTGGGCTTGGGCGCCGCGCCTTCGCTGCGGCCCACGTTCCGCCCGCTCATGAAGGAAAGGGGGCTTGATTCCGGCGCCTTCTGCGCGACGTACTTGCCCCGCGGCAGGAGGACCTTCTCACCTTCGGCGATGCCGTCCAGGATCTCGACCTGGTCGTCGGTCTCGATGCCGACCGTCACCTCGCGGGTGACGGGCTTGCCGTCCGGGCCGGGAGGAAGGCTCACGACGCGCTTGCCTCCGGGCATGTCGCGCACCGCCGCCGAGGGCAACAGAAGCGCGTCTTCCTTGCGGGTCACCAGGAAGCTGACGTTGGCCGTCATCTGAGAACGGAAGAAGGGGGGGATCTTGTCCGAACGGACCTTCACGCCGTAAGTGATGACGTTGGAAACGTTCTTGCCCTCGAAGAGAATGTCGTAAACCTTGCCGTCGGTCGGACGCTCGGGGTAGGCGTCGAGCCGGATGCGCGCCTTCTGGCCGATTTTGATCTTGCCGATGTCCGACTCGTCGACCTGGGCGTTGACGATCAGCGTGTCGGCCACCGCAAAGATCACGCTCCCGGCACTCACAGCCTCGCCCACGACGACGTTGCGCAGGATGACCTCTCCGGGTCGCGTTGCTACAACCGGGGGCTCCTTATCGCGGTCTACCCTCTTCTTCAACTCGGCGGGGCCGTGGGCCGGGGCGGCGTCGAGGATCGCGGTGCGGTCCGTCGAGCTCATCCAAGCCACGATCTGGCCGGACGTCACATGAGAGCCTTCGTCGACGAGGAGCTTGTCGATGCGGCCGCTGACGGGAGGCTTGATCTCCACGCGGTTCATGGGTGACACCGAGCCGGTCGCATCGACGGACTGCTCGATGGGACCGATCTGGACCGAGACCGTACTCGATCCCGGATCGCGGCGCTTCTTGCCTGACTTGGAAGATGAGTAGTACCAGGTGCCGCCCACGACGAGGAGGACGGCGGCCACGACGGCGAACGTTTTCTTCATCTCACTCTCCGAGCGCCCTTCCCAGGGCGCGATCCCACGCGGTCTCGGCGTCCATCGCCGCGCGCCGGGCCGAGAGGGACTGCCTCTCGGTGGTGACGCGGTCGGACACGATAACTTCCCAGTTGTCAAAACTCAAAAGGCCCGAGGCGTAGCGGATGTCGGCCTCGTCGTTGCGCTGGCGCGCGGCCGCCAGCAGGGCATCCTGGACCCTGACGCCGTCGGCCGCGTCGGCGAAGTTGGACCATGACGACTCCAGATCTGAGAGCGCCTGTTGGCGCGCCGCGGAGAGGTCCGAGACGGCTTTCTCATAGCCGCGGCGCGAGGACAAGGTCGAAAAATAGGTCGCCGTCGGACCCCCGCCGAAGAGAGGGTAGCTCAAGGTGGCCCCCGCCGACCAGCCCGTGCGGGCGCTGGGGAACTCCACGCTGTCCGAACGTGAGCGGGAGTAGTTGGCGGAGAGCGAAGGCCAGAGGTTGCTGGACGCCTGGGAGCGCGAGGCCCGCGCCGAGCGGACGGACGCCTCCGAGAGGGCGACGTCGGGGCGCAGCGCCAGCAGCGGTCTGAAGTCGTCGGGATGCGCGGGAGGTGCGGCCGCGGCGAAGGTCCCGCTCGCCGTGAACTCCTCGAAGCCCTCGCGTCCGAGCTGTCGCGCCATCTCGCGGCGCGAGGAACGCAGGTCCCGTTCGGCCGAGGCCAGCGCGACCTCCGCCTGCAGGGCCTGGGCCTGGGCGCGCATCCTATTGCCTTTCGACTCGCGGCCCGAATCGTAGCGGAGAGTCACCAGCTCGCAATCGTGGCGCCGGATCTCCAGGATGCTGCGCGCGACATCGACGTAAGCCTGCGAGAACATCAGGGAGGAAAAAGCCTGGCGCAGGGAGGAGCGCAGGTCCGCGGAGGAGCGGCGCAGCGCCGCCTCCGCGGCGCTCAGCGTGGCGGAAGCGGAGCGGATAGAGGCGACCCGGCCCATGTCGAAAAGCGAGATCGATGCCGACACCCCGGCCGACCATGACGGATTGCGAGCCGAGTTCGACTCGTTCACGGAATTCGATAAATTCAGCTGGGGCATGAGGCCGTTCCAAGAGCCGTGATAGGAAGCCCGACTGGAATCTAAAGAAAGCCTCGCGGAGGCGAGGCTGGGGTTGGCGCGTGCGGCCTCGGCCACGCACTCCTCCCAGGTCAGGATGGAGACTTCGGCGGCAGCGGACCGGTTCAGGGAAATGAAAAGTCCCAGGATGAGGAGCTTGCGGATGTCGGCTCGGCGAGCGTTGCGCGCCAGGAAAGCGAAGCCGGCCAACGCGCAGCCCGCGCCTCCCGCGGCCAAGGCGAAGGGCGCGCCGAAATGCTCCGCGGCCCAGCCCGCGGCCACGGCCCCGAAGGGAGCCGTCGTCGTGAAGGACATCGAAAACAGTGACATCAGTCGTCCCCGGTGCGCGTCATCCGAGCGGGACTGGAGCCGCATATTCCCGCCCGCGAAAGTCGTCATCATAGCAAAGCCGGCCGCCATGGCGGCCGGCGCGGCCAGCCCCATGCGGCCGGAGCAGCCGAAAGCGGCCAGGGCCAGGCCGAAGCCCACCGCACCGCGCCCGACCGTGCGCACCAGGCCTTCGGGGCCCTTCATCCGCGCCAGCACCAACGAAGCCCCCATGGCGCCGAGCCCGACGGCAGCCGTGAGCAGTCCCATCCCGCGCGGACCGGCCTTGAGTACTCCCTCGGAGAAGGCCGGCATCAGCGAGAAGAGGGGCATTCCCGCCAGGCTCACGGCTGCAAGCAGCAGGAGCAGGCTGCGGCGTTCGGGGTCCCTGAGAGCGTAGTCGAGACCCGCGCGGATATGGGTGCTCGCGGATTCGTCGGTATGCGCCGCAGGCCGGCGCGGCGAGATCGCCCAGAGGCTGGCCAGGACGGCGAGGTAGCTGAAAGCATTGAGCCAGAAGCAGGCGGCCTCTCCCGAACGCGCGATAAGAAGCCCCGCCAGCGCGGGACCAATCATGCGCGAGGCGTTGAGGAGGATGCCGCTCAAGGCAATGGCATTGCCCATCTCCTCCGGAGGGACGAGTTCGGGCACGAAGGCCTGCCGGGCGGGCATGTCGAAAGCGTTGATGACCCCCAGGAATACGGCCAGAACGATCACTTGCCAGACCTGCACTCGGCCCATGCCGGTCAAGAGACCGAGGGCCACGGACTGGACGAGCGCCAAGGCCTGGGTCCAGAGGAGAATCTTGCGGCGGTCCCAGCGGTCGGCCACGGTCCCGCCCACCAGGCCCAGGACCAGCGCGGGCGCCTGGGACGCGGCCGCGGTCAGGCCAAGAAGGGCGGCCGAGCCGGTTAGACGGTAGACCAGCCAACCCTGCGCGGTCTGCTGCATCCAGGTGCCCGACATGGAGACAAGCTGGCCGCAGAAATACAGCCGGTACTCGCGCCGATGGAGGGCCCGCCAAATAGAGAGTCGGGCACCGCTCAAGCCCGCGCCTCCTCCCGCTCGGCCGCCAGGCGCTGCGCCTCGTTGGCGGCGCGGATGACGGAGGCGGCCGTGACGCGGGACTTGCTCGACTCGAACCAGGCCAGGAGGCTGTAGGCGGGCGGGACCACGAAGAGCGTGAGCAGAGTCGAGACCGCCACGCCGCCGATGAGGGCCAAAGCCATGGGGACCGTGGCCTCGGAACCGGCGCCGCGCCCCAGAGCCGTGGGGACCGCGGCCATGATCGTGGCCGTCGAGGTCATCAGGATGGGCCGCAGACGCACCGGGCAGGCGTCAAGCAGAGCCGCACGCAGGCCGGAGAAGAGCGGTTGATGGGCCGTGACCCAGCCCTGCTCACGGCTGCCCGGGACGAAGAAGGTCGAAGCGCCCTTGGGGACATGCTGGAATGTCTGCGTGCCCATCAGCGAGACGCGGGGCATGAAGTTCGACCAGAGCTCATCCGCCTTGGCGAGAATCTCCTGATACGTCTCGCCGCTCTGAGCCACACGCTCGCTGCGGGCCAAGGACAGCCGGTAGGCCTCGGACAGGTCGAGCGAACGGATCGCGGGCTGAGCCGCAAGAGGGGATGAGAGGAGGGCGGCGATCAGAATGGTCTTCACAGCGACACCCCGCTGCCGGCGAGGAAGAAGGAGACGATGCGGTCTGCCTCCTGCTCCAAGGGCTTGTCATGACCGTGGACGACCTTTCGCATCGTCGCGCTGCGGCAGAGGCCGATGAAGGCGGCCGCCGCGAAGTCGGGGTCCGGGATGGAGCGCCCCTCGTCCTTGGAGGCGAGCGCGATCAGGACGCGCACATGGGCGTGGTTTTCCCGGATCTTCTCCATCATCTTCCCGCTGGCGCGCACCCCGCAGCCGGGCAGACGTCCGCTGCTGAACTGGGCCATGAAGTCGCGGCTGTGATCGAAGTGGGAAAGGATGACCTTGGCCGCGGCGGTGAGCATCTCCTTGCCTTTGAGTCCCGTCTTGCTCAAGGCCTCCAGTTCCAGCCCAAGCCCATCGACGAGGTCGGCCAGAGCCGCGGCGAAGAGTTCTTCCTTGCTCTTGTAGTGAAGGAACAAGGTCCCCTTGGCCACGCCGGCCTCACGGGCCACATCGTCGAGGACGATGTCTTGGAAGCCTCGCTTGACGAGCAGGTGACGAGCGGCCTTGAGGATATGGCGTTTCTTGGAATCGGGATCGCGAACGACGATCTTGACGCTGGTCATGCGCCCTCAATAATGACTGACTGGTTTGTCATTATCTTAATACAAAACGACCTTGCGCGCAATCCCGGGTACTCCCGGGTTACTCCCAGACGAAGAACAGGGCAGCGGTGAGTCCCGCCCCCACGAGCCACAGCATCATCGTGTCGGAGACGAAATAGGGAAAGACCATCAAGACCCCGCCCATGACCATGACGCGGAACTTCATGGTCTTCTTGCCGTAGGCGAAGGCCACGAAGCCGGCGGCGGAGAAGAGCAGGTTGCCGACAATGCTCCCCATGCTCATGCCAGCGACGAGCCCGCCGATATTCAGCGCGGAACCGAGACTACTTAAGCTTTCCGCCAATCTGAGGATGGCCGGGGGGCATCTGCATCGCGCCCGAGGCGTGCTCCCCCGTGGCACGGCACTGCCTCATCGCGCCGCCCATCTTGCGGGCATGACTCGCGGCGCCGCAGAGGAATCCCGCAAGGCCCACGACGAGGAGGACCCAGCCGACGACCTGCCCCGCGCGACGGGAGTACCCGGAGTCCTTGGATGACTGGAACAAAACCCAATAGCCCAGCGCGGACACTCCGGCCAGCAGGACCGCGGGGAGATGCCCGCCGTGCCGCATCATGCCGTCGCCCATCGCAGCCCCATGCCCACAGGCCCGCACGACACCAGGAACAACCATCGCCAACGTCGACAGGATCATCTTCATTCAAACCTCCTCACGGTCAAGGGTGAGACTGGTGGGATAGCAGCATATCGCGATGCCGTCGGTACTTGACGAGGAACTCGCGCAGCTCATCTTTGCCCGGCAACACGAGATGACAGCAATTGAAGGATTTCGCCTCGGCGACGGCCTCATCCAGGCTCAGGCGCCGCTCGATGACGACGCGGTAGGCCGCAACGACCACGCCCGTGCGGTCCTCTCCGTGCCGGCAGTGGACCAGAGCGGGCGCCTTGGCGGGATCGCCCAGGATCGCCAGGGCATCGTCGATGTTCGCAAAGCTCGGCCGCCCGAAGCCGTTCATCGGGACGCTGAGAGGCTCGATATGCCGGCGCGGCAGTCCCGCCGACTCGCGCCGCGCCTCGATGCGCGCCAGGTCCGCGGCCTCGCGCCGGTGCTCATCCGCGTTCTCGAGGTTGAGGATCGTCTTGATCCCAAGCTCGTAGAGGGAGGACAGTCTTTCCTCGTCGAGACGCGATGAACGCCAAACGGACTTGGAGACCTGGAGGGGCGGACGCTTCGGCGCGCGGGCTTCCTCGACGAGAGCGGCCGCCTCCTCCTGCGCCTGGCGCGAATCGACGCGATCGGGCGCGGCAAGCGCGGACAGGCTGATTGAAGCGGCCAGCAGGGCGAAGAGTTTCATGGTGCCGCCATTATAGATAAACTTGGGGTGCCTGGCGAACCCCGCATTTTTGGAAAACTCTTACCGCACCTTGCCGACCGTTTTAAGGAAGCCTTTCTGGAGGGAAACCCCTATGACTTTGGCGGCAGCGGAGTTGTCGCCGCGAATGGGCGATGGCGGCCGTGCCGCTTGGGCTCACTCTGATGACGGTCTACTTCGTCGCGCTGAAGCTGATCACTCCCTAGGCGTGTGAGCTCTCACCGCTCCAAGCGAAACCACAGAAACCCGTGCGCGGCCAGGCTCATGATGTAGGGCGTCTCGGCGATCGGCGGGAACTTCGTGTTGCCGAACATCTCCACCGGCGTCCAACCCTTAAAGCGACCGAGGTCCAGCTCGAAGGGCTGCGCGTAGCGCGAGAGGTTGATCAGGACGAGCAGAACTTGGCCCTCGTATTCTCTTAAATAGCACAGCACCTTCTGATTGGCGGGCTCCAAGAGCTCGAAGGCCCCGCGGCCGAAGGCCGGATGCCGCCTCCGGATGCCGATGAGCCGCTTCATCCAGTGGAGCAGAGAGCCGGTCAACTGCTGCTGGGACTCGACGTTGATCGCCTGATAGCTGAACACGGGATTGAGCACCGGCTGGGCGTAGAGCCTCTCGGAATCCGCCGTCGAGAATCCCGCGTTGCGGTCGGCACTCCACTGCATAGGCGTGCGCACGCTGTGGCGATCCTCCAGGTGGATGTTGTCGCCCATCCCGATCTCGTCGCCGTAGTAGATCACGGGACTGCCGGGGAGGGAGAGTATCAACGACGCCAACAGCTCCATGCGACGGCGCCCGAAGCCGAGGAGGGGGGAGAGACGCCGGCGGATGCCCATGTTCATCTTCATCCGCGGTTCATGGGCATACTCGGCCAGCATGTACTCGCGCTCCTCCGGGGCGATCATCTCGAGCGTGAGCTCATCATGGTTGCGCAGGAACAGGGCCCACTGGCAGGCGTCCGGAATGGGCGGCGTCTGTCTCAGGACGTCGACGATCGGCCGGCGCTCCTCCTTGCGGATGGCGATGAAGATGCGCGGCATCAACGGGAAGTGGAACGCCATCTGGCATTCGTCGCCATCGCCAAAGTAGGGCCGGACCTCGGCAGGCTGCTGGTTGGCCTCGGCCAGCAGGACGCGGCCCTGGTACTCCTTGTCGATGGTCGCGCGCAGCTCTTTGAGGTAGGCGTGCGTTTCGGGAAGGTTCTCGCAACTCGTGCCCTCGCGTTCGAAGAGATAGGGCGCGGCGTCCACCCGAAAGCCGTCGATTCCGAGATCGAGCCAGAAGCGCATGACCTTCAGCATCTCGGCTCGGACCTCGGGATTGTCGTAATTGAGGTCAGGCTGGTGGGAAAAGAAGCGATGCCAGTAATACGCGCGGGCGGCAGGGTCCCAGGTCCAGTTCGACTGCTCTGAGTCGGTGAAGATGATCCGCGCGTCCTTGTACTTCTTGTCGTCCTCGGACCAGACGTACCAATCCCGCTTGGGGCTGCCCGGCTTGCGCGCCGACTGAAACCAGGGATGCTGGTCGGAGGTATGGTTGAGCACCAGATCGGCTATCACTCGAATCTTGCGCTCATGCGCGGCTTTGACGAGCCGCTCGAAGTCCTCCACTGTCCCGTAGTCGGGGTTGATCCTGCAGAAGTCCGAGATGTCGTAGCCGTCATCGCGCATAGGCGACGGGTACATCGGCAACAGCCAGAGGCAGTCGATGCCGAGCTCCTGCAGATAGTCGAGCTTTTGCGTCAGCCCATTGAGGTCGCCAATCCCGTCGCCGTTCGAGTCAAAGAACGACTTGATCGGGACCTCGTAGAAGAGAGCATCCTTGTACCAGTCCGCTCGCTCGGACATCCGTTAGCCCTGGGACGGCGATGGCCTCGCCGCCAGCGACTCGAGCAGGCGGTCGACCTGCCCGCGGTGGGAAAAAATGAATTGCGCCGCCGACACTTTGACCTGACCCACACGGATCGTGAGCGCCCTGCCAGGGCG
>CAYHNV010000034.1:0-16734 GCA_964358065.1 uncultured Elusimicrobia bacterium | reverse complement strand
CATAGGCAGCCTTCCATGCGGGGCTCTTCTCCGCTTTTGAAAAAACTTCATCCAGAGACATGCTGCCGCTAATGCGCTTCTTCATAAATCCTCCCATTCGCGCGCATAGTCACAGGCCTGGCAACGCCTGCGGCTTGTGCGATAAAAGGCGATCTTATAATTCAAGCTGATACCAGTATAGCAGATACGCTATATTCGTCAAGACGGACCCAAGGGGCCGCCGTAACGTTCCAGAGGGCGCATAACGGCGCGGATGTGCGGCGGCGGCTTCAACTGTCCACCCAAACGAGGCCGCCGTCCGCACAATCCGGTGGTTAGACGTCGGGGTTGAGTGCTTCCGATCCAATGCCGCCATGCGTCCCACGAACTCAGGCGCCGGCCATTCATGGTATGATGGGCCGCCGTTGGTCTTGCTTACTTGATAGCGGACGAGGCCCCCTTTCGCGATTCTAGCATGTCGGCCCCCGGATTGAGACTGACGATCCGATGCGTGTGCCGCCGTTCGTCTTGCTCGGCCTGATAACGGAGGAGGCCCAATTCCGGCGTAGGCCGAAATCTTTCGGGGCGCTGGGTCATTCGGCCCATGTGAATTTGCATGGAGTACGTATAATAAGCGAATGAACAACATGCTTCTTCTCGGCTGTCTCCTATCCCTCGGCAACGTGGCCGTTCATGCCGCCGAGCTTCCGTCCTTCTCCTTTGAGCGGCGCCAGCTCGACAACCTCTTCAACGCCGCGCGTGTCGTCGGTCCTGATGAGATAGTCGGTGCCTGGGTCAGTAGCGACTGGAACGCAAGCACGCTCACCGACACCGTCCAGAGCTGTTGGGATTGCGCAGACATCGCGGCCGTCCGTTTTGATCGGAATATGTCGGGGGACATGATCTCCCATCTGATCGTTAAGCGGCAGGATATGGGGCCCGGCGAGAGCAAGATCGTGACGGAGCAGGCGTCGGTCGCCGAGCGCAGCGAGGTTCTGAACTCCTCGCGCGACGGCATCGCGTTCAGGTACACCGTCAACGTCCCTACGGTCTGGGTGCATGGACGCTACGAATACGCGTCGCTTTGCCGCATGCTGGATCAATCCAAGCTCATGATCTGCAAGGCCAGCTTGATTCGCTCGCCGTCCGTGTCCGGCTATCTGTTCTTCCATCCCGTGCCTTCGCGAGAGTACATCTACAAGCTGCAATCGGCCAACTACGAGCGGCGCTCGAAGGACACGCCCGGACATGGTATCGATCCCGACAACCGCTATTAACCCGAAATCCCCAGTTGACCCGCCTTCTCTGACGAAGCCCGTGCGCTTGGAACATGACCTCAGCCACCGCGATCCCGGCTTCAAGTTCCCGCCAGTCGACGATCTCCGCCACCAGGTTCCTGAGCCTCTTCGTGAACCGCCCCACGATCGTATAGCTGAGCCCCTTGCTCTCGACTTTGCTCAAGAACGACTCGATGCCGAAGCCGGAATCTCCTCGAAGATGTCTGATTTTCACATCTTGGGGCAGCATCGCCAGCGACTCCTCCAAGAACTGCTCGGCGTTGCTGGCACTCGTCGTGTTTCCTGAGCGCAGCCACGCATGCACGACCCACGGCCGCTTACCCAACACCGCCAGCAACGGGTGATGGCTGGGCCTGCGGTGTTTCTTGGGGTTGTAGCCGAGCTGCGTGCCTTCCTGCTTGCCGTAGCGCTCCACCACCGAGCTGTCGAGGTCGAGCATCTCGCCTTCGAGTTTGATCTGACCGATCTGCCAGCGCATCAGGCTTTCGAAGACCGTCGTCACGCTCCCGGCGGAGAACCGCCGAAAGAACCGTGACAGCGTCGTGTCCGACACGAAGCGCTCCAGCCCCAGGATTCGTCGTACCCCTTCGTCCCATCGAAGTCGTTCCACGTGCGCCAGGCGTCGCGACCCAACCAGCACGCCCGCCATGAACGCCAGCACGATCTCAACCGGATCGGTCGCGTTGGGCGAGGTCAACCGGAATGGTAGCGCCTCGCGTAGCGCGGCCTCCAGGCCGATCTGCTGACACAGGCCGCTCACCAGCGTAAGACCGCCCCACGGCGTGACCGCCTTCTCGGTGAAGACGATCCCTATTTTCTCGCTGCCCAACAATGATGTAGCTTCATATCGCATCGTCTCGCCCTCCTTGTCTAAGCAACAGGATTCTAGCGAGACGGTGCTTCGTTTTTCAGGGGGTCTTCAGGCGGCCAACTGAAGATTTCGGGTTAGGCGGATTGCAACAGGAATACCGGCACTTAGGCATGTTTGTGCGTGTGTCGTGGCGCCGGGAAAGGCCGACCTGGCCGATCGGCCTAATTCTGGAGGGGGCAGGGCGGGAGCCACGTCTGGAATGAAGATTGCGCTTTCCATGCGATTCTGGGACACTATCAGTGTGCTGAAGCTTTCCGACGCGTCCCGCGCCCGGATGATCGAGGTGTTCTCCTCCCTGCAAGGCGAGGGCCTGCGCGTGGGCGAGCGCCAGATCTTCGTGCGCCTGGGCGGCTGCAACCTCCACTGCGACTATTGCGACGAGCCCGACACGATCGACATTCCCTCCGGGAAGGTCGAAAGCGCCGGTTTCGTGAAATCCGCCATCGCGCGGCTGGACCGGGGGCATCGGCATCGCTGCGTCTCCTGGACGGGGGGAGAGCCGCTCCTGCATCCAGCGTTCCTGGCGCCCCTGATGCGCTGGGTGCGCGCGCGCGGGCTTAAGAATTATCTGGAGACCAACGGGACGCTGTCGGCCGCCATGCGCGCCCTGGCCCCTCTCTGCGACGTGGTGGCCATGGACATGAAGCTGCCATCCTCCACGGGCCGGGCGACCTGGGACCTTCACCGGGCCTTTCTCGAAGAAGCTCCGCGCGGGACCTTCGTGAAGGTGGTGCTCACGGCGCGCTCGACCGAGGCGGAGTGGCGCCGGGTCCTGGCGCTCCTGCGGGGCGCTCAACGGCGCTTGCCCCTCGTGCTCCAGCCTGCCACCGCGATGCATGGCGCCGACACGATCCCTCCCAAGCGCTGCCTGCGTTTCGAGTCGATGGCGCGTCGCGTCGTTCGCGACGTGATCATCGTCCCGCAGTGGCACCACGACTGGCACCTTCCCTGAAAAATCAGGAGGCGCCGAGACAGGCGTCCTTTTAATCGGACCGTCTCAGCGCCTCAGACGTAGCCCGCCCCGGACCCGTAACGCGAACACTCCAGGACGACCCTGACACCGACTCGACGCTCACTGCGACCGCCGGTTTAGGCCTCGGCCGGAACCCGGCGTCCGTCTCCTCCTCCAGCATCACCACCGGTTCCGGGGCGGGCGACAAATTGAGTATACCCCCGAAACTTGGAGTGTCAAGACCCATAAATCGAGCTAGGCCCTTGTTGGGAGACGCGCTCAACGAGAAGTTTGCTGCCTAGAGGATGGGCGCGCCGGGGCGTTGGAACCGGCGGGCCAGCTCATCGCGGTTGAGGGCGAGCATGGTGCGGCGGCCGTGCGGACATGCGGAGCCGTCGCGGCAGTCCTTGAGCTGATCAAGGAGCTTGTAGGCTTCCTCCGGGCCCAGCCGGTCGTGCGCCTTGACCGCGGCCTTGCATGCGATGGTGGCGATCGCGTCGTGCCTCAGCCGTGCCGCGTCGTCGACGGGGTCGGAAAGCGAATCGATGACGCGGTGCGCGAGTTTCTTGACGTCTTCATCCAAGCCGAAGATGGCCGGGATCGCGGTCACATGCAGGCCGTTCTTGCCGTGGGCCGAGACTTCGAAGCCCAGGGCGTGCAGGCGCTCGGATTTATCGAGGACCATGCGCACGGCGGAGGCGGGAAGGTCCACGGGGACCGGGAGCATCAGCTTCTGCGACTTGGCGCCGCCGTCTGAGATCTCGGCCAACAAATGCTCGAACAGGACCCGTTCGGCTGCGGCGTGCTGGTCGAGCATAAAGAGACCGCCCGAGGCTTCAAAAAGCAGGTAGCTGCGTTCGATCTGGCCCAGGTAGCGGAAGGGGGGCGTGTACCAGGCCGGCGCGCCCTCGGCAGCGGTGAGGGACATGGAAGCTCCTAGCTTCAACTGCTGGAACTCGTCGGGGAAGAAGGACCGGCCGCCGAGAGAGTGGTTCATCGGGGCGTCGGCCGCGATCGACGCGGTCTCCGGGGACGTCGTGATGGGTTCGGCGACCTTCGCCTTGGCCAAGGCGGAGGCAACCAGGCCGGAGACGAGGCCGAACATCGCGCCGTCATCCTTGAAGCGGATCTCGCGTTTTCCGGGGTGGACGTTGACGTCGAAGGCGTCGGGGTTCAGCTCCAGCAGCGCCACGCAGACCGGGTGCTTGCCCGAGGGGCGTTCGCCGTAGGCCTTGTAGAGGGCCTGCTGGAAGATGCGGGATGAGACCGGGCGCTTGTTGACGAAGAAATACTGGAAGTTGCGCGAGGAGGGCATCTTGTTCAGCGGAGAGACGAGCAGGCGCAGCCTGATGCCCGGGCGCTCCGCGTCGATGGGAAGAAGGCCGCAGGCCAGGTCGTCGCCCAGCACCGAGGCGGTGCGCATGTCGAAGTCCGCGAAGACCTCGCCCGATTTCTCGGGTTCGAAGTGGACCACCAGGCGGTTCTCGGATTTGTAGGTGAAGCGCACGCCGGGGTTGGCCAGGGCCGCTTCCTCCACGACGGCGACGAGCTTGGCGCGCTCGAAGGCGTCGGACTTCATGAACTCAAGCCTGGCGGGCGTATTGAAAAAGAGTTCCTTGACCAGGATGGTCGTGCCGGGCACGGCAGGCGCTGGGCCGCTCGACCACACCCGCCCGGCGTTGGCGGAGACGCGCCAGCCGGTCTTGGACTCTCGGGTGGCGCTGGTGATGATGAGCTTGGAGACGGCGGCGATGGCGTAAAGCGCCTCGCCGCGGAAGCCGAAGGTGGTCAGCGTGTCAAGGTCCGCCACCTCGGCGATCTTGCTCGTGGCGTGCCGTTCGAGGCAGGCGCGGACATCCGTCTCGTCCATGCCGGTTCCGTCGTCGCACACGCGCAGGCTGGTCCGGCCCGAGCCTGTCACCTCGACGTCGATGCGGGTCGCACCCGCATCGAGGGAGTTTTCCAACAGCTCCTTGAGCATCGAGGCCGGACGCTCGACCACCTCGCCGGCGGCAATGCGGGAATAGACTTCTTCCGGCAATCTTCGAATCATCGGCATTAGATCTTCTTCTTCAGGGCGTTGAGGGCCTGGAGGGCTTCGAGGGGCGTCATGGTCTCGGGATTGAGGAGCTTGAGGGTCCGCAGGACTGGATTTTCTTCGAACAGCGGCAGTTCCGGGCTGAGGTGCCGCGCCGTCGGCAAGAGACCGGAGGCGGACTTGTTTTCCAGGCTTGAGAGAATCTCGTTGGCGCGCGCGATGAGCCCGCCTGGCAGGCCGGCCAAGGCCGCGACATGGATGCCATAGGAGCGGTCGGCCGGCCCCGTGCCGATCTTGTGAAGGAAAACGACCTCGACGTGGCCCTCGACGTTGCGCCATTCCTTGACCTCCACGTTCCCGTTGACGACGCCGGGAAGGGTCTTGGCCAATTCGGTCAACTCGAAGTAGTGGGTGGCGAAAAGGGTGCGCGGCCCGCGGGGCGTGGATGCATCGTCGTCGGCCGCGCCGCCATGCAGATGCTCGAGCACGGCCCAGGCGATGGAGATCCCGTCATAGGTGGAGGTGCCTCGGCCGACTTCGTCAAGGATCACCAAGGAACGCGCGGTCACGGAGCGCAGGATGTGCGAGGTCTCCTTCATCTCCACCATGAAGGTCGAGTCGCCCTGCGCAAGAGCATCCTGGGCGCCGATGCGGGTCAGTATCTTGTCGACCAAGCCGACCCGCGCGGAGCGCGCAGGCACGAAGGATCCGATTTGGGCCAGCAGAGCGATGAGGGCGTTCTGACGCAGGAAGGTCGACTTGCCCGACATGTTGGGGCCGGTGAGGATGAGGATCTGCGGGTCGCGGGCGTTTAAGACCAGAGTGTTGGGCACGAAGGAGCCTGAGGGCAGAAGAGCCGCCAGCACGGGATGGCGACCATCGACGATCTCAAGGTCGTGGGTGAGGTCCACCTTCGGCTTGACGAAATCATTCATGGCCGCGACGGCGGCGAGCGATTGGAACACGTCCAGTTCCGCCAGGAGCTCGGCTAGGCGCAGCAGTCCCCCGTGCTGCTCGAGGGCCTTCTCGCGCACCTCATCGAACAGCTTCGCTTCCAGGCGGAGAATCTTGTCCTCGGCGGAGAGGATCCTTGTCTCAAGCTCCTTGAGTTCCGGGGTGATGTAGCGCTCGGCATGGGTCAGAGTCTGCTTGCGGGTGTAATAGGGGGGGGCTTTCGTCGACTGGGACTTGGAGATTTCCAGGTAATAACCGAAGATGGAGTTATAGCCGGCTTTCAAGCTGGAGAGGCCCGTCGCCTTTTTCTCGCGTTCCTCCAGTTCCCGCAGGACCTGGTCCGAGTCGTTCTTGAGTCGTCGTAATTCATCCAGTTCGCAATGAAAGCCCTGCCGGATCAGGCCGCCGTCGGAAAGCTTGGCGGGCGGCTCGTCGGCCAAGGCTTTCTCAAAATAACCGCGCAAGGGATCGATCATTTTTGCCGTTTCTCTCAGGTCCCCAGACAGGTCGGCCAGGCCCGAGGAGAACGAGACGTCGGTGATCCAGCGCTCCAAGTCTGGAAGACGAGACAGCGAGCGCCGCAGGGCGCCCAGGTCGCGGGGGCCGGCTTGGCGGGTGGACAGGCGGCTGGTGACTCGCGGGAGGTCGGCGACTTCTTGAAGCAGACGGCCCAATGATTGTCGCGCGTCTGGTTTATCAAGCATGTCCTCGACGCAGTTCTGGCGGTGTTCGATCTCGCGCAGGTCGGTGGACGGGTGCAGGAGCCAGTGCTTGAGCTTGCGGCTGCCCATGGGCGTGCGGCAGCCGTCGAGCAGGCCCCACAGGGTGTGGCGCTTCTCGCCGGAGGCGGCCTCAATGAGTTCAAGGGTGCGGATGGCGGTCTCGTCGAGCTGCATCACGGCCCCGGCTTCTTTGTAGGCGGGTTCGGGTAGCTCGCGCAGCCGGAAGCGGGCCTCATCGACATATCGCCGCGCTGAAAGCGCGGCTTTCAGGGCCAGATGGTGATTTTTCCAAATTGAACCATTCGACCAAGCCGGGGCCTCGCCGTTCTTCGTCGTTTCCTTGATGGTCAGGCAGGTCTTCGCGGGCAGGATTTGCCGCAGCCACAAGGCCGAAGCCGCCGCGCCCGAGGCGACGACCTCGGACGGGCGCATGCGCGCGAGCAGGTCGTAGAGCCTGCGCGACTCCCGATCGTTGAGGGCCTGGGTCGCCCAGGACTCGCCGGTGGACACGTCCAGGCAGGCCGCGCCCCAGCCGACGATGTCGTGCTCGACGGCGACGAGGAAGTTGGAGGCCGTCGGGTCGAGGAGATCGTCTTCGACCACGGTCCCCGGCGTGACCACGCGGATGACGCCGCGGCTGACGAGCTTCTTGTCCTTGGACGGGGCTTCCAGCTGCTCGGCGATGGCGATCTTGCGCCCGGCGCGCAGCAGGCGCGCCAGGTAGTTCTGCGCGTTGTGGAAGGGGACCCCGCACATCGCCACGCCCTGGCGCTGGGTCAGGACCAGCCCCAGTATCTGCGAGGCGTCTCGCGCATCGTCGCCGAAGAGCTCGTAGAAGTCGCCCAGACGGAAGAACATCAGCGCTTCGGGGTGCTGGGACTTCAGCTCCCGGTACTGCCGCATCACCGGCGTGTCGGGGAGGGCTTCCGTCGAGGACATGCGCGAATTATAGCAATTCACGCGGCGCGGACTATGCCGTCTCTGGAATCCTAGCGTCGCTGGAGCTGCGGGCGGCTCTGAGCCAATATCTCGTTCCTGCTGAGCCTGATACGGTTCAACGTCTCATCCAGCTCGGGGCGGCCCGCCGCGATATTGAGCGCGGCATCGTAAAGCGTCAATGCGCTCTTCAAGCGGCCCTGGGATATATAAATGGAGCCCAAAGTCAGATACACGGGAAGCTCGGAGGGATCGAGAGAGATCGCTTGCCGCAGATGAAGGATCGCGTCGCCGGGGAACCCGGCGCGATGCTCGCAGATTCCGAGGTCGTTGAAAAGCGACGCATTGAGCGGGTGGCGGCGCGCCAATTGACGAAGGATGCCGAGGGCTCGTCGGTATTGCCCCAGTTCTTGGTAGCCGAGCGCGACTCGGTGCCGATCCTCGTCCGTGCGGGCCGCAACATCCGCCTGTCGAAAAGACTCCAGCGCCGCGGTTTTATCTCCAATGCGCGCCGCCGCCTCCGCGAGCTCAAGCCGCAGCCCGGCGTCATTGGGACGCATGCGCGCCAGCGCGGACAAGGCCTTGAACGCCAAGCGCGGCTCCTCCAGCTTCTGGCATATCCATGCGGTCCGCCGCAGGTCGTCCGCCTTTTCCGTCGATTCATCGACTCTCGATAGAAATTTCAGCGCCGCGGCTTTGTCTCCGATGCGCATTGCCGCCTCCGCGAGCCCAAGCTGCAGTCCGGCGTCATCGGGACTCAGGCTGGCCAGCGCGGACAAGGCCTTGAACGCCAAGTGCGGTTCCTCCAGCTTCTGGTATATCCATGCGGTCCGCCTCAGATCATCCGCCTTCACCGTCAAATTCTCGACTCTCGCCAGGGTTTCCAGTGCCGCGGCT
Source organism: uncultured Elusimicrobia bacterium (assembly GCA_964358065.1). Lineage (GTDB taxonomy): Bacteria > Elusimicrobiota > Elusimicrobia > UBA1565 > UBA9628 > GWA2-66-18. Next base: position 8,087 of record CAYHNV010000034.1, on the reverse strand, counting down.
TTGTCTCCGATGCGCATTGCCGCCTCCGCGAGCTCAAGCCGCAGCCCGGCGTCATCGGGACGCATGCGCGCGAGCGCGGACAAGGCCTTGAACGCCAGGCGCGGTTCCTTCAGTTTTTGGTATATCCATAGGACCCGCCTCAGATCATCCGCCTTCACCGTCAAATTTTCGACCCCCGCCAAGGTTTTCAACGCCGCGGCTTTGTCCCCGATGCGCATTGCCGCCTCCGCGAGCTCAAGCCGCAGCCCGGCGTCATCGGGACGCATGCGCGCGAGCGCGGACAAGGCCTTGAACGCCAGGCGAGGTTTCTTCAGTTTTTGATATATCCACCGGATCCGCCTCAGATCATCCGCCTTTGCCGTCAAATTTTCGACCTTCGCCAGGGTTTCCAGCGCTTTGGCGTTATCCCCGTTGCGCGCCGCTTCCTCCACGCGCGCAAACCAAAATCCAAGGCCAAGAGATGGGCAGACATCCATGAGGGTCGCCGCGTTCAAGGAGAGGTGGAATCCCCCCAACTTTTCACAGAGCACGGCGATCCGCCGCAGATCTGATTTCCCAGGCTTTGCGCGCAGGGCGATGTTCAGATACATCAAGGATGATTTGCCATCGAATACGTCGAGCGCCCATTGCGCGCGGTCGACGCAAGACGAAGGCATCGGAGGCTGCAGCATCGAACACATGGAGGGTTTGATGATGAAATCCGATATTTTCTTCCGCGTGGATCGTGGATGAAAGCCATACTCGACGTTGAGGCGGGGGATGCGAAGGCTTAATTTATTGTTGATCGTCGCGGAAAGAGGATAGAGCGCCGGGATGGTCTCGCAATGGACGCCGCTCTTGCCCTGCCCCTGCCTTGGGACCGTGCCGTCATAGTTGCGGGAGTAGTCCACTTCGTGATCGCTGACTTGCGCCGTCACCCAGTCGGTCAGGCGCACGACGATGTTGGCGGCGGAACTGCCCCCGGAATGGCTGATCATGCCGATACGGCGCCGATCGACTTCGGGCAATGAGCGCAGATGCTTTATCATCAGCAGGGTCTCATAGATCCTGCGGCCCATCAAGGTCCGCCCGCTCCGCAGCAGGCTGAGGCTGGCTTCATTCTCATCGGGGACGCGAAACTCCGGCAATAGGACGACAAAACCTCGTCTAGCCAAGTCCGAGCCCATGAAATGCTGGGCGAAAATCTCCGCGGAATCGCCGTGCCCGTGCAGCCCGATGACCGCGGGGCGAGGCCGCGGCGTCCCTTTGGGCAGAAGCAGAAGAGCTTGGACGTCGTCGGCGGCGGCGTCCCGCAGGGCAATGCGCTGCTCGATCCAGGTGCCGCGATCACGGCTCGACATGATAGCGGCCGTCAGCGGTCGTTCGTCCAGGCCGTCCAGCAGGCAGCGGATATTGAGACCGTCCGCAATGCGGGCCCGCAATTCAGAGGCGTCCAAGTTTAGAACCTTCGGCAGAGGCAAGGCCCGCATTTCGAAAAGCCGGCGCTCTAATTCGGGCTCCGTCAGCGGACCGGGATCACAGTGAAAACGCGCGGAGTTGACAAGAGAATGATCCTCACGGCTGCTGCCCGCTGAAAAGAAGAGAAGCCCGGCGCACCCGATGACGACGCCCGCTCGCGGACAACGCGACATCACGGCACCCATTCTACCACTTGCCGTTGATGGGCTTGAAATCAAGGGGATTCGGGGGTATATACATAGAACCCACGAGGATGTTGATGAGACCCTCCCCTGCCGCCGCTTTCGTCGTCATCGCCCTTTTTGTGGCCGTCTTCTTGCGGGCCGAAATCCCGGGATCACCCCGCACCAATCAAGGCGCTGAAGCCGCTTTGCGCACGGCCATTGGACGCCTGCGGGCCGGCGCGTATCGAGAATCCGACCATAGCGCCGTTTCATCACTATTGAGCGCTTTGGAAAAGACGCCGGAGATGGCTTTATTGGCCGTGACGGCGGCCCGGGAGGAGGAATCTTTCTGGAGGGCAGATCGGAGATCCCACGAGGCCCTCATTGCGGCGCTTGAGCGGCTCATCAACGCGTCGGCTGCGCCGACAACATCGGGAAGCTCGTCACGCAAGAGCCCAAAACTCGACTTACGTTCCCTGCATTTTCCAAACTTTGACGGAAGCGGCGCGACCGAGCTGTCTTCTCTTGAACTGGTTCCCATGCGTTCGACGATCAAGCATGACCCCGCCCCTCCCAAAGAAGCGTCGTCCCCGACGAAGGCACGCACCCTCATCAATGAGCCTACCGCAGACGATACCCACCAGAGCGCGGTCGTATTCGTGGGCCGTGGGCTCGTCGAAGCCGCCGGTGAGGCGTTGACCGCCCTCGGCGAGGGCGCGGTCGACCTGGCCGCCGCCACGATGGCTGTGGGACTTGCCGGCATCACGACCGGCGCGCTTCGGGAGGGCCTTCTCGATCGAGCCAAGGTCAATTTTTACGACAATGCGCTCAGCGCCAAGCTCGGGGAATCTTGGGGCGGGACTTACTATGCCCAGGGGAAGGCCGACCTTCGACTCGACCGGACCAAACACATCCAGAACGTCGGCTCGGAGATGAAGGGACTGGGAAAGCCGATCCTGGGCGCCGTGCTCCAGGGCGGCGTCAACTTCGCCGACAACGTCGTTCCGCTGCTGGCGAACATCACGGTGCTCAGGCTCGTCAACCGCATGGGTATGGCGGGACGGTTGACCGTCGCCGCGACCAGCGTGAAGTGGAGTTGGCAGGGCGGATGGAATACGGGCTCTGCCGCTGACGAGTTCGGTCGCGCCGTCGCCGGCTACGATGAGAAAGCCCCCGCCTCCCAAGAGCGCCTTTATGCCTCGGTCGAGAACATGACCGAGCAAAGCCTCTACCTGCCGTTGCTGTTTGGAAACCTTCGTTCAGTCCTCAGTCAACGCGCCTCAGCGCCCGTGAAGGAGTCCGCCGCCTGGAAACCGGAGATCATTCCAGACCGTGGCTACGCTGTGATGCTTGAGAAGGCCGCACGGACCCTCGACGGCGCGGCTTCGCAGTCCGAGATCGCCGGCCGCGGTGAGGCCCTTTTGTCAGCGACTCAAAAAACGGCCCCCCAGACGTATGCCCATATGGTGCGGGTCGGTCTCATGTCCGGGCTCGTTGCCTTGCGGATGGGCTTCTCCCTGACCGCCGCCCAAGAAGTCGAGCGGGCGGCGCGGATGCACGACGTCGGCAAACTCGATGGATCGATCCAAAAACTGGTCGTCAAACAAAGCCCCCTGACTCCGGGTGAGCGATTTGTGGTGCAGCGGCATCCGGATCGGGGGGCGCTGCTGATCACAGATTCTTCCGGCGAAAGATCAGCCGAGCTTCGGCATGCCAGACGGACCGCCCTTTTCCACCACGAGGCTTGGAACGGCCAGGGCTATCCCAACGGGCTTCATGGCACTCAAATACCGATGGAGGCTCGGATCACGACCGTTGCCGACGTCTACGACGCCCTCATGGAGAACCGTCCGTACCGCAAGGCCATGACCTCGCAGCAAGCCCTGGACATCATGTCCGGACAGAAGGAACGCTTCGACCCCGCCGTCTGGAAGAACTTCTTGGAGGTCTTGAAACCAACCCCGTGAACTTCGACCGTGGTCACCGTGACCGGCGGCGTTGTATCGGTCATTTTTAGCGGGTACGTCATGAGCCGGGCTTACGAGAAGGTCAAGAACGGCGGCAACGGGAACGGCCACCCGCCCAATGGAGGAGAAAATGGCGCTAGCGATTAGACTGCGTGTCCAGTCACCTGATTTCCTGACGTTTTGGGCATGGCGGGCCGACGGGATCGCGGCGCGAAAAATAAAAACGGGCCCGGCCTATTCGCCCAATCCCGCAATGTCCGATTCTTTGTGCTTTCTTCGTTTGACTTGGAGATGAGGGCTCAGCTCTTGCTTTTCCGGGGAAGTGGGGGTACGCTGGTCGGGTGAGGTTTCGACTGGCGGCGCTGCTGATGTTCCTCTGCCCGTGCTTTGCCGGGGCCCGGGTCCGTGTCCTCATTCCTTCGTCGGTCGCCGTGCGCTCCGAACGCGCGTCGGAGCTGGCCGACGCCGAGAAGCGCCTGCGCCGACTCCTGAGCGAACCGGCGGAGCGCCGCGAGGAGCCCTCCGGGATCGTTCTGCGCGCCGCGGGATGGCGGGCTGAGGGTGCCGCCAAGCGCGAGACGGAGCTTGCAGCGCTGCGCCGGCTCTGGGAGGGGCTCAGGGTCGAGGAGGATGCGCGCGCCGCCATCATCCCCGCCGCCCTGCCCGGTCGGGCGGCCGCGCGCCTTCCGGAGCAACGCTTGCGCCGCCTGCTCGGTGCCGGCCTCACCCGCCAGAGCCAGGATCGCTTCTACGACGGTTCCTCCGCGTCCGGACGCGCCGCGCCGCCCATCGCCGCCGCCGGGGCCGCTCCCGTCGCGAAGACCCCCGCCTTGGCCGGCCCCATCTCGGATCTTCGGGTCCGCTCAGGCATCCCTCTGCTTGCGTACACGGGGCGCGCTCAGAAGCCCTCCCTCGCGCACGGCGCGTGGGAGGTGGTCAAGGGGGGCGGCGGCGTGGTCAGGGACATGGTCAGCTGGAAGGGTCTTGCCGTGGTCGTCGGCGCGGTCGCGCTTGTCACCATCGCGCCTGTCACGGTCTATGGACTGCTCGCTCTGGGCGCGGCCGTGGGCGGCTGGACGATCGGCCAGGCCCTGCTCCACGGGAGCGCCGCCTACCGCGACGGCGACGTGGAGCGCTTCAACGCGGCCTGCCGGGAGTTGGGCCGCGGCGCGCTCAGCCTCGGCCTCTCCATCTATGGCGCGCGCTACGCGCCGATCAACCTCAAACCGCATATCCCGCGCACCGGCGGCGAGTGGAAAGCCCTCTCGTCCTCCATGGATGACGAGAGCGTCGTGCTCTTCTCGCTGCTGCGCGGCAAGGGCTCCGCTCCGGGGCCCGAGCCGCCCCCGCGCTAGGATATGGAGTTGAACGCATACGTCGTCGTGAGCGTGCTTGCGGCGACCTTCCTCCTGGTCGGCTGGTCCCATGAACACCGAACGCGGAACCTGCCCCTGGTTTCTAGGCTTCGCGGACGGCGTCCAGCTGGCGCCAGAACTCGGCGGGAGAGGCGATGCGCTTCTCCGGGTCGGGCTCGAGGGCCCGGTCGATGAGCGACTCAAGTTCGAGGGAGATGCCGGGGACGAAGTGCGAGGGGCGATGGTAGGCCTTCGCGAGCTTGGCCTGAGCGGAGCCCTCGAAGGGGCGGTTTCCGGTCAGCATCTCGTAGAGGACCGCGCCGAGGGAGAAGACGTCGCTCTCCTTGCGCACGGCGCCGTACTCCTGTTCCGGGGCCATGTAGTGCGGAGTCCCCGTCACGGTCTGCGTGGCGGGTTTTGAACTCGCGTTCGCCGCATGCCGCGAGATGCCGAAATCCAAGAGCTTGACCCCGCCGTCGTCCAGGAGCATCACGTTGGAGGGTTTCAGGTCGCGGTGGATGACGTCGTGGGCGTGGGCATAGGCCAAGCCGTCGCAGACCGATTGGAGGATGCGCTTGATCTCGGGCAGTTTCAGGCGGCCGCGCTCGGCCAGGACCAAGTCGAGCGCGCGGCCTGCGAGCCGCTCGAAGACCAAGGACACCCCGCGCTCGTCTTCGACGATGGCGTGGATATCCACGATGATTGGGTGCGAAAGCTCGGCCACGGTGCGCGCCTCTTCCAAGAAGCGTGCTTTGGCCGCGTCATCCAGCTTGAACTCGTCGCGGAGCATCTTGATGGCGACCGGGCGCCGGAGCTTGCGGTCGACAGCCTCGTAGACCACGCCCATGCCGCCCTGGCCGATGGCCTTGCCGATCTCATAGCTGGCTTCCAGCCCCGTCGGAGCGGGGACGTTCCTGGCCGCGCGTTGTTCCTTGATGCCCGCGATCACATGGAGCACTCCCAGTGCGATGAGCAGACCGCCGAAAAGAGAGGAGAACAGCACGGCCGCAAAGGAGCGCACTTTGGCGGGGACCCTCTCGATGGCGGAGACGCCGCTTTTTCCGCCGGAGAGGGGTTGGGGGGTCATGCCGTGCCGGCGCGCGGCGTCGCGGTAGGCCGGCAGGAACTGGGGGTTGATTTTGGCGGCGGCTCTATAGTCCTCCGCCATGGCGGGGAAGTCGCCGCGTTGTTCGTTGGCGTAGGCGCGGTTGGCGAAGGCGTAGGCATCGCGGGGGTCGATCTCGATGGCGTGCTGGGCGTCGGCGATGGCTTCCTGCACGCGGCCCATGCGGTTGTAGGCCCAGGCGCGGGCGTCTCGTAGGGCGCCGTCGCGGGGGGCCAGCGCCAGGGCTCGTGTCGCGTCGTTGGCGGCCTCGGCGTACTCGCCGATGAGGTTGTGCGACACCGAGAGGTAGTAGAGGGCCTGCGTATTGGACGTATAGAGCTCAAGGGCCTTTTCGGCGTCATCGTGGGCGCCCCAGTAGTCCTTGACCGAGAGCTTCGCCGCCGCGGAGGATGTCAGGCGCCGGACTCCGTCGGGCAGCAGCTGCTCGGGGGGAGCAAGTCGCCGTTCCTCGAGTTGGTTGAGCTGCTGGACCATGCCGTGGTATTCGCGCTCGATCGAGTCGGCCAGGCGCGTCTGGGTCTTCTCGAAGTCGGGCACCGTCTTCACGCGGCCTTCGGAGAGCTTCACGAGGGAGAAGGCGGTCCGGTCGTTGGGGTTGCGGGAGAGGGCCTTGCGCGCGTCCTCGATGGCCTGGAGATAATTGCCAAGGCCATAGGACGCGGAGGCCCGGGCCGTGTAGGCGTCGGCGGTGTCGGGGGCGGTGCGCGCCACGCGGTCGGCGTCGGCGAAGGCCCGGGCGAACTCGCCCCGTCGGAAGTTGGCCTGAGAGCGGTTGAGGAGCGCCTCTTGGTCGTCGGGATCAATGGCCAGCACCCGGTCGGCGAATTCGAGACCTTCTTCCCAGCGCTCGGCGCGGTTATTGAAGCGCGCGGCCTGGCGGGCGGCGATCTTGACGATTTCTTCCGGGGTTCCGGCCGCGAGCGTGCGGATCACGATGTTGAGTTCACCCAGGTGCGAGTCGATCCAGGCCTGGCGTTGCTTGGGAGGCATCTTGGCGGCACCCTCTTCCAGCGTGTCGAGGACGGCCAGCAGGTCCTGTCGGGCCTTGCCTTCCGGGGCCGCGAGGAGCTGGGCGCGCAAGGAGGCGATGAGACTCTCGGAGGCAGCGGAATGGATGAGGGGCGGTCGCGCCCCGGGCGGGGCCGCGGCCCTGAGCGTCGGTACGCGCCAAGCCATCGGGGCCGGGCCCGAGATCCCGAGAACCGCGTCCTTCGCGGCGTCGTCCGCGGCGAGCGCCGGCGCTGCCCACAGGGACAGTGCGATCAGGAGGAGCGCCAGGTTTCGTTTCATGACAAGAGGTTTCCGACGACAGTGTAAAGAGCCTAGAGCGAGTCGTCAAGGGCCCTTATAGGCAGCCCTGAGTTTTGCTAGTATTCGCGCATGGCAGAAACACACGAGTTCAAGCCCCTGAAAGAGCTAGGGGAGATTCCCCTGGGCGAGGACGGCGCTCTCAAGTTCTATGTCGACGAGTACAAGGGATACAAGTACGCCTCCATCCGCCGCTTCGTGACCAGCGAGACCTACTCCGGCCCCACAAAATCAGGAGTCACCCTCAATTCCCGCCTCCTTCCCCTGGCCATCGAGACCCTCTCCAAGCTGCCCGCCCAACCCGCCGTGACGGAAGACCAGGAGCTGGCCCGCTGGCCGAAGAAGGCCGGCGTGGAGCTGGTCGCCCGCATCACCATCTTCAAGGACACCACCGGCATCGACCTGCGCGAGTGGGTCGATGAACCCGAGTACAAAGGGCCCTCCAAGAAGGGAGTGCGCATCCCTTATCAAGAGCTCCCCAAGGCCCTCGAGTTCCTCCGTCAGATGGTCCCCCTCATCGCCAAGGCCTGACACGGACTGGACATGAACCCGTCCCCGCTTTTGCGCCGCTGCCTCTCCGCCCTGCTGGCGGTCGTCCTCGCCTGCGCGTCGGCCGCGGCCGCCGTCGAGAAATATTCCGGCGGGCCCATCGTGGCCGAGTTGGTCAGCCGCCTGCTCGAGCAGACCCACTACGCCCGCAAGCCCATCG
>CAYHNV010000033.1:0-16766 GCA_964358065.1 uncultured Elusimicrobia bacterium | reverse complement strand
TAGCCATTGTCTTTGTATGTCCTCTTGATTTGCGTCTTTCTCACGTACGGCTCATGTGGCGTGGAAAACCGTCTTCCCACTGACTCTATTGTACCACGACCCGTGTCGGATTTGGAGCTTATCCGCTGAAAAACGACCGATATTAACACCCCCCCCTTCCTTATTATACCCGAGCGCCGTATCCCGCCATCACGATCTCGGCCACCCGGCGGGTGAGGGCGTGATAGGTCGGCGCGGCCGCGGCGAAGACCTCCCGCGCCAGTCGGCGTCCCGGCGCGGTCTTGCCCAGGGCCTCATAGAGCGGCCGCACGTACTTCATGCGCCCGACCGTAGAGAGCAGAAGGCGCACGCGCTCGAAGACCGGCTCGTAGCCGCTGGCCGCGGCGATGCACAGCCACTGGACCAGTATCTCATGGTTGCCGCGCCCCGTCAGCTCCAGCTGGACTTCGAGCCAAGCGCAGTCCTCCCGGCTCAGCACGCGGGGAAGCCTCTGCAAATAGATGAGCAGTTCCGTCGGTCTCCAAGTCTTGACCTGAGCGGGGTCGGGGCGGCGGCCGGACATCCAGCCCTCGGCCAAGGCGCTCAGCTCTTCGAGACGGCGGGAGACGAAGCGCGGCGCGTCATCCGGAAGGCCCGGCTTGTTCAGCCAGGCATCGGCGCCCACCCGCGCAAGGAGCCCGGGGAACGTTTCTTCCACGAAGCCGCAGAATTGCTCGGTCGTGATGCTCTGGAAACGGAAGCGCTTCATGTAGGCCTTCACGAACAGGTCGAACTCAGCCTGACCCGCGGCCCTCTCCAGCGCCACCACAAAACGCGCCCCTTTCTCGTAAGGAACGCCGCTGAAGGCGTCGTCCGGGTCGACCCCCAAGAGATGCGTGCGCAGCAGGGTCAGCTCCGGCTTGTCGCGCAAACGCATCAGCGCCTCCTCCAGGTCTTGCTGCCCAACGCCCCACGCCAGCGCGGCCGCTTCCTCTCCACGCAGGGCCTGCAGGATGCGCCGCTCAGCCCAGACCGTGAAGCCCTCGTTAAGCCAAAAATGTTCGGCGGTTGCATTGGTCACGAGGTTGCCCGTCCAGCTGTGGGCCAGCTCATGGGCGACGACGTCGACCAGGCTGCGGTCGCCCGCGAGCAAAGTCGGCGTTAGGAAGGTCATGCGGGGGTTCTCCATCCCGCCATACGGGAAGGAGGGCGGCAGGACCAGCATGTCGTAGCGGTCCCAGTCGTAGGGCCCGAAGAGCGACTCAGCGCGGGCGATCATGGCCTCCGTGCCGGAAAACTCCGAAGCGGCCTTCGCGATCGTGGCGGGCTCGGCCCAGACGCGGCAGCGGTGAGAGAGATCCCGGCCCTCCAGCTCGCCCACGGCCAGGGCAAATAGATAGCTCGGGATGGGCTGAGGCATCCTAAATCGGAAGGTGCGCCAGCCGGTCTCGGCGGGAACGTCGCCATCGGGGCCCGCGCTCATGACCGCCGTCAGTCCCTCGGGCACCGTCACCTCGGCCTCATAAGAAACGCGCGCCATCGCGCTGTCCTGGCAGGGGAGCAGAGAACGAGCATGGATGGCCTGGCATTGGCTGAACAGGAATGGGTGCTTGCGGCCCTCGGTCTGCTCCGGGGCCAGCCACTGCAGGCCGACGGCCTCCGGGCTCGTCTCGTAGAAGATGCTCACCGCCGAGGTCGCGGCCGGCAGACACAGACGCAGGCGGCGGCCCAGGATGGGCTCCTGCGGCCCCAGCTCGAAGGGCGCTTCGGCGCCGCCGCCGGCCACGGCGATGCGGCGGATGGTCAGACCTTTCGTGTCCAGGTCGAGGACTCCGCTCGTTGGCCCCGCGAAGACCAGCATGGCTTCGCCGTGGAGGACCTTGCGTCCAAAATCGACGCACAGGCGCAGTTGCCAGCTCCGCGTGCGGGGCTGGACGTCGTCGAAATACGAGTGGGGGTCACGGCGCGCCATGAACCCCAGTTTACAATTTCGCGGGCATGGGTCTTCCGCTCGCCTGCCTCCCAGGCCCTTTGTCCCTTGACTCGAACCTGCCGCCGGAGTTATGCTGATGGAGCGTTCGTCGACGGGCGCGCCCTCTCCATGCGTCTCATCCCTTTTCTCGGCCTTCACGACCCGGTCTCAAGCCTGAGCCATCTCAGCGCCGCCATCCTCGTGTTGGCCGCGAGTTATTTCTTGTACCGTAAAGGCCGCGGGAGCGTCCTGCGCACTTCCTCCTTCCTGATCTTCAGCGCCTCGTTCCTGTTCGTCTTCTCGATGAGCGGGGTCTACCACGCCCTAGAGCCGGGACGCTGGCGCGTGCTCTTCCGGCGCCTCGATTATGCCGCGATCTGGATCGTCATCGCCGGCTCGGCCACGCCGGTGCATACCCTCCTGTTCAGGGGCCACTGGCGTTGGAGCCTGACCGCGCTGTACTGGGGCATCGCCCTCACCTGCCTGGTACTCATCGATGCTTATTTCTCCCGCCTGCCTTACTGGGCCATCGTCTCCGCCTACAGCGGCCTGGGTTCATTGGGCATCGTCTCCTTCATTAAGATCACAGCGCGCTACGGCTGGGAGGAGGCCTCCCTCCTGTTCCTGGGGGGCATCGCTTACTCGACTGGAGCGGTCATCGACTTTCTCGACGGTCCGGTGGTCCTCATGGGCATCCTTGGCCCGCACGAGCTGTTCCATTTCCTCGTGATCGTCGGCGCGCTCCTGCACTGGTGCTTCATCTACAATTGGGCGGACCGCCCGGATCCCGATGCACCCGCGCCGGTTCCGGCGCGGCCCTCGGTCCCTTCAGGAATCGACCTGCCGCGGGCAGAGACATAAGCGGCGTGGAGCGCCGCGCCTCCTCGCGCCTCCTCCTGGCCCTCATCGCTCTTCTCGGTGCCTGCGCGACACCCGGCGCGCCTCGGGCCCATTTCCGGGAGGACGCGTATGCCCGCTACTACGCCACCAAGACCGGTCGGACCCTGCGCGTGGAGAAAGACGGGATGGTCCTGGATGTCACATGCCTGCCCGCCGGACTCCTCGAGGGAAGAGCGCGAGACGAGTTGCCGCGGGAATTATGCCCCGCGGGGAATATCCCGCTCCTGGGCCGAGTAGCGATGAACGGCGCGCAATGGGACATGTCCGCCTATGCGGTGGCAGTCGAGACCGGCCGGTGCCGCCCGCTCTTCACGCTGGAACGCGAAGAGGACGCGCGTCGCCGCTCCTGCTGGAACCGCCTCTGGGAAATCCCCGCGGCCATCGCGGTCTATCCGGCCGCGGCCGCCATCCTCATCGGCGCGGGCACCGCGGCGATCTGGGTTCCTCTGCTTCTCCTATAAACCGCCAGGTCCTCAGGGGAGCAAAGCCGCGTAGGCCTTGAGCTGCTCCTCTTAAGCCGCGGGCGGCTTGCGCTGCGACAGGTACTCGTAGAGTTCCAGACGCGCCTGCGCGTCCTGCTGAGCCCGCGCGAAGAGGGCCTTGGCCTCCTCCGGCTTGCTCTTGGCCAGCATATTGAAGCGGTTCTCCGTCGCCATGTAAGCGCCCAGCCCCGCCAGCTTCGTGGGCCTGGAGTCCAGCGTCAGGGGCGCCGTACCGGCCTTGGCACGATCCGGATGGTAGCGGTACAGCAGCCACTTGCCCGTCTCCACCGCGGCCTTCTGGTTCTGCATGGCCGTCGTCATATTGATGCCGTGGGCGATGCAGTGGCTGTAGGCGATGATGAGGGAAGGCCCGTCGTAAGCGTCGGCCTCGAGGAAAGCCTTCAGGGTGTGCTCGTCGCGAGCGCCCATCGCCACCGAGGCGACGTAGATGTTGCCGTAGGACATGGCCATCAGGCCCAGGTCCTTCTTGGCGGCGGGGTTGCCGCCGGTGCTGAACTTGGCCACCGCGCCCCGCGGGGTGGCCTTGGACTTCTGGCCGCCGGTATTGGAGTAGACCTCGGTGTCGAGGACCAGGACCTTCACGTTCTTGCCGCCGGCCAGCACGTGGTCGAGCCCGCCGTAGCCGATGTCGTAGGCCCAGCCGTCGCCGCCCACGATCCAGACGCTTTTACGCACGAGATAATCCGCCAGCCCGGCAAGACGTCGGGCCTGAGCGCCCTTCAGGCCCGCAAGTTTCTTCTTCAGCCGCGCGACGCGTTCGCGCTGATCATGGATGCCGGCTTCGTCGGTCTGCACCGCATCCAGGATGGAACCGACGAACTCCGAGCCCAGCTCGGTCGAGAGCCCCCGCAGCAACCCCGCGGCGGAATCTTTCTGCTGATCGACCGACAGGCGCATCCCCAAGCCGAACTCGGCGTTGTCTTCGAACAACGAGTTGGCCCAGGCCGGTCCGCGGCCCGCCGCGTCCCGAGCCCACGGCGTGGTGGGCAGGTTGCCGCCGTAGATGGAGGAACAACCCGTGGCGTTGGCAATGAGGACGCGGTCGCCGTAAAGCTGGCTTAAGAGCTTCAGGTACGGCGTCTCCCCGCAGCCGGAGCAGGCGCCCGAGAACTCGAAGAGCGGGCGCTGGAACTGTTCGGAACGGATGGATGAGTTCTTAAGCAAACGACGGTCCATCTCCGGAAGACCGAGGAAGAACTCCCAACTCGCCTTCTCAGCTTCCCGAATCGGCACCACCGGAGACATGTTGATCGCCTTGCGTCTTGTCTCGGACTTGTTCCGGGCGGGGCAGACGTCGACGCAGATGCCGCAGCCGGTGCAGTCCTCGGGCGCGACCTGCAGAGTGTATTTTAGGCCCTGCCACTCGCGGTCCTTGGGCTCGCAGGACTTGAAGGCCGCGGGCGCCTTCGCAAGCAGCAACGGGTCATAGACCTTCTGGCGGATGACCGCATGCGGGCAGACGATGACGCACTTGGCGCACTGGATGCAGACCTCGCAGTCCCAGACCGGGATCTCCTGCGCCAGGTTGCGCTTCTCCCACTTGGCCGTGTCGGTGGGAAAGGTCCCGTCGACAGGCATCGCGCTCACGGGCAGGCTGTCGCCTTCGCCCGCGTAGATCGTGCCCAGCACGTCGCGCACGAAATTGGGAGCATTCTTGGAGATGGGAGGCCCCATGGGCAAGCAACGCGTCGTTCCTGCCGGGATCTTCACCTCGTAAAGATTCTTCAGACTTTCGTCTACGGCGCGCAGGTTCTGGTTGACGATCGCCTCGGACTTCTTGCCGTAGGCCTCGCGGATGGACTCGCGGATGGCCGACACGGCCCTGTTCGGAGGGAGCACGCCGGAAATGGAGAAGAAGCAGGCCTGCATCACGGTGTTGATGCGTCCGCCCAGGCCGTTGTCGCGCGCGACCTTGTAGGCGTCGATGACGAAGAAGCGCAGCTTCTTCGTCCTGATCTCGTCTTGATCGTCCTTGGGCAGGGTCTCCCAAGCCGCGTCGGACCCCGCGGCGGTGTTAAGGAGGAACACGCCCTTGGGGGCCAGCAGGCGCAGCATCTTGCAGCGGCCCACGAACATGGTCTGGTGGCAGCCCAGGAAGTTCGTGCTCTCGATGAGGTAGGGCGCGCGGATGGGCCGGGGGCCGAAGCGCAGGTGCGAGACCGTCATGGCCCCGGCCTTCTTCGAGTCGTAGACGAAGTAGGCCTGGACGAAATACTCCGTATGATCGCCAATGATGTGGATGGTATTTTTGTTCGCGCCGACCGTCCCGTCGGAGCCCAGACCGAAGAAAACGGCGCGCACCACGGCGTCCGGCTCGATGGAGAAGGACGGGGCGAAGTCGAGGCTGAGATGGGTGACATCGTCGTTGATGCCGATCGTGAAATGATTCTTAGGCTTCGTCTGAGACAGATTGTCGAAGACCGCCTTGGCCATCGCCGGGGTGAACTCCTTCGATGACAAACCGTATATACCCCCGACAACCTTCGGCTTGACCGCTCCAACCTCGTTGAGCGCCGTGACCACGTCGAGATAGAGAGGCTCGCCCGCGCTGCCGGGTTCCTTGGTCCGGTCGAGCACGGCCACGGCTTTCACGGTCTTCGGCAAGGCCGAAACGAACAGTTTCGCGTCAAAGGGTCTAAACAGCCGGACCTTCAAGACGCCAAGCTTTCCGTTCTTGGCGTTCAGTGCGTCTACGGTGTCGTGAACCGTCTCCGCGCCCGAACCCATGATGATGATCACGCGCTCGGCGTCCGGCGCGCCGTGGTATTCATAGATCTTGTAGGCGCGGCCCGTGAGCTTGGCGAACTGGTTCATCGTCTTCTCAACGAGAGCCGGGACCGCGGCGTAGAAGGAGTTGGCGGCCTCGCGGGACTGGAAGAACACGTCGGGGTTCTGCGCGGTGCCGCGCAGGACGGGCCGGTCGGGCGTGAGCCCCCGGCCATGGTGCGCCGAGACCAAGGCCTCGTCAACCATCGCGCGGACGTCCGCGTCGGACAAAATCGAGATCTTGTTGACCTCGTGGCTGGTGCGGAAGCCGTCGAAGAAGTGGACGAAGGGCAGTCGCGACTCCAGGGTCGCGGCGTGGGCGACCAGGGCCAGATCCGCGGCCTCCTGCACGGAGTTGGAGCAAAGCATGACCCAACCCGCGGCGCGCGCGGCCATGACATCGGAGTGGTCGCCGAAGATGGACAAGGCGTGGGTCGCCAGGGAGCGGGCCGCCACATGAAAGACGGCCGGGGTCAGCTCACCGGCGATCTTGTACATGTTGGGGATCATCAGGAGCAGTCCCTGAGACGAGGTGAAGGTCGTCGCCAGCGACCCGGCCTGGAGCGCGCCGTGGACCGCACCCGCGGCTCCTGCTTCGCTCTGCATCTCCATGATGGAGGGGACGTCGCCCCAAAGGTTCTTGCGTCCCTCGCTGGACCATTGGTCGGCCCACTCGGCCATGGGAGATGAGGGGGTGATGGGGTAGATGGCGATGACCTCGCTCAGACGATAGGCGACATCAGCCACGGCCTGGTTTCCATCCACGATCTCAAAAGACTTTGACATGAGGACCTCTGTTCCCTACATAATGCAACGAATCTGCCCCGGAAGCAACCGTCCGAAGGACCCATGACCCGCTAGGCCCTATACTCACGCAACCGGGCCCACCTGTCCCTTGGGCGCGGACGCCGTCCAAACTACAATCCCCTCATGAGGAAAAGCGGCAGACCGAGGGTCCTTCCCCTCGTCATTTCCCTCCTGACGCTCGTGCCCAACGGCGTCGTGACCTCGGCCGCAGCCCAGACCTTCTCCGCATCCCATGCGCCCGTCCCCGCGTCGGCGGGAGCCGGGGTCGCGGGAGCGGCGACCTCGGCCAAGGCCGCTCCCGCTCCTCTGGCTCTCACCGCTCTCACCATCGCCCCCCTCTCCTTTTCGGGCCCGTCCTTCTCCCCCGCCCTCGCTTTCGCTTCCCTGCCGAAAGCCGCCGCCAGGCCATCCGCCGCTACGCCACTTTCGGCCGAGACGCCCGTCAAGGCACCGACAACCGCACTAGCTGTCGCCGGCAGAGACTCCGACAGCGCCATCTCCCCGGCCGCAGGACTTAAAGAAGCTTCCGGTGTCTCCCGGCACAATCCCAGTTCTCTGCCCTCCTCTGAGGAAGCCGCCCCCGGCGCTGTTTTTGATGGCAACAAACAGCGGGCTGGCTCCATAAAGGAGCCTCGTGAAAAGGAGTCCTCGGGAACACGCCACGCGGCGCGACCTGCGGAAAGCGCTCTGCGCGCCCCCTTGCGGGGCCAGCGCCTCCAAGATCTCCGGCATCTGCTGGGCGACGGCACCGAGACGGCTTCCGGCGTCATTGGTCGGTTCAGATTTCTTTCCCCCGACGGCAAGACCTGGACTCCGGCGCTGTCGGCAGGGCTGGAGGGCTTCTACTACTCAAAGCGCTCTCATGAAGCGACACACGGTGCCGCCAACACGCTCGGTCAACTCGCCGACTATCTCAAATACTTGGACGAGCTTCTCTCCCCAGTCACTCGGACGAACGATCTGCGCCGAGAACTGCGCGCCATCAAAACCTCCCCGCTGCAGCCGGAGGAAAAGAACCGGGTTCTCAACGAGTTCCTACTAAAAACCGTCATCGCACTCCGCTCGGAGCTGATGTCCCTCGACAAGGCCCAGTGGGGCCGGAGCGCGGGCATCTACATGATCCTCTCGCGGGCCTACAACCGCATCAAGGCCGGCCCTGACGGGAAGCCCCGGAACTTCTTCGACTCGATCGACGCGGAGGAGCTGGCCCGCATCCGCCGCGAAACCAACTCCAACACCGTCTGGGTCCTCGATATGTTCGATATCGGAGAGATCAACCGCTGGGGAAGCGCCGGCGGCTCTCCGTACGCGATCAAGGGCTACACCGTCAAAGAGGAGCTCGGCGGCGCGGATGCCTTCAAGCGTTTCGTGCGGCGGGCGCACGAGCAGGGAATGAAGGTCATGGTGGATTATATCCCCAACCACACTTCTCTCGACAGCGCCATGCTGGCCGAGAACCCCGAGGCCTTCCTGCACATCGTCCCGCCCCAACCCGGCCCCGCCGAACCCATCGAAGCGTACAAGAAGCGCGTCCAAGACGCCGCGCCGAGGTTCCACCTCCGCCAGGTCGCCAATTATCCCGAGGGGAACCGGCGGGTCCCCAAATGGATCCTCGTCCAGCATCCCTACCAAGGGGGCGGCTTCTCCTTCACCTGGATCGACATGGCTCAGGTCGACTACACCCATCCGGCGGCGCGCGCCTACCGGCTACGGGAGGCGCGCCGGATATTCGAGGACTACGGCGTCGACGCCATCCGCCGCGACATGTCCTATTTCGTCCTCAACAAGAGGTTTTTCACGCACTGGCTGGGCGTGCTCGAGTGGGAGCGGGACCAGGCTCGTGGCTGGGCGCGCGAGGAACTCGGCAGGCTCATCGAGGGATTCAAGGCCAGGCAGCAAGCTCTCGGCGGTCGCGAATACCTCGAAGAGATGATGGCGACCATCCGCGACGTCAATCCCGCGGCCTTCCACATCGACGAGGCGTATGAGGAATTCGATGCCCTCAGCCGCTCCGGCTCACACGCCCGCTACAATAAGGTCGGTCTTTACGACGCCATCGTCAGCCGCAACGCGGATTGGATCCGCGGCGCGCTGGGCGAGCTCGCGTTCCGGTCCTGGCAGAGGGGCGGGGCCGGCTTGGTCAACTTCGTCGGCACTCATGACGGAGGCGAAGGCAACCCCATCGACAAACTCGGCGCCCAATTCCGGCCGGCGTTGGCCGTGGCGATGGTGACGGCACCCACCCTGACCTACAACGGCCTAGAACTCGGGATCGGGCGGTCCCGAATGCTGCTGGGCGACCTGAGCCGGTCCCGCGATCTCGAGAAAGCGATTCCATTCGATGTGAAGGTCCAGATCAACTGGAACGATCCCGACGAGGCCAACAAGGAGTTCTTCCGCCGCGTCACTGGTTTCGCGCGGCGCAACCAAGCCGTCATCCAAGAGGGGGCGCTGGACGTTCTTGCCCCCCGCAAGGCGACGCCGATCGTCGCCTACTCGGCGGGGCGCCGCGACGCCGGCGGGCGACGGCGCGCGATCATCGTCGCCGCGAACTTCGGCCAAAACAGCACCGCCGGCGTTTTTCGTTTCGCCCCCCCCCTGCTCAGGGAGTTCGGTGCCTTCGAGCCTCGAGCCGACAAGAAATACATCCTCCGAGACTTCGCGAACCTCGACCAAAACGGCTCCCCGACGGCCTATGTTCGGACGGGCCGCCAGCTGATCGACGAGGGGCTTTCCATCCTGCTGCCCGTCGGCGGATCCCACCTCTTCGAGGTCGAGGAACTGAATGCCGACGCTCCGGCCCGAGCTCCGCCCTCTTCGGCCTACGGCATCCTCACGCACGAACAGATCCCCGCGCCGTCGCTGATTTCGAGAGCGAAGGCTTTCCTCAAAGCAGACTGGGACACATGGACCTCGCGGCTGACGAAGTATTCCTTGGCCCCCTACTTCTTCCTCCAGATCCCGCAGGTCCTCACGAACTTCACCAATATTTTCGCCGGCGACTTCGCGAAGCTCGCCGGCCTGCCCTGGATCGGCTACTCAACGGGCCTCTTGGCGAGCTTCATGCTGCTATCGTATTTCAGCGCGATGAAGGAGAAGCCATCGGCCTTAGTCCAGGTTGTGGGCATCGCGATGAACATGGTCGTCCTCGCCCAGTTGGCCTATGTGGGCTTCATGCCGCTGGCGGCCTATGCGATCATCGCGCCGCTGGCCGTCGGCGGACTCATCCTCAACTATTTAAATATCCACGGCAAGGCCAACCCGACGCTGTGGAAGCTCTGGGAACGGGGCACGGCCTTGATGGCCCTGGCGGCCATTCCTCCGAGCATCTTCCTCTCCTTCGGAGCGGTCCTGGCGTGGAGCCCGGCCGTGACCGCGGCCGTCTCCTGGGCGGCGGGAGCGGCGGCCTTCGCGGCCGGCACGGCGCTGGTCATCCTCGACAAGAAAGGCAAGCTCCCGGGTCGGCTCAAGGACGTCTGGACCTCGCTCAATGCGGGAAGCGCGACCGCGCTTTACACGCTCAATCCTCTCATCGGTCTGACCTGGATCGGCCTGCATCCGGCCTCCATCCAGGGCATCTCGGCGACGACCAACGTCCTCAACATGCTGGGTGCCATGCTCCTCTTGCCGCGCGGACTGCGCCTGCGAAAAGGCCTCTGGATTTTCGGCAATATCTGGGCCATCACGGTGGGCAGTTGGGTGGCGCTTCTGGCCATGACTCTCTACGGGGCTTTGAGCGCGGCGATCTTCTGGCCCCTCACCACGACCGTGGCCGGCTACCTTGCTTTTGTTTTCTGGCAGAACGCCAGGAACCACGCCTCATCCAAGACCTAACCCTTGACGCCGCCTGAGGTCAGGCCGCCGACCAAGTGCTTCTGGAGGGCGAAGAACAACGCCATGACGGGCACCGAGACGACCAGGGCTCCCGCCGCGAAGCGTCCCCATTCCACCGTGTACTCGCCGACGAAGCGCTGAAGCGCCACCGGCAGGGTAAAGAGCGACGCCTCGTTGAGCAGTGTGGCCGCCAGGATGAACTCGTTCCAGGCGCTCATGAAGGAGAAGAGCGCCGTCACAGCCAGCGCCGGACGCGCGAGGGGCAGCACCACCCGCACGAAGGCCTGCCAGGGCGTGGCCCCATCCATCAATGCGGCTTCCTCCAGATCGCGCGGGATGGTGTCGAAGTAGCCTTTGAGCATCCACACGCAGAATGGAAGCGACGTCGTCGAATAGACCAGCACGAGCCCGCCCAGGCTGTTCAGGAGCCTCAATTTCTGCAGGATCGAGTAGATCGGGATGAGCATCAAAGTCGCCGGGAACATCTGGCTGATCAAGAGCGCCTGAAGTCCGGACTGCCGCCCGGGGAAGCGGAAGCGCGAGAGGGCGTAGGCCGCGGTGACGGCGAGAAGGAGCCCGACGACCGTCGTCGCAGTCGCGACCACGAGACTCGAGAGGAGGTTCCGGCCGAAGAGCCAACAACCGCTCGAATCGCTCGCGCCCAGGACGGCCGCGAAATGGCTTCCCGTCACGTGCGCCGGGAATGGGTTCGCCGACAGTGACAGGCTCTCCACAGGCGAGACCGCCATCTTCACGACCCAGAGGACTGGATAGAGCGTGGCCGCGCACGCCAGAGCGAGGAGCATGTGCACGCCCGCCGCGCGCAACCAGCCCGCCCGCTTCATGACAAAATCTCCTCGGAGCCCCGCGAGACGCGCTTGGTCAGCGCCGACCAAACCAGCAGCGTGATGAAGATCAGGACGGAATACGCCGCGGCGAAGCCGTACTGCTCGTTTCTTTGGAAGGCCCAGCGGTAGGCCTCCGAGACCAGGATGTCCGTCGATCCTCCCGGCTCGCCGCCCGACACGAGATAGATGATGTTGAACATATTAAACGTCCAGACGCTTCCCAAGATGACCGCAGGCAGAAGCGCCGGCCTCAGCAGGGGGAGCGTGATGCTGCGGAACTTCTGCCACGAGGAGGCGCCGTCGACTTCCGCGGCCTCATAGAGTTCCGGCGGGATGGACTGGAGCGCCCCCAAGGCCACCACCATCATGAACGGGAAGCCCAGCCAGGTGTTCGTGACGACGTCGGCCGCGAACGACGTGGTGAACTGGGCGAACCAGCTCACCGGCTCCAGATGCAGCGCCTGCAGCAGGCCGTTGACCGCCCCGAATTGACGGTGGAACATCCCCTTCCAGATCAGCGCCGTAATGTAGTTCGGCACGGCCCACGGCAGTATCAGCAGCACACGGTAGACGCCCTTAAGCCTCAGGAGCGGGTCCTTGAGCAGGAGCGCCAACGCCAGGCCGATCGTCACGTGCAGGCCGACGTTGACCGCGGTCCAGAGGATGGTGACCGCAAGCGTGAAATAGAAGGACAGCGGCTCGGTGATGCGGTAGCCGCGGGAGGCAAGAATGTCGACGAAGTTGGCCAGGCCCACGAAGGTGTAGCTGCCCGCGTCATGGTGGAAGAAGGAGAGCGATACGCCGAAGGCGAAAGGGACGAGCACGAGCACGATGATCCCCGTCGCGGCCGGAGCCAAATACACAAGGGCTCGCCGCGCGTCGGGATAGCGTTTCGCGAAAGGAAGCGCGGACTTGGAGCGGCGGCCCAGCCGGAACAAAGCGACCGCCGCCGCCAACACGGCCAGCAACGCATAGGGGACCGGGGAGGCTTCGGACGGCTTGGGCCGGTACAGCGCGCGGTAGCGGCGGTCCGCCAGCGCCCCCGCCTGAGCGGGGAATACCCCCCCCTTCAAGGTGGCCCGAAGGGCCAGCTTCATCGGTTCCCAGACGCGCGCCATCTCCAGAGTATTGGGCATCGGCACGGCGTTCTGGGCCGCGGCCCTGAAAGCCGAAACGATCTTGTCTTGGCGGACTTTGGCATCCGCGTACGCCGAGACGTTCGCGGGCACCTGCCCTCCGACGACGGCACGCAGGACGGAGGCCTCCCCCAAGGAGAGGAACCTCGCCAGCCTGCGCGCGGCCGCGAGGTTCTCCGACTTCGGCGAGACCAGCGCCGCCTCCACGCCCAGAAACGGCCGCATCGGCAGGCCCGTCTCGCTCACGCGTGGAAGCGGGAATACGGAATAGGGAACCGTCTTGGGTATCTCTCCCGCGAACCAAGGGCCGCTGATGACCATAGCGGCGCGCCCGTCGGCGAACAGTGATTTGACCAGCGCCCCCGAGGCCTCCTCGGGGATGAGGCGAGCGTCCTGAAGCTCCTTGACGAAGGCCAGGGAACGCGCCATCTCCGGCGTATCGAAAACCGCGCGCCCAGCGTCATCGAAGAGCCTCCCGCCGAAGCCGAACAGGAAGGGCGCGTGAAGATAGAAATCGCCGGACTCGTACGCCAGGCCGAAACGATTCTCTCCGGGAGAATGCAAGCGCGAGAGCAGTCCCCGCAGTTCCGCCATCGTGACCGGAGCCTTGGCCACAAGACTCGTGTTCACGTAGAGCCCCAGGCACTTGAGCGAGAGCGGGTAGCCGAAGAGCTTCCCGTCAACCTGGAGCGCTTCGATGGTGTTCGGGAAATAGGCCCGTGGGTCGATCTCGTCGTCCACCGCGGCCAACAGCCCCATCCGCGAGAACTGCCGCACCCGCTCATGAGCGAAGATGAAGACGTCGGGGCCCGCGCCGTGGGGAATGGAGGCGATGAGCTTGGAAGCGAAGACATCATACGGAAGTGCCAGAAGCTCGACCTTCAGGCCGCTGTCTCGCTCGAAGAGCTTGACTGAACTCTCCAGCGCCGCCTCCTCGCCGCCGCGGTAGGCATGCCAGAGCTTCAGAGGAGCGGCCTGCGCGGAGGACCCGGCGAAAGCCAAGGCGAGGGCAAGCGGCAGTTGAGCTTTCAAGGGACTAGGCCAAGGACGCCGGGTGCCTGAGGGCGCGCCCGTCGGCGGTGAAGACGTGGAGGGCGTCGCCGGCCGACGAGACGGCGACCTTGTCGCCGACGGCGACTTCCACGCCCTTGCCGAAGCGCGCCGCCACTCCGCCCGCCTCCGTCGATAGGAATACGTAGCCGTCGAAGCCCAGCCTCTCGATGGCCTCGACTTCGCCCGAGAGGACCCCCTGGGCGTCGATGCGCAGTTCCTGAGGCCGTATCCCGATCTGCAGTTCGGCCCCGGAATCCTCGGGAAGGTCCTGCGGGACGCAGAAGGAGAACCCCTTCCCGACCAAGCGGCCGCTCTCGCGCCGCGCCGCCAGGAAATTCATCGCGGGAGAGCCCAGGAAGCCGGCCACGAAACGGTTGGCGGGGCGATGGTAGAGCTCCAACGGCGGACCGGCCTGCTGAAGGACGCCCTGGTTGAAAACGGCGACGCGATTGGCTAAAGTCATCGCCTCGACTTGGTCGTGGGTCACATACACCATCGTGGCGCCCAGGCGCCGATGCAGACGCGAGAGTTCGCCGCGCATCTGGACCCGGAGCGCGGTGTCGAGGTTCGACAAGGGCTCATCGAAGAGGAAGACCTGCGGATGGCGCACGATGGCCCGGCCCATCGCCACGCGCTGACGCTGGCCGCCGGACAGAGCCTTGGGACGCCGGTCGAGCAGGGAGGTGAGTTCCAGCAGTCCCGCCGCCTCCGCGACGCGGCCTGATATCTCCGCCTCCGGAAACTTCCTCAGCTTCAACCCGAAAGCGAGGTTCTCGCGCACCGACATGTGGGGGTAGAGCGCGTAGGACTGGAAGACCATCGCGACGTCACGGTCGCGCGGCGGGACATCGCTGACGACGCGGCCGCCGATCTCGATGCTGCCTTCGTCGGCCGTTTCCAGGCCCGCGATGAGGCGCAGCAGAGTCGTCTTGCCGCAACCCGAAGGACCGACCATCACCAGAAACTCGCCTTTCGACACATCAAGGTCGACGCCCTTGATGACGGGGTTGCCGTCAAAAGATTTCCGGACGCCCTTCAGGGAGACATCGGACATTGGCAGAACCATTTATAACATATCGTCGTCTTGTTATCGTTTCCCGCGGCCAAGGCCCGCGCGTAGTTGAGCCGCCGCTGAGAAGTCCCCAGGGTGCCTTCACGGGTTCATTTTACATCACTTCGGCCATATTGCTAATCTGGTGTCTACCGTGAAAGACCAAATCACCCCCGCCTTCATCCGCGCCATACCGAAGTCCGACCTGCACCTTCATCTCGACGGCTCGCTGCGGCTGGCCACTCTCATCGAGCTGGCCCGCAAGGGCAAGGTCAAGCTCCCCTCCTTCTCCCAGGCCGGGATGCGCAAGCTCGTCTTCAAAGACGCCTACAAAGACCTGCCCGACTACCTGCACGGCTTCATGTACACCTGCGCGGTCCTCCAGAACCTCGACAACCTCGCGCGCGTCGCCCAGGAGCTCGTCGAGGACAATATCGCCGAAGGAGTACGCTACATCGAAGTCCGCTTCGCCCCCCAGCTCCATGTGACGCCCACGACCACGGTACGCGAGATCGTGGCCGCCGTCAACAAGGGACTTGAGGCGGGCACCAAGGCCCATAATGCCTCCAAGAAGGTCCGCTCCGAGGGCGACGTCCCGTTCCACTACGGCATGCTCCTTTGCGCCATGCGCCGATTCAAGAAAGGCATGTCTCCTTATTACGCGGACCTCCTGCGCCTCATGGAACACGCTCCCAAGGATGAGGCCTACGCCGCGGCCTCACTCGAGCTGGCGCGCGCCGCCGTCGAGCTCTCGAGCGAAGGCCTGCCCGTCGTGGGCTTCGACCTGGCCGGCGAGGAGGCGGGCTATCCCCCCGCCGATCACTGGGCCGCCTATCAGTACGCCCACAACCACTTCCTGCGCAAGACCGTGCATGCCGGCGAGGCCTACGGCCCCGAGTCCATCTGGCAGGCCATCACCCAGTGCCACGCCAACCGCATCGGCCACGGCACCTTCCTGTTCGCCCAGGATATGATCCAGGATCCGAAGGTCGAAAACCGCAAGAAGTACGTCGAAGACCTGGCCAACTACCTCGCCAGCCAGCGCATCGGCATCGAGGTCTGCGTGACAAGCAACCTGCAGACCATCCCCTCCATCAAGTCCATCGCCGAGCACCCCATCAAGAAGATGATCGACTACGGCCTGTCGATCAGCGTCTGCACGGACAACCGCCTCATCTCCAACACGACGGTCTCGCGCGAGCTGGAGCTGGTCGTCAAACACGCGGGGCTGACGCGCGAGCAGCTGCGCAAGCTGGTCGTCGCCGGCTTCAAAGGAAGCTTCTTCCCCGGCAGCCACAACGACAAGCGCACGTTCGTGGCCGCGGTCCTCAAGCGCTTCCGCGCCCTGGAAAGCGAAATGATCCCGGCGCGTGAGATGCTATGATACGCCCATGAAGATTTTATTTCCACTGATAGTTGTTGTCGCCTTCTCAGCTTGCCGCCGCGATGAGATCGAAGTCCGCCAAGTCCCCAAGGAAGCCGCGCCCGAGGCCATGGCCGCCTCCGCCATGGCCTCGGGCATGGTGGAGAACCCTCCCGCCGCTCAAGGCCTGGGCTGGGCGGTGCCCGCGGGCTGGACGGAAGAGCCCGGAAACGGCATGCGCGTGGCGACTTTCATTCCTCCCCAGGATTGGGGAAAGTCAGAAGCGACGGTCGTGGCCTTGCCCGGAGACGCCGGCGGGGAACTGGCCAACGTCAACCGCTGGCGCGGCCAGATCGGCCTCGCCCCGATCGACGAGGGACGCCTGGCTGCGGCGCGCCAGAGCGTGAAGGCGCATGTCGGCGCCGTGATAGCCTATGATTTCACCGGCGAGGGGACGCGAAGGTCCCGCCTCGTCGTCGGCCTGATCAAGGTCGGCGGCGCCACCTGGTACTTCAAACTGATGGGCGACGAGGATGCGGTCGGCAAGAACAAGC
>CAYHNV010000032.1:0-17606 GCA_964358065.1 uncultured Elusimicrobia bacterium | reverse complement strand
CGTTGCGCTCGTAGTGGATCGAGACCAGCCGTGCCAGCAGATCCTCGCGCGCGAGCTTCCCGCCGACCTCGAGGGACACGGTGCGCTTGGCGTAGGCCTCGGGCGAGCCGATGTTGTAGATGCACGACACCGAGGCGACGACGACCACGTCGCGCCGGGCCAGGAGCGAACTCGTGCACTTGAGCCGCAGGCGGTCGATGCGATCGTTGATGGAGGAGTCCTTCTCGATGTAGGTGTCGGTCGAGGGGACATAGGCCTCGGGCTGGTAGTAGTCGTAGTAGGAGATGAAGAATTCGACGGCATTGTCGGGGAAGAAGGATTTAAACTCCGCGTACAGCTGGGCGGCCAGGACCTTGTTCGGCGAGAGGACCAAAGTCGGCCGCTCCAGACGCGCAATCGCGTTGGCGATGGCGAAGGTCTTGCCTGAGCCGGTGACCCCGAGCAAAGTCTGCGCCGACGCTCCCTCCCGGATGCGGCTGACGAGCGCGTCGATGGCTTCCGGCTGGTCGCCGGCGGGCTTGAAGGACGAGCGCAGGCGGAAGAGGCCCAAGGAGCGGTCGCCTCAGCGGCCGATGGGCGCGCCCATGCCGTCGGAGGATGAGGAGGCCTCGGGGAGGGGGGCGGCTGCGGCCGCGGTCCAGAGGTACCTGCCGATTGGTCCCTTGACCTTCAGGAGGGTTCGATTCGCGTCGAGGATGTTGAGTTCGACTTTAAACTTGTCGGCATCGCCCAAGATCGCGACCGTATTCAGGTCGATATGGCCGGCCATGCGCGCCTTGAGGGCGGGGCCGTCCTTCGTCGTCGCCAGCAGAGCATTGAGGCCGTTGACATAGATCCCCGAGGATCTCTTGTTCGCCATCTGGAGGTCGTACAGGGTCCACAGGTCCATCGTCGCGTCGTGGATCTTTCGGGCGGCCTCCACTCTGGGCTTGACCTGAAACCACCAGTGGCCGCCGGCGATGGCCGCTCCCAGGACGAGCCCGACCGCCATCGACGAAAAAGCGGGCGGCCTCAGGAGGCGCTGCCGCCAAGTCAGCGGGATGGGGACGTCGGGATCATCCATCCATCCATTATGGAACGCGGGAGCGTCTGTGTCAAGCTGATCTCCAAGATCATCCAGCGATTGGTCTTAAGGCCTATTCCGAGATAGGACCTTGGACTGGGCTGCGACGGGTTCCATGGCCCGGGTGCGACGGCGGGGTGCGTGCTACCATGAGGGCGTGACAGGGATGCAGCTTTACGTCAAGTTCATCTTCACCCTCTCTCTCGGTCTCCTGGGCCTGGGGATGGTGCTCACCACTCTCTTGGAGACCCTGCTGCATGATTGGGATGCTCCCCGCGAGATTCGCCGCTGGTGGCGCCAGCTCACTCATGCCAGGACGTACGCCTCATCCGTCCATGCCGAGGACATCCTTCTCGAGCTGGAGCATGCCCAGAAAGAGCACCGTTACGAGCGTCTTTTGTCGGCGGGCTCCATCGACCAGCGGCGCGAAGAGATGCGCGCCATCCGCGAGGCCGAAGAAAGGCTGGCCTCCCCCTCCGCCGCCTAAGCTGGTATAATCCGGCGCTTTGCGCCAATTCCAGCCAATGAGCCTTTCTTCGCGCGCCCATGCCTGGCGCCATGAGCATCGTCGTGCAATCGCGCTGGAGGCTGTCCTGCGCGTCGCGTGCGGGACGCTGGCCGCCGGAGGGGCCCTGGCGCTGCTCGACCGACTGACCTCCCTGCCTCGTCCGTTCCGTTTTGGAGCGCTCGCGGTCTGGGCGTGCTGGGTCTCGTGGACGCTGGCGCGCCGTCTCTGGGTGCCATGGCGCGCGCTCGGTTGGGATATCGTTTTTGACGCGGCCGCGGCGAAATGGCCCGAGACCCGCCTCATGCTTTCCTCGGCCTGGAGCCTGCGCGTCGGTCCGGCCGTTCCCGGGGTCTCCGAGGAATTGCGTGCCGCGCACCTGGCGCGCGCCGACCGGTTGGCGGAGAGCTTGCCCGATGAGCCCCTGGAGGCGTGGTCTGCCTCGCCCGCCGCGCGGCGGCTGGCGGCGGCGGCGGCCGTTCTCTTGCTCGTCAACGCCGTCGCGGGGGACCGTGCCTCCTGGGGCAGGGTCCTTGCGCCTTGGCGCGAGGCGGCGCTGGAGCGCTGGGTTTCGGTCTCTCCAGGCGATGCCCGCCTGGCTTGGGGCGGTCCCGCCGAGGTGCGCGCGCGGCTTACCCCCGAGGGCGCGCGGCGAGGCTTGCGCGCGACGGCTCTCGTCTTCGAGACGCGCGGCGGCGGGGTCTGGCGCAGGACGGAGTGGACCCGGACCGGCGTGGATGAGGCGCTCTGGACCAGCGAGTCGCTTTGCGCCCCGCTGGATTACCGTCTGCGTTGGCGCGACCTGCTCGGCCGTGCCTATCGCTTGGAGCCGGTCCCGCCGCCACGCTGGCGCCGCGCCGTCGCGGAGGTGCGCGGCTCACGCGCCGCGCGCCGTTTCGTCTTGGGCACGGACGCCGCAGTCCGCGCGCGGCGCGGCGACTGGGTCGCCGTGGAGGCCGAGCCCGACGGGCCTCTCCAGTCCGCGCAATTGCGCCTGTCCGGCGGGGCACCCCTGCCGATGAGCCTTGCGGGCGGGATGTGGAAGGCGGGATTTGTCGCCGCGGAGGATGCGACGCTGTCTTTTGCCCTGGTCGGCTCCGACAACCGTCGCGACTCATCACCTCCGGTCTACTCACTCAGCGTGGCTGTCGACGTTCCGCCGACCGCGGAACTCCTTTCTCCTCAGGTGCCGCTCGTGGCTTCTCCGGATGATTCCCTTCTCATCGCCTACGCGGCGCGCGATGACGGCGCGGTGACGCGCGCGGCCCTCGTGGTCCGTGTTCCGGGTCGACCGGACCAGGTTCACGCCCTGCCGGTCCCCGCTGCGCCGCGCGACGAAGTTCTGGGCGATTTCTCCTGGCCGCTGGAAGGCCTGCGCGCGGGGCAGAGCGCGGAGTTTTGGATCGAAGCGACCGACGACGCCTCTCCCCCGCAGACGGCGCGTTCCGAGAAAGGTTCGGTGGAAGTCGTCGACGCGGCGGGCGAGCATCGGTCCGCCATGGCCGCCCGGGAAGCTTCCGAAGCGGCGCTGGAGCGCGCGGCGATGCGCGCCGAGGCGGCGCGGGACGCTTCCGCGCGCGGAGATATGGGCGCCTCGAAAGCCGAGACCGCCATCCTGGCCTCTGATTGGGAGTCCGCCTCACGGTCGCTCTCCGAGTGGGCGGCGAAAGCCGACGCGGATCCTCGGGGCGAGCCGGGCCTGGCGGAAGAGGCCGCGCGCGCGGCCGGCGAGTTCGCGCGCGCCGGCGCCGAGGGGCTGCCCGAGGTCGAGAAGGCTTTGGGGTCCGGTGATATCGGGAAGGCCGGACGCGAGCAATCCGCCTTGGCCGAGCAGGCGCGCGGGGTCCAGCGGGCCGTGCGCGAGGGGGCCCAAGCCCAATCCTTCCAGGATATGGCGAGCGGCGTCGACCGCGCTCAGCGCACGAGCGAGCAGCTCGCGCGGGCGGCCGAACGCCTGGCGTCCAGGGGCAAAGACGGGTCCGTCTCGGCCTCTGAGTTGGAGGCCTTGGAGCAGGGATTGTCTCAGGTCGAGGAGGCCTTGGAGTCGTTGAGGCGCGCGATCCGTGCCCTGCCGCAATCGCCGTCCGACACGCCCGCCTCTCAGGTGCGGGAGCTTCCGCTCGATGCGGCTCGCTCCGCGGCGAACGATCTTCGTCGCGCGCTGTCTTCCGGCGACGTCGCGGGCGCGGCCAAAGCGGCCAAGCGTCTGGCCGAACAGCTGGGCGCCCTGACCCGGACGCTCGAGCAGGCCGGGCGCCGGGCCTGCGATGATCGCGGGCGCCGCGGGCGGACGGCGGCGGACGCCGTCGCGCGCTCATGGCAGGAAGCGGTGGAGGCGCAGACCGGCGCGGTCGAGGCCGCGCGGGCCTCGAATGAGTCTCACGAGAAGGAGTTCTTATCCGCGCAGAAGGCCCTGCTCTCGGACTTGGCGCGCGAGCAAGAAACCCTCCTTTCTTCGGCGGCCGCCCATCCGGGACTCTGGCAGGAGGGCGCGCGCCGCGACGCGGCGGAGGTCGCGCGTCAGTTTCGCGATGGAGCCGTCACGGACGCGCCGTCTCGCCTCCAGTCCGTCTCGACTTCGCTTCGTCTTACGGCCGTGTCCCGCCCGGCCGACGCGGGGGCCCTTCAATCCTTCGCCTCCGCCGAGTCGTCGCTGGCCGAGCGCCTGGCCGCGGGAGCGTCCGTGCCGACGCTTGATGTCGAGGGCTCTCGGGGCGCGGCACAGGCGCAGGCTCGCGCTGGAGAGCGCGCCATGAAGCTTCGAGGCGAGATCGGCCGGGCGGCGCGGGATATGGGATTTCTCTCCGGGAGGCTGACGCGCCGCGTGGATGAGGCGCTCTCGGAGCAGGGGCGGGGGGAGCGGGCTCTTCGTCGCGGCGATGGACCCGAAGGCCTCAAGCGGGCGGAGGCCGCGCTGGCCATCCTCCAGGAGGGCGGCCAACAGGCGCAATCGGCGGCCTCCGGGGCGGGTCAGGGCGGCGGCACGGGGGAGGGCGAATCGGGGGTGTCTGTCACGGGTTCCGTCCGCGCCGCGGGGCGCGGGGCGACCGGTTCGGGATTGGGGCGGGTGAGGATGCCTTCCGCCGAGGAATACCGCCCGCCGCGAGAGCTGCGCGAGGAACTCGAGAAATCCCTGCGCGAGACGCGTCCCGCCGCGCACGACTCGGAGATCAAGGAATATTTCAAGCGCCTCGCCCGTTAAGGTCCGAAATCGTATAATTCGACCAATGTCCTTCCAAGGCGATGTGGAGATTGCCTGCCCGTCCTGCCGGGAGTCTTTCGAGGCCCCGGTCTGGAGTTTCGTCCATGGAGGCTCGGATGAGAACCTGCGCGACCAGGCCAAGGCGCGGGAGCTCAATCTCCTGCTCTGTGCGCATTGCGGCGCCGCCTTCGTGCCCGAGGTCGCCTGGATTTACTATGAGCCTGACGCCGAGATCCTCGTCTTCGTATTCCCCGATGCCTGGCAGGCGGAAGAAGCGCGCTGGCGCGGGAAGATGAAGGAAGACTACGAGCAGATGCGGGTTGTCCTCGGCGCGCGCCTGCCGGTGGACATGGAGCCGGAGGTCTGCTTCGGACAGGATGGACTGGCCCGGATGCTGGAGGCGGAGGATTGGCGCAACGACGAGCGGGATGTCGTCATCTTCCTCGCCGAGGAGATCGGCCTTTCTATTTACAAAGCCAGCCCGCTCTGGGCGCGCGCGAACGCCGCTCCGTCCGCGCTGCCATACAAGGGCAAGGGCGCGCCCACTCGAGCGTCCTTGATCGCGGGGCTGAAGGCGTTGACGGCGGCCAACGACCGCCTGACGGCCTGGTCCGATTTCCTCGCCCGCTACGAAGATGACGCCGACGCGGCCTTTCCGCCCGCGGCGAAGGCGCTGTGAGCGCTCTCCTGCCGTCCAAGGTCCCCGTGCCCGCGGCCGCGCAGCGCTTCCTGCGGCCGCTCGCCGAGGAAGCGCGCCGCCGGAGACTGCCGCTCTACGCGGTGGGCGGCTGCGTGCGGGACTGGCTCTTGGGTCGACGGACTTTCGATCTCGATCTGACGGTGATCGGCGATCCCGACCCGATCGCCTCTCTCTGCGCGGATATCGCGGGGGGCAGCGTGGAGATTTTCGGGCGTTTCGGCACGAGGCGAATCGTCGGTCGCGGTCGCTTCCGGGTGGACGTGGCCACCACGCGCTCGGAGGCCTATCGGGAGCCCGCCGTCCTTCCCCGGCTCACGGCGCTCCAGGTCCCTATAGAGCAGGACCTCTTCCGGCGCGACTTCACCATCAACGCCCTTGCCGCGCGCCTCGATGACGGCTCCCGCCGGATCGTTGATCCATATGGTGGATTGCGCGACTTGGAGGACAGTATCCTGCGCGTTCTCCACCCCGCCAGTTTTCGTGACGACCCCACGCGCGTGTTCCGCGCCGCGCGTTTCATCGGCCGCCTGCGCTATCGGCCCGCGGACGGGTTGTCGGATGAAGCTAGGCAAGCCCTGCGCGCCGGTCACGCGGCCAAGCTCTCTCGCCACCGCCTGCTTCATGAACTGGTCTGCCTGCTCGGCGAGAGGGATCCCGGCTTCGCCTTCGGCCTGCTCGAGACCTGGGGCTATCTGCCTCTGCTTCATCCGGAACTGCCGTGGCGCATAAAACTGCCCGCGGGCGTGGCGCCGCGCCTGGCTGCGCTGGCGCTGGAGCTGGGTCCATCGAAGGGCCGGGAGTTTGTCGATTCGTTCCCGTTCGAGCGCCATCTGCGCACGCTCCTCCATGAGGCGCTGGCCGTGGCCTCCAGCGACAAGTCCCCGCGCGCGGCGCTGCCCAAACTCGTCGTCAACTCCGTCCGGCGCGCCCTGCCGAAACTCCCGCCGGCCGCTCTTAAGCCCTGCTTCCTGCGCGCCTCGGACCTGATTGCCGCGGGCCTTGCGCCCGGACCGGTCTTCCACCGGATGCTCGATCAGGCCGCGGTTCTCCAGCGCCGAGGGCGGCTGAAGACCCGCGCCGCCGCGCTGGCCTGGCTGCGCCGCCGCCATGAGAAAGCTGTGGAAAACCCGTCGGCAAAACGCTAGAATCCCGGCGCGATGAAGCGCGCCGACATCGTCTTCTCGGGCATGCGTCCGACGGGCCGTCTGCACATCGGCAACTATTGGGGCGCCCTGAAGAGCTGGGTCGACCTCCAAGACCGCTTCTCCTGCTTCTTCTGCGTCGTGGACTGGCACATGCTCACGACGGGCTACAACGACACCTCCCAGCTCCAGGAGAACTGCGGTGAGATGGTCCTCGACTGGCTGGCCGCGGGCCTTGACCCGGCGAAGTGCGTGATCTTCAAGCAGTCGGATGTTCCCGAGCACGCCGAGTTGGCCTTGATGCTCGGGATGCTCACGCCGCTCTCCTGGTTGGAGAATAATCCGACTTGGAAGGAACAGCTCCAGGAACTCTCAAGGCCGAAACATTCACAGCTTGCCGAGCAGCATGAAATCCGGACGTATGGTTTTATGGGCTATCCCGTGCTCCAGGCCGCGGACATCCTTCTCTATCACGGGACCAAGGTCCCTGTCGGTCAGGACCAACTCCCCCATCTGGAACTCTCGCGGGAAATCGTGCGCCGCTTCAATCATGCCTTCGGCGATATTTTCGCCGAGCCGCAGCCCCTGCTGACGCCGACGCCCAAGGTTCCCGGCACCGATGCGCGAAAGATGTCGAAGTCGTACGGCAACGCCATCGACATCTACGAGACGGCCGCGTCGCTCGAGACGAAGGTGAAGGCGATGTTCACCGACCCGACGCGCAAGAGAGCGACCGATCCGGGCCATCCGGAGCCCTGCCCGGAGAACGAGCCGGGCTGCTCCGTGTTCGCCCTGCACAAGCTGTACGCGTCAGAGTCCTTCGTGAAGGCCCGGGGCACGGACTGCCGCGCCGGCAAGCTCGGCTGCAGCGCGTGCAAGAAAGATCTCATCTCCGAGATGGCCGGACCGTTCGAGTCCTTCCGTAAGCGTCGGGATTCCCGCAAGACCTCCGATGTCGATGCCGTGCTGTCCCAAGGCGCGGCGAAGGCGCGCGTCGTCGCGCGCAAGACGATGGACGAGGTCCGTGCCGCGATGAGGCTGCGCTGATGGCCGAGAAAGGCTACGAGGTGACGCTGGAACTCTTCGAGGGCCCCCTCGACCTGCTCCTGTTCTTGGTCAAGAAGGACGACCTGGACATCCATCATATCCCCATCGCTCACATCACGCGCGAATACCTCGCCTTCCTCGATCTGCTCAAGGACCTCAACCTCGACGTCGCGGGGGACTTCCTGGTGATGGCGGCCACGCTCATGGCCTACAAGTCCCGCGCCCTGCTGCCCCATCAAGACCTCCGAACCGAAGGCGAGGACGGTCCGGACCCGACGGCGGAGCTGGCGCAGAAGCTTTTGGAATATCAGAAGTTCAAGGGCGCTTCCCAGTTTCTCTCCCACCGCGCCGATGAAATGTCGAACATCTTCTTCCGCGGCGCGCCGATCTTCGAGGAGTCGGATAAGTCCCCGAACCTTTCTCTTTTTGAGTTGATGGACCACCTGCGGGTCATCCTCGAAAATGCCGAGGACGACTCGCGCGAAGTGACGGGAGAAGAATTCCCCATCGAAGAGAAGATGGAGAAGATACTCTTCCTGCTGTCCGAGCAGTCCATGATCGCGTGGGAAGACCTCTTTGCCGATGAGCGCAAGAGACGCGGCGTCATCGCTTGCTTTCTCGCCATGCTGGAGCTGACCAAGCTGCAGAAGATCTTCGTCCGTCAGGACGCGAACTTCGGAAAGATACGGATCTTCAGGAAGGAGGCCGCCGCCGATGACTCAAGCCCCGTCGCCGGAAATGCCGGAGATGCCGGAGATGCCGGCAACGCAGGCGGACACGCAGACGCCGTTTCCGGCAACTGAGAGCTCCGCGCCGTCGCCGGCCAATGACGACGTCCTGCTCCGGCGAGCCCTGGAGGGACTGCTCTTCATCACCGACCGTCCCCTCTCCGCCTCGGAACTGGGCAAGATCATCGGGCTCAAGGACCAGGACCGGATCGTGGAAGCCGTCGAGGGCCTGCGTCGCGACCTCGAAGCGCGCGATGCCGGCTACTGCCTGCGCGCCGTGGCCGAGGGCTGGCAGATGGCGACGCGCCCCGAGTTGTCCGGGTACCTGCGCAAGCTCTTCGCCGACCGGGCGACGATGAGGCTCTCCACGGCCGCCCAGGAGACGCTCTCGATTGTCGCCTACAAGCAGCCGTTGACCCGAGCCGAGATCGAGGAGATCCGGGGCGTTGAAGTCATCGCGGCTCTCGAGACCCTGAGCGAGAAGCGCCTGCTGAAGGTCGTCGGCCGCAAGGAGACCGTCGGCCGACCGCTCATGTACGGCACCACCCTTGAGTTCCTCCGCCACTTCGGCTTGAGGAGCCTCGAAGACCTCCCGCCCATCGACAGTTTCACGCCGGCCGACCATATCCCGCCCGCGGCGGCCCCTCAGCCCTGAATGAAGATCCTTTTCGTCGCGAGTGAAGCGGTCCCCTTTTGCAAGACCGGGGGGCTGGCCGACGTGGTCGGCACGCTCGCGCAGAAGCTGGGGACCGCCGGGCACGACGTCTGCGTATTCCTGCCTAAGTACCGTGCCGTGCGCGCGCCGCAACTCGACGAAGGCTCCGCCCTTTGCGTGAGCGTTCCCTTTGGGGGCGCGTTGGTGCCGGTCGGCCTGCGCTTCCTCCATCGGCGCATGGTCACGACCTACTTCGTCGACCATCCTCCCTTCTTCGACCGCGAGGGCCTCTATGCGACGCAGGGGCGCGACCATGCGGACAACGACCAGCGCTTCGCGCTCTTTTCGCGGGCCGCGCTGGAGGGGGCCAAGGCCGTCGGATTTGCGCCCGACGTGGTGCATGCCCATGACTGGCAGACGGGTTTGGTCTGCGCTCACCTCAAGCGCAACTATGCCACGGACCCTCACTTCTCCGGGACGGGCTCGGTGTTCACGGTCCACAACATGGCTTACCAGGGGAATTTCCCGCCGGCCGCGCTCGGCGCGGCGGGCTTCTCCGTCGATGACTGGACCGCCGACGGCATGGAGTACTACGGCAAGGTGAGCTACCTGAAGGCAGGGTTGGCCTATGCCGATCGAATCACGACCGTGAGCCCGACCTACGCGCGGGAGATTCAGGAGTCCAGCGAGCGAGGCTTCGGTTTCGAGGGACTCCTGCGACGGCGGTCCTCGGTTCTCAGCGGCGTGCTCAACGGTCTCGACACCGAGGTCTGGGACCCCGCGCGCGACGCCTCTCTTGCCCGCCGTTTCGGGCCTGCCGACGCGACCGCGGGCAAGGGCGCCTGCAAGGAGGCGCTGCGGCGCGAATGCGGCCTCGAGGCGCGTCCTGAGCGTCCTCTCATCGGCGTCGTCTCTCGCCTCGACTACCAGAAGGGCCTGGATCTGGCCATTGCCGCGCTGGAGCCGCTGCTGGGCCGCGTGCAGTTCGTCGTCCTTGGGACCGGCGATCCCGCGCTGAGCGAGAGCCTCGCCGCGCTCAAGAGCCGTCATCCCGGGGCCGTTCATTTCCAGAGCACCTTCGATGAGCCCTTCGCCCATCGGGTCTACGCGGCCAGCGATTTATTCCTCATGCCCTCGCGCTCGGAGCCCTGCGGTCTTGGGCAGATGATCGCGATGCGCTACGGCGCGGTGCCGGTCGCGGCGCGCACGGGGGGGCTTGTCGACACCGTGTTCGAGGACGACTCCGCGGGGCGCTCGGCGAACGGTTTTTTGTGCGCGCCCAACGACCAGGCGAGCCTCTCCGCGGCGCTCGTTCGCGCGGTCGACGCCTATCGCGGCCCGCGCTGGGAGGCGTTGGTGCGTGCCGCGATGGCTGGAGATTTCTCCTGGGATCGTTCGGTGGAGTCCTATCTGCGCATCTACCGGCAGGTGGCGCGCCCGTGAGTCGCCTCCCGAGAGGCTTGTGGCCGGCATTCCTCCTTGCCGCGACGGTCGCAATCGTCTCCTTCATGATCGGGGCGCGTGGCCCAGACGACCGGGTCGTCGTCGCGGCCGTCGACGGCGAGTCCTACTCAGCCCTGGCGGGAAGTCAACCATCGCAGGCGGGCGAGCTCTGGGAGCGTCTGAAAGCCATGGGTGTGGGCGCCGTGCTCCTTAGAGAGGAGACTCTCGCCGACCTTGCCGCGCGCGGAGAGATCCTGCACTTCACCCGCGCCGAGGTGGAGAAGTGGCGCGTCGCGGGGCTTGCCTCCCCCGGGTCCGCTCTGAGGGGGGACTCCTTGTGGGTCAAGGATCCTCAGGTCCTGGCTCGGGTCGCGGCCGCCCTCGCCGCGCGCGGCCTGGACGTCTCGACCTCGGTCGTGGCCGGCGCGCGGGCGTTGGAGCTGCCGCCGGGATCCGATCTGGCCCTCGTTGCGGCCGGTTTCGACCTGAGGGCGGTCGCGGCCGTGTCGTCGGCCGGACTGATGCCCATCGCCGTCCCCAGTTCCGGCGCGGCCATGGTCGCGGGGCAGGAGTTGAGGGTCCGAACCCTCCTGGTCGACGCGCGCCGCGAGGAGATTCTCCGCGCGGCCGCCAGTCGCCCTCGGCGCCTTCTTGTCTTCCGCCTTCGCGCGGACCAGGGGCTTGATGCCGCTCTCGACTGTCTGCGCGAGGCCCTGCGCGTGCTGCGCGAGAGCGGTCTGCCGTCCACTCTCAGCGTGCCGCGGCCGGCGCCCGAAAGGGAGAGGCGCACCGTCAGGCTGCTGCTGGTCTGGCTTCTTGCGGCGGTCGGCCCTTTGCTTTCCGTGCGCGCGGCGCTCGCGGCCGCGCGTCTGACCCGTGAGCGTCTTTCCCCATTCGAGATGGGGCGTCAGGCGCAGCCCGTGCCGGAGGTCCTGGCCGGAGTCGCGGCTTCAGGGGCGGCGGCGGCACTCGTCGGTCTGCTCGTGGCGGCGATTGCGCCCGCGGGCTGGCGCGACGGGTCCGCCCGGGCCTGGACGCTCTGGACCTGGTGCGCCCCGCTGGTGGTCGCGGCGGCCTCGCTCTTCGCGTCGCAGCCGATCTCGAGCCGGCGCTGGTCCAAGCCCATCAGGCGTCGCGACCTTCTCGCGGCGCTCGGCTTCGCGCTGGCCGCGGCGCTCCTGCTGGCTCCGCGCGCTTCTTTGCGCGCGTCCTTGCTTTGGGAGGGCTTCGACCGTCTCATGGCGGCGGCGGGAGCCTTATGGTGGTGGCCTTGGCGCTGGCGAGAGGCCCTGGTGGGCGTGCCCTCTCTGGTGGTCGCGCTTGTCTTCATCGAGGCACGTCCGAAGGCTTGGCTCATCCTCGGGCTCTTGGCGCCCGCCGGCTTCTTGGCCGCGGTGGGCGGATCGGGCGCTCCGATCACGATGACCCTCGCCCAGGGTGCTGTCGCGCATGCCCTTGGAGCCGTTCTGGGCGCGGGCCTTGCCGTTTTGCGCGGTCTGCTCGACCAATGGGCCCAAGGTCCCAAGTCTCATGGGTCTATTGACCCAGAGCCGATGAGTTCGTAATATGGGGACGTGAAGCTCGCCTTCTTGGCGGCCCTGCTCTTTCTCCCGGCCTCGGCGACCTCGGCCGCCGACGCGCCGCGCGGCGGATTATCGAGTAAATCCTTCGGCGAGGGCGGCGGCTACAAGCATCCCGACGCCGCGACGGGACAATATCTGGAGGAGGTGCCTCGTCAAGTCGCTCCGCCCGCGCCGGCGTCGGCGCCGCGAGCCCCTCTTTGGAGAGGTCTCATCTCGCCTCTTGATATGCCCGCGGCGCAGGCCGGTGTCTCCGACCCCGATACGGCCAGCGAGCGCGGCCGTCTGGACTACGAATCCCATATCCTTGGCCGGAAGGATTCCCCTGCGCGCCCGCGCTTGGGCGGAGAGCTTCCCGAGCCGAAGGCGGAGGGTTTTCCGCGTGCCGGGCACGAGGGGCGGCTCTTCGTCTTGCTCGAGCTGGACCCGCGCGAGGCGGGTTCCTTGCGTGACGCGGTCGCGGGCCTGGGCGCGTCCGTCGGTTTTTCCGCGGATGCT
This sequence comes from uncultured Elusimicrobia bacterium, assembly GCA_964358065.1. Taxonomy (GTDB): domain Bacteria; phylum Elusimicrobiota; class Elusimicrobia; order UBA1565; family UBA9628; genus GWA2-66-18. The sequence goes on along the minus strand of CAYHNV010000032.1, from coordinate 5,043 downwards.
CGCTTCCAGCCTCACTCGAGTCCGGAGGGCACCTCTCTGATCAGCGGATGGATTGCCGCCTCTCAGCTGGGTTTGGCTGTTGGGCAGCCCGGGGTCAAGAGCCTGCGCGTGGAGACGACCGCGGCCCCTGCGGCGCGCGAGATCTCCGGTGAATTCCTCGTGGGGCTGCGCCTGGATGGCTCATCCGGGGCGAGGCAAGCCGTCGACGCCGGCGTGCGCGCCCTTGCTTCGGCGGCGGGCTTCCGCCTGAGCCGCGTGGTTGGCCTTGAGACCGCGCCCGACGGCCGCGTGGGGGCCGTGAGCGCGGGGTTTTTGCCCCTCTCGCGCCTTTCCAAGGCCTTGGGCCGTCCCGAGGTGGTCCAGATCACGCCGCTTTCGTCGTCGGCCCCGCCGCCGGCCGTGGGGGAACGTCCCTCTCTCGCGCGCGGCTTCGCGCATTTCGTGGCGGAGAGGGGTCTGTGGCTGCTGCTTCTGACGCTCGCGTTGGCCCTGCCGAGCTTGCGCCGCGCGGTCGGTCGTGCTCTTTGCGTGTTCGTCCCCTACCGCTGAATGCAGCCCAAGTCCCGTGTCGCTTGGGTTTTCGCTTTTTCCGCGTCCGCGGCGATCGCGGTGCAGACGCTCGTCCTCGTCGAACGACAGTGCCGCCGTTTGGAGGCGGCGCTGCGCGATGATTTCCGAGTCGTGCTCTTCCTGCGCGCGGAGGCTTCCGGGGGCAAGGACGCGCCGGTCCGTCTCAAGGTCTTGGATGAGAAACTGCGCGCTCAGCCCGAGGTGGCGCAGGCGCGTTATGTGTCCGCCGACGAAGCTTTGGCGACACTCAAACGAGAGGACCCGGAGTTGGTCGACAGCGTGGCCTTGGTCTCAGACAACCCGCTTTCCGAATCCTTCGAGGTCACGCCGACGGCCGAGGCCCTGCCGCGCCTGGCCGCCTGGATCGATTCGATCCAGGGACTTGCCGATTGGTCCGATGTGCGCTGGAAGTCCGCCCAACTTCAGGCCATCCTGCGCGCCCGGCTCTACGGTCATTGGATGCGCCTGGTCCTGAGTTCGCTCTTCTGCGCGGCCGCAGCCCTCGCGCTCTGGGCCCTGGCCGTCTCTCTGCGCGTTGCGGGCCGCGGAGGGGAGACGGCCCTCGGCGTGGCTGGGGCCCTTGGAGGCCTGGCCGGACTCGTGTGCGCGAGCCTCGCGGCTTGGCCGCTTCACAGCGATGTACTGCTCTGGTCCTGGCCCCCGCTGTGGACCCAGGCTGGGGTCATTGTTGCCTGCGCAGTCCTCGGCTGGTCGCTGTCCTTATGGCGTTTCGGGTCCTGAGGGTGCTGAGAGTCCTGATTCTGGCCGCGCTGGCGGCCGTTTTGGCGGTTCCGGCTTGCGCCCAGGCCAAGCAGAAGAAAGAGCTTGCGCGCATCCAGAGTGAACTGCGCCGCACGCTTGCCGAATTGGAGGAGCTCAAGGGGGCGGAGAAGGACCTGGGCCGGGATGTTTCCCGCCTGAAGAGCCAGGACGCCGATTCCTCGCGACGCGTCGAGCATCTCCAAGCGAACATCCGGCAGGCCGAGCAGCGGCGCGCCGAGCTCAAGGCGCGCCTGGAATCCTCGCGGCAGGTGGTCGGCTTCTGGACGGCCGCCCTTTCGGCCGAAGCGGCGCGGCATGCGGCGACCGGGGCCGGGAGTTCGGATTTCCGGGGTTCCTCGCAACTATGGGCCGACGAGTTCCGGCGCGCCGCAATTTTTGAGAAAGCCGGGCATCTGCGCGGCCTCCAGGGCTTCAAACGCAAGACCGAGGCGGACGAGGTCGCCGTCCGGCGCCGCGCGACGGAACTCTCCAAGACGCGCCGTAAAGCCCAGACGGAGCGCGAGGGCCGGCGTCTGGAGTATGAGGCCAAAAAAGCCGAGTTGGAGAAGGCCCAGGTGAAGATCGCGGCGTCCGCGCGCCGTGCCAAGGATTTGGAGGAGTCGGCCAAGGCGATGAACGCGCTGCTCGACCGCATCGCGCAGGCGGGACGCTGGCGCAAGACCGGCCCGGTCGCCACCTTGGAGATCGCCAAGCATTCGCTCCCCTGGCCGATGGAGGGGAAAGTTCTGCGCGGTTTCGGCCGCGAGAAGGATGCGGAGTTGGGGACCTGGACGGTCCACCAAGGCATTCTCATCGCTTCCGATATCCCTGCGGCGGTCGCGGCCGTCTCCGCCGGGCGCGTCATTTTCGCCGGTCCTTTCCGCTCCTATGGACGCGTCGTCATTCTTGACCACGGAGGCGGCTTTCTCAGCGTCTACGGCGGACTAGGGGAGATCCTCAAGACCAAAGGTTCCGATGTCCGCGCCGGCGAGACGATCGCGCATGGCGGAGACTCTCAAGACGGCCCCGGCGGGCGGGTCTATCTCGAGATCCGCCGCGGGACGCAAGCTCTGGATCCGCGGGCATGGCTTCGGCAGAGGTGAAAATGAGAATCAAGCGGATGCTCGTCTTGGCCCTGGGCGCGACGCTCTTCGCCGCCCGACCGGTCCTGGCCGCGAAAACTTCCGCGGACAACACCTATGAACAGCTTAAACTTCTGGTCGACATCCTCGGCTACGTGCAGGACAACTATGTCGACGAGGTCGACAGCCGGAAGCTGATCTATGGTGCGGCGTCCGGGATGACGCGCATTCTCGATCCGTACTCCCAGTTTCTCGAACCCGAGATGCACCGGGAGATGAAGACCGAGACCGAGGGGCAGTTCGGAGGAGTCGGCCTGCGTCTCAACATGAAGGACGAGTGGTTGACGGTGCTGACCCCCATGCCCGGCTCTCCGGCTTACCGTCTGGGGATGCTTCCCAACGACCGCATCGTCGAGATCGACGACTCCTCGGCCAAGGACATGGACATGAGCGATGTCCTCAAGCGCCTGCACGGGGCTCCCGGCACGAAGGTCAAGCTCAAGGTTCTGCGCGGGTCCGACGGCGCCGGCGAGTCCGCCTGGAAGTCCCGCGACTTCGAGATCGTGCGCGAGCTGGTTAAGATCGAGTCCGTGGTCTGGCGCAAGCTGGACGAGGGTGTGGGCTACGTCCGCATCACGGAGTTCAGCGCCAAGACGGTGTCGGACCTGAGCGATGTTCTCAGGCGGCTCAAGAAGGAGGGCGTCGGCAGCCTGGTCCTCGACCTGCGCAATAATCCAGGCGGCCTGCTCTCCGCCGCGGTGGAGACGGCGTCTCTCTTTCTGGGCGACGGCAAGCTCATCGTCTACACCCAGGGACGCACGGTGGCAAATCGTCAGGACTTCACCTCGGGGGCGAAGGCCCCGTACGCGGAGACGGCCTTGGCGGTTCTCATCAACGGCGGATCGGCCTCCGGCGCCGAGATCGTCGCGGGCGCCATGCAGGACCACAAGCGCGCGGTCCTCGTCGGCCAGCGCAGCTACGGCAAGGCAAGCGTGCAGTCTCTGATCCCGCTGCCCGACGGCTCCGGCCTGCGCCTGAGCGTCGCGCGCTACTATACGCCCAGCGGCCGCTCCATCCATCGCGACGAGAAACACAAGACGGGGGGCATCTCTCCCGATATCGCCGTCGAAATCTCGCCTGAGGCGGAGGGCAATCTTTATGCCCAGTGGGAGACCATCTACGCCAAGGATAAGAAGCCTCGCTCCGCGGTCAAGCCCGAGGACGCGGTGCGCGACGAAGCCTTGGACCGGGCCGTCGAACTCTTGAAGACCGCACCGAACGTCCCGTGAGGGTCCTTGGCATCGAGACGTCTTGCGACGACACCTCGGCCGCCGTGGTGTCGAGCGGTCGCATCCTTTCGAACGTCGTCTCCTCTCAGATCGTCCTCCATCGGGCTTTCCTCGGCGTCGTGCCTGAGCTGGCCTCCCGCCGGCATTTGGCCGACATCGTCCCCGTCGTGGAACGGGCGCTGTCGGATGCCGGACGCGGGCGTTTGGACGCGGTGGCCTACACACGCGGACCGGGCCTGATGGGCCCTCTGCTGGTGGGCAAGGTGGCGGCACTGAGCCTGGCACGCCTCCTGGGAGTCCCCGCGGTCGGAGTCAACCATCTCGAGGGGCATGTCCTCGCCGCGCAGCTCGAGCACCGGCTGCGCTGGCCCTTGGTCGCGCTGGTCGTTTCCGGCGGCCATACGGATCTCGTCCTGGCGAAGGCCGTGGGCCGCTATCGCGTCCTTGGGCGCACGCGGGACGACGCGGCCGGCGAGGCCTATGACAAAGTCGCCCGTCTCTTCGGCCTGGGCTATCCGGGCGGCCCCGAGATCGATGCGCGCGCGGCGACGGGCAACCCCCGTGCGGTCCAATTCCCGCGCCCGTTCCTGGAGGGGAGCTGGGATTTCTCCTTCTCAGGGCTCAAAACCTCCGTTCTTTATCATCTCCGAGACCATCCCGGTCCCATGCGAGGTCGGCGCTTGGCGGATCTGTGCGCCTCCTTCCAGGAGGCGGTGGCCGAGACCCTGGTCGAGAAGACCATCGCCGCCGCGCGGCGCTTCGAGGTGAAGGATATCGTGATCGGCGGCGGCGTGGCGGCCAACTCGCGTCTGCGCGTCTTGATGAGGCGGCGCGCGCAGGCCGCGGGCTTCGCGGTCCGGCTGCCCTCGCGGATTCTTTGCACCGACAACGCGGCGATGATCGCTCACGTCGGCGGATGCCTTCTGCGCGCCCGGCGCGCGCGCGCGGGCCGCGCCGACCCGGCGCTTGCCCTGCGCAGCTGGGCGTAAAACGGTATAATCCGCCAATGAGACGAGCCGCCGCCGGACTCTTTGCTCTGGCCCTGTCCGCGGGGCGGGCAATCGCGGCTTTCGATGACGCGCCCTTCGGCGCGCGCGACGCGGCCATGGGCGGAGGATTGACCGCCGTGCACGACGGGGTTTCAGCGCTCGCCTACAACCCGGCCGCCCTCGGTCACGCTCCCGCCTTGGAAGTTGCCGCGTCCCACCTCAGGACTTTCCATCCCCCGGCCGGCGCGATCGACCGGGACTCCACCCGGGCGGCGCTCGCCGTGCCGGTTCGCCAGGAGATTCTTAATGGGGCTTTCGGCTTCGCCGTGCGCTACGACCGCCGCGCGGGCG
>CAYHNV010000031.1:8492-17672 GCA_964358065.1 uncultured Elusimicrobia bacterium | reverse complement strand
GCCTCGAACACCGCATCCGCGCCATCGCCGGGACCTTCATCCTCTTGAGCCTCGCCCTCGCCCACTGGGTGAGCCCGCAGTTCCTCTGGTTCACCGCCTTCGTCGGCGCCAACCTGCTCCAGTCAGCGTTCTCGCGCTGGTGCCTGATGGAGGACATCCTGCGCATGATCGGCTGCGATCCTTCGTCAGGATCGAGAGATAGGATATAATCCTCCTGGTGAAATCGGGGAAGCTCCTGCGGCATCTGCTCGCACTGGTAGGATATGCGCTCCTCACCGTCTTCTTTTGCCGCCCGATCTCATCCCACCTGAGCACTCACATCATCGGGCCCTGCGGCGGCGAAAGCAGTGTAGGCCTTTGGAGCATCTGGCACTTTGATTACGCAGTGAAAGTGCTCCATTCCAACCCGTTCTGGACGGATCACCAGTACTGGCCATACGGTGCCAACCTCATCCTCCACAACTACTCACCAGCCGCCGGCCTGCTGGGCACACTCTTGATGTCCGCCCTCAACATAGAGGCCACATACAATCTCCTGTTCATGAGTTCGCTCGTGCTCGCAGGCTACGGGGTATTTCTCCTCCTCATGGACTGGGAGGTGGACTGGAAGGCCGCTTTCGCGGCAGGTCTTGTGTTCGCGTTTTCACCGGTCATGGACAATGAGTTGATCGTCGGTGGCGGGTTGGATCGCATGGGCATCCACACCCTGCCTTTTTTTGTTTGGACCTTTTCACGCGCGATCCGGGATGGAAAACTGAGGGACGCGGCTCTGGCGTCTTTATGCCTGACTTGGGTCTGGGGCTACCAGTACAAGTACTTTCTCTTCTGCATGATGCTCGTGCCGTTCTTCTTTTTCTGCCTGAACAAGCCGATACGGCTCTCGGCGCCCGCGCGCCCGCAGACGCCGATGTTGCGGCTCGCCTGCCGCATCATCGAGATCCTCGCGACCCTGGCGCTGGCGCTCGCGCTGCGCTCCGTCTGGGGCGGCCAGCCGAGCTTCCGGGGCTCGGGCGATTTTCACGCGCTCGCGACCTACGTCGCTCCGTATCTCGCCTTTTGGGGCCTGCTTGGAGCGCGCCTCCTCATTCGGCGATCATTCCATGTGGAATTCGACTGGAAGACTATAAACCGACACTCTCTGACACCATACGTGTCAACGCTTGGATTCTGGACGCTCCTCAACCTCCCGATGATCGCCTCGGTCGTATTCTTCATGCACTCCGGCGACTACGGCGGGCCGAACAAGCCCTGGCGCGGCGGCGGGGGCGCATTCAACCCGCTGCCGATGTTTTTGCCGAGCCTCACGCACCCTCTCTGGGGAGACTGGATGCGAAGTCTCGCCAAGATGCGCCACCTGGCGCTTTTGGACTCCTATTCGCTGGGTCTCGTTGCGTTGGCGGCCGCCGCGTGGCTATGGCGACATCCCCGGAAGGACCGCTGGGTTTCGCTATGGTTCGCGGGCTTTGTTTTCAGCTTCGCGATGACACTCGGACCTTGGCTCAAAGTGCTCAGCGTCCACACATTCCTGCCGCTGCCGTTCTACTTCATCCACTTGCTGCCGATCTTCACCAACCTACAGAACGGCATGAACTTTAACGTCTTTGAGACGCTCTTTCTCGCCCTGCTCTTCGGTGCCAGCCTTCATGAGATGATGCGGCGGCTCCCGGCGAAAGCCGCCTCTTGGGCCGCCGCGGCCGCGCTCGGCTTATTGGCTTTCGAACTGTATCCGGCCAAGAGGGATATCTACCCTTTAGCGCCCTCGCCTCTGTTCCACCGCCTGGCCAAACGGCCTGACGGAGCCCTCCTGACGATCCCGACCGGCGCGGTCTTCGACGCGCTGGATGCGGATGGCAACCGAGGTCTGGTGCCCGACCTCCGGGAGCAGATCGCGCATCACAAGCCGCGCGTCGGCGGCTTTTTGGGGCGTATCTCGGCACGAACCTATCGGACGATGCTGAAGGACCCGTATTGGATGGGTCTGGTCGCAGCGCAGAGCGGGGGGGAGGTCCCCCCCGCTCTGCGCGACCCGCGGCTGGTGGCCGACTACCTCAAGAAAATCCATGTCACGTATATCATCGTGGACGCTTCCCATACGGCTCCCACGCTCCAGCGGGCAATCGCAGGCTGGAAACTGCGCCAGATCGACGAAGAAGGACCCCTACGACTTTATGTCAGCAGCTGAGAAGCATCACAATGCCACAGGCACGCATGGCCACCGCCCAGACCCGACCTAAGGTCTGTTTTGTGAATGCGCCTGCGGATTTTTACGATCAGAACTACGGCACGCGCTTCATCCCACTCTGGGCGTACACCCTCGCCGCCTATGTCACGGACCATTGGGATATAGAGATCGTCGACTGCAAGATCGAGGACCCCGATCTCACTGGACCCGCTGACATCTTCGTCTTCTCGGGCATCAACCAGGACATCGATTCGATCCGCGGCGTCCACGATAGACTCAAGGAAAAGTACCCCGGGGCCACATTTGTGCTGGGCGGCCCGGTCACATGGTCGCTCGAGAAGGAAGGTAAGCTCGATTTCCTCGCGTACTTCGACCATTTGTTCGTCCTCGATGGAGAGCGGACGCTCCCGGAATTTCTGGCCGCCTTCGAACGCGGCGCGCACAAGGACCTGCCCCAGATCATCCACGCCGAACGCTTCCCTGTCGAGCATGCCCGGAAGATCCGCTTCGACCTGCTGTATCCCAAGGCGCACTTCTATTACGGCGCGGTCATTGAAGTCTCACGCGGTTGCCCATTCTTATGCGAGTTTTGCGACATCCGCGTCCTCCCCGGCAACAACCGCTCCAACAACAAGCAGATCGACCTCATCATCGCGGAACTTGATGAGTACCATAAGCTCGGGATCACCCAAATCCAGTTCGCGTGCGACAACTTCATTGGAAACGTCGACTGGGCACGCAACTGCGTCAAGGCGATCAATGCGTGGAAGCTGCGAACCGGCGCCACCATCTCAATCTTCACGTGGCTGACCATCAACCTCTACAAGATGCCGCGGCTCCTGGAGGACATGCGCCGTGCTGGATTCTCGATCCTGTTCATTGGAATCGAATCGGTCAACCGCAACTCCCTTCTTGAGACGGCGAAGGTCCAGAATATCGGCGCGATGCACGAGGCCATCCGCGAGATCCAAGCCTATGGCTTCATCATCGCACCTGGGCTGATCTTCGGTTTCGACTCGGACAACAAGATGGTGTTCGATGAAACATTGCAATTCTTCATCGAGACCGGCCTGATCGGAGGCGACCCATCGTTCTTGATGGCACTGGCCGGCACTCCACTCTATGAACGCATGCAGGCCTCGGGCCGACTCCTTGAGCGCGACGACGCGGTCGCCGCGCGCAAGAAGATCCAGACGAATATCCGCTACCTGCAAAACTCCGATTTTCTCATGAAGGGCTTTCTGCGCTTCATCGAGTCTTACACAAGCCCGGACTTCCAGTACGCCCGATTCAAGATCCATCTTCAACGGATTCTGGACAGCGGCAAGTTCATCCCGGTTGAGGGCGGCGGCTATGCCTCCCTCTGGGCGTATCTCAAGCTCCAGCTGGAGGACCCCTATAAAACGAGCTTCTTCGCGACCGGCTCACGTTCGGCACGCTACAACCGAAAGATGCTCCTCTCCCGCATCCTCTATCTCCTGCGAAAACCTTCGGTCTTCGCAGCGCTCATCAAGGGCTGGTGGCTTCTGCGCAGGAGCCAGCGCCGCTACCCGAGCCTTGGGATTAATTTCAACTACTGGGTCTATGTCTGGACGAACATCGGCCTCAAGTATTGGGGCATCACGGAGAGGGACTTCAGCCTCCACTCGGTGGGCGATGATTTCGACTTGACCACACTCATGGGCTCATCTCCACAGCCGACAGCCGAGCCGGTTTTGAAATCGGACGCGCGCAACGCTGTCCAACTCCGGTACACGAACCGGGCCTTGAAGATCCTCATCGACAAGAAAGCCGAACAAGACGGATCCCACCCCCGCGCATGAAAGTCCTTTCGCGGCACCTCCTGGTCCTCTTCGGGTATGCCTTCCTCGCCGTCCTCTACACCTATCCCACGATCCTCCACTTCGGCACGCGCTACATCGGCCACTCCGGCGGCGACGTCGGTCTGACGCTCCGTGATATGTGGTACTTCCGCCACGCGCTCACGCAACTGCACGTCAACCCGCTCTGGACCGACCTTGAGTACTGGCCGCACGGCGGCAACCTCATACTGACGAACTACTGCTTATTCAACGACGTCCAGGCGTTCTTCCTCGCACCTCTTATCGGGATGCCGGCAACTTGGAACTTCTGTTACCTCTCTGCCCTCGCGCTGTCTGGCTACGGAGTCTACCTTCTCTTGCGCGATTGGAGCTACGCATCGGACGAGGCATTCGCGGCTGGAGCCCTCTTCTCGTTCTGCCCGACCGCCGCGATGCAACTTGAGCATGGCCGCGGCCTTGAAGTCGCATGCTGGACCGCAATCCCCTTCTTCTTCTGGTTCCTCTGCCGCGCAGTCCGAGATCGGCGCGCGCGAGACGCCTTCGGCGCCGCCCTGTGCCTGACCTGGGTCTGGAGCTACAACAACTACTACCTGATCCTCTGTGCCCTATTCATCCCGTTCTTCTACCTCTTCGGCGAGCTTCGCGTCGCCGTCAAGACCTCTCCGATCATCTTGACATCGAGCAGAAGGGTCATGCTGCGCATTCTCGATGGCCTGCTCGCCGCCGGATTCGCCTCCATCCTCTGCTTGCTGAGCACCCAGGGAGTGAGGGAATTCCACGGCCACGGCTCCGCCACGGAACTGATTCTGCACGTCATGCCGTACGTCTCGTTCTGGTGCGTCGTAGGGCTGCGTCTGCTGTTATCGCGATCCTTCTCATGGGAGTTCGATCGACAAGCCCTGAGCGCGCGCGCCTTGTACCCCTATCTGGCAACTATCGGTTTCTATGCCGCGATCAACTTGCCGTTCATCGTCGCGGTGGGTTTCTTCATGCACTCCGGGGACTTTGCGACGATGTCGAGGTCCTGGCGCGGCGGGGGCAACCCTTGCGACCCTCTTTGGCTGCTCCTACCGAACATCTTCAATCCCATGTGGAAGGAGGGGCTTGCCAAGATTCTCAGCGCCTTGCCATTCGGGCCGCCACAACTCGCCACGCTTGGCTTGATCCCCGTAGCCACCGTCGCGTGGTGGTGGTACTCGACGGCAAGAAGGGACAAATGGACCTCGCTTTGGCTGGCAAGCCTGGTCTTCAGCTTTATCCTCGTCCTCGGCCCCTGGCTGAAGATCCTCGGAGTGCACACTTATCTGCCGCTGCCATTCTACTTCCTGCATCTGCTGCCCATTTACAGCAATATGCCTACCGGACAGTCGGCCAACGTGCTGGCAGCTTTCTTCCTCTCTCTCCTGTTCGCCGCCGCTCTCCAACAGATCAAGCGGCGCCTGCCGGCACGGGCAGCGGCGCGAGCGTCTCTGGTCATTTTGGCGCTGCTGGCTTTTGAGTTCGCACCGGGGGCCCGAGAAACCTTCGCGCTGCAGTTCCCGCCGATCATGGCGCGCTTCCAGGCCCACCCCTACGGCGCCTACCTGCCGGTCCCGTTGGGTATTAATTTTCACCTCATTGCCAACCCGGGCCCACTGGGGGTGGAATGGCTGGAGCCTCAGCACCAGATCGCGATCCAGAAGCCTCGCGTCGGCGGCTACCTGACGCGTGTTGCCCGGCGCGTCTATCGCATCACGCTCCGGGATCCGTTCATCCAAGCCCTGTTCTCTGGGCAAGCGGGAGGGGAGATCGAGTCGATGCTCAATGATTGCGCTCGCGTGTCGCGCTATTTGCGCGATACCCGGCTTAAATACGTGTTCGTCAACGAAGCCCTGGTCCCGGCGGCCCTATCCCAAACCATCCGAAGATGGCCTCTGCGACAGATTGATCAAGAGGGGCCGATTAAACTTTATTCCGTGGACGTTTGCCTCCCCCCCCCGGATTCCAAGAGGAAGCTCCGATGACATCCCCTTTGTCTCCGGTCCTATTTACGATTATCATCCCGGTCTACAACGAGCGCCCAACGGCGGGTGTGCTGATCGACCGCGTGCTGGAAGTGCCGCTCGATGTCGTCGAGAAGGAGATCATCATCGTCGAAGGCGGCTCGACGGACGGCACCCGCGAGCTGGTCCGCGCCTATGAAGGACGCCCCGGTGTGCGCGTGGTCTACGAAGACGCGCCGCGCGGCAAGGGCGCGGCGGTCCGCCGCGGCTTGGCCATGGCGACGGGCGAGATCCTCCTGATCCAGGACGGAGACCTCGAATACGACGTCGCCGACTACCCGAGGCTCCTCGCGCCCCTTTTGGAAGGCCGGTGCGACGTCGTCTTCGGCTCCCGCGCGATGGACCATGCCCAGTGCTGGCAATACCGACAGTTCAAGGGACGATGGGAACGCTTCTACGGCCTGCTCGTCAACTGGGGCGGCCACTTCTACACAATCCTATTTAACCTGCTCTACGGAACGAGCCTCACCGATGGAGCGACGATGTTCAAGATCTTCCGCACCGAGCACCTCAAGAGCTTGGTCATGCGAAGCGACGGGTTCGACTACGACTGGGAGCTCATCGCGAAGCTCGCCAAGCGAGGCCGCCGCTTCCTCGATCTCCCCATCTCCTACAAGGCCCGCACCCGCACCGAGGGCAAGAAGATCCGATTCTGGCGCGACGGAACCCGTGTGCTGCTGGCGATCCTGCGCTACCGCCTTCAGGACTGAGCCGGCCGTCGCTCCGAAAACAGGCTGGCCAGCCCAAAAATCAGGACCGGCATTACCGGAAGCCGGTAACGCATCTGACTGACGACGAGCACGTGAATGCACATCGTCCCGATGAGAAAAAGAAACAATGGCTGGAACGTCACCCAGCGGCGGCGCAAACCCCACCAGCCCGCCAGGCCTCCCAGAATCAGCGCCGGCTCGAAGACCAGGCTGACACCGGCCAGCGCGCGACGGCCGAAACCGGCGTTCGGATTGTTATAGGGATTGTCGTCGTAACGCTTGTCCAGGCGCGGGTAGAAGCGCCAAAAATTGACTGTTTTTCGCCCCCACTGCCGGATGGTCCGGCCGGGGTTGGCCGCCATAAAGCTCAGCCCGGCCCGAAGATAGAGGCGGTTGCGAGAGCCGCTGTCGAGCGTCTGCCCCCGGCGATAAATGTCCGTGACTTGGAACTCCCGCATCGCGACGGAGGTGTCGACCTCGTTGGCATCGAAGAACATCGTGCCGTGGAGCAGGGTCATCCCTCCGTGGGTGTCCAAGCTGAACAACCCGTCGACGACCTTGTTGCGCGCACCCCATAGCCCCAGCACGAACAGCCAGCACGCCGCCGCCGTCAAAAGTGCTTTCATCCGCCAGCGCCCGGTCCAGCACGCGCCCAGCCCCGCGAGCCAGAGGACGGCCGTGATCGGCGCGCACTCCGCGCGGCATAACGCCGCCGCCGCCAACAGCAGGCCGGCGGCTGCGGCCGTGCGCAGGCGAGAGCCGCCTTCGGCCAAGCTCTCACAGAGCGCCCACAGGCCCGCCACGCTCATCGTCACGTAGAGCGTTTCCGACATCAGGACGCCGCCGTAGTAGATGAAGAACGGATACACGCAGGAGACGGCCAAGGCCGCGAGCCCCGCGCGTCGCGAGCCCGTCAAGGAGAGCGTCATCCGTCCGATCAGCCACGCGGTGAACGTCCCGACAACCGCCTGCCCCAGGCGGGGCCACAGGAAGCGCGAGGAGAAACGGAAGAACGAGCCAAAGAAGACCGCCGGCAACGGAGGCCCCAAGAAGACGCCGCCGCCCGAGCCGAAAAAGCCCGTCTGCGCCCACTGCCGGGCCGCGCCGGTGAAACCCAATTCGTCCGTCTGGTAGTAGCCGTCCCCAAGCCACAGCGCGAAGCCCGCTCGCAGCGTCAAGGCCAGTGCCAGCCACGCCTTCTCAGCGGCTGACATAGACGATCTTGGAGCCCTCGGGTTCCAGTCCGAAGGGTATCTCGCGCCAGGATGAGAGCGCGCGGCGCACCACGCAACGCTTGGCCGCCGGCATGTAGAGGAGGAGGAACCCCCCGCCGCCGGCGCCCAGTATCTTGCCGCCGGCGGCCCCCGCCTTGCGCGCGACCTCGTAGGCACGGTCGATGCCCGGGTTGGAGATACCGCCGGAGATGCTTTTCTTCAGCTGCCAACCTTCATCAAGCAACGGCCCCAGCGCATCGACATCGCCGCCCCGGAGGGCCTCGCGCGCCTCATAGGCCAGGTCGCGCAAGCGCGTCATATGCCGGTCCTTGAGCTCGAACTTCGCCCGGAAGCGGCGCAGGATGGGTCCCGCCTTGCGCGTGACGCCGGTGTAGAGCAGCAGCGTGCGCTCGGCAAGCGCCGCGCGGGTCTTCTCGCCCAAGACAATCGGGTCGACACGGACGGTCTCGTCGGTCATGAACTCGATGGACTGGAAGCCGCCGTAAGCGGCGATGTACTGGTCCTGCTTGCCGATCGGCTCCTTGAGTATCTCGATCTCGATACGGCAGGCCTCTCGCGCCAGCTCTCCGGCGGTGCGATACTCGCCCTTGAAGGCATGCAGGGCGTGCAGGACACCGACCGTGAAGCTCGACGAGGAGCCAAGGCCCGTGCCGCCCACGATATCGGCCATGGAGGTCATCTCGATGCCGCGCTCGATACCGACCAGCTTCAGGCATTCGCGCAGGATCGGGTGGCGGATGTCGGACACGCGCTTGACCAGCTCGGTGCGGCGGTATTTGAGGATGATCGAGTCGTCGAAGTAGCGGTTGACCGTGACGTACATGTACTTGTCGATCGCCGTGGAGACGACCGCGCCCGGGCGACGACGGTAGAAGGCGGCCAGGTCCGTGCCGCCGCCGACGAAACTGATGCGAAACGGCGTTCGGGAGATGATCATCGTCTCAGGCGCTCCCTCTCGGCACGCGCCAGACGCTCCGGCGTGCCAAGGTCGGCCAGCGTCTCGTCGGTCCGGTAGGCGCCCAACTCAAGACCGCGGCGCAAGGCTTCAGGGAAAATGTCGCGGCCGAAGTCGCTGGGACGCTCATGCGGGACCAGGTCGAGCAGGGGACCGCGCACGGCCCAGACAGCCGCCAGGGCGAGGGGTTCATGCGGCGTACCGGGTTGGGCGCGATACAAACCGGTCAGCCG
>CAYHNV010000031.1:4209-8482 GCA_964358065.1 uncultured Elusimicrobia bacterium | reverse complement strand
CGAATCGAAAGGGTGGTCGGTCGCAATCAGCACAATGGATGCTGCGGAGGATTGGTGTGCACCGTGGAAGTCGGCGAAGCGCTTGAAATCCATGTCCGTGTATAAGTCCCCGTAGACGACGAGCATGTCCTCCCCGATCTCCGCGCGAACATCGGCGACCGAACCGGCCGTGCCCCGAGGGATCTTCTCGACGTGATAGCGGAGCTTCACCCCCCACCGCGAACCGTCCCCAAAATGAGCCGTCACGGCTTCAGGACGGTACCCGAGGCAGAGCTGGATCTCTTTCCAGCCGGCCGCAGCCAGGCGTTCGATCAGATGCTCCAGGATCGGCTTGCCGCCGAAGGCAAGCATCGGCTTGGGCAGGCTCCGGGTGGAGTCCCCCATCCGTTCTCCTCGGCCGCCGGCGACGATCACCGCGGGGATCAAGCCTTCTTCTGCTTGAGGTAGAACGTCAGGATATGCGCGACGGCCATGTGCATGTCCTCGATCACGCCGTACTGGTCGGAGGCGATGAGGAGCGACTCGTCGCAGAGGGCCTTCAGCTTGCCCCCCTCAAAGCCGAGCAGGCCCACGACCTTGGCCCCCCGCGCGCGGGAAAGCTCCGCCGCCCGGATCAGATTGCGAGAGTTGCCGCTGCCGGTGATCAAGATCACGACATCGCCGGAGGCGACCACATTCTCCAGCTGCCGCGAGAATGTCTCGTCGAAGGAGAGGTCGTTGCCGACGGCCGTCATGAATGCCGTGTTGTCAGACAGCGAGACCGCCTTGAGGGGCTTGGCCCCGGACTTGGCGGCGGTCTTGCCGAAATCACAACCGACATGCGCGGAGGTGGCGGCCGAGCCGCCGTTGCCGCAGACCCAGACGAAACGGCCCTTCGCCTGGGCCTCTTCCAGGACGGCCGCCACGCGTGCAAGGGCCGACAGGTCCAGCGCCTGCCACTGTTCCAGGCTCCGGTCGCGATACCAACGCGCAAAGCCCTTCGCGTCAAGCCCTCCGGGGCCCGTCACATGCGTCGCGCCGGGCTGAGTGCCTGAGACGGCTTTCCTGGGGACCATTGGTAAGGCGATTCTATCATAAGGACCGCAGCACGGCTTGACGCGCGTGACAATTCAATTCGGCCCATTGACAAGGTTCGGGGAAGAGTTTATCCTAACACGAATCTATGAGCGGCATCCCCGATCAACCCCTCATCAGCCCCAGTTCCGTCGAAGCTCGCTCCGCCGTCATACTCATCATCGACGACGACAGATCGTGCGCTCGCGACATCGCCGGCTTCCTCGGCCGATTCGGTTTCCGGACGATCGAAAGCCGACCTATAGACGCGCACGATACCGCCCGCCGCGAACAGCCCGATCTGGTCCTGCTGGACCTCTGTCTCGATGGGCCGATGATCATGGACACGCGCTCGGCCGAGCACCTGCTTCAGGGTCTCAAGGCCGATGAATCCACCCGCCGGCTTCCCGTCGTCGCCATCTCGGGATTATTCGCCGATGCGGCGACGGAAGCCCGGTTCAGACGACTTGGAGCTGAAGCCTTCTACGCGAAGGGGGAGGTCCTCGACCGCGGGCCCTTTCTTCGCAGCCTGCAAGCGCGGTTTCCGGGCGCGGAGGACGGCCCGCCGCGTACCGGCCCGGGTTTGGAGCACGAGCCGGAAGCGGGCGTTTCCGAGGGGTCATTGCCGTTCGAACTGACGATCCTGGTCATCGACGACGAAGAGGATTCGTTCGAGCTCCTCGGCGCTCTGTTCAAGAACCGGCCTTATAGGATTCTTTGGGCCAAGAGCGGCGCGCAAGGCCTGAACTTCACCAAGACCGAACTGCCCGATCTCGTGGTGCTCGACCTCCACATGCCCGACTTCGACGGTCATGACATCTACCGGCTTCTGCGCGAGAACCAGGGCGGCTTTCACCTGCCGATCCTCGTCCTGACCGGGGAAAGCCGCGTCGGGGATGAGGTTTGCTCGATCAACAGCGGCGCCGACGATTACCTGGTCAAGGGCTCTCCCATCGAACTGCTCGAAGCCCGAGCGTGCGGCCTGATCCGTCGCCTGCGCTTCAGCGCCACCCCTTCCTGGGTCTTGCGCTGTCACGGCGCGGCGCTGGACTCGCTGCGTCATGAAATGTCGGTTCCCGGCCGGTCCAGACCGGTTCTCCTGACCAAAAAGGAAGCGGCGATCATGGCGTTTTTGATGAGCGCCAAGGGCCGGGCCGTCGAAGTCCCCACCCTGCACAAGAAGGTCTGCGGCACCTGGAAGCCTCACGCGGCGACCATCAAGGTTCACATCAGCAACATGCGCGCCAAGCTCGGTCCCTATGCCGACTTGATCGAAGCGATAATGGGCGAGGAAAGCTATCGCTTCAACGTCGAGCTGCTCCAAGCGCTCGCCGCACGCTCTCAGGGCCACGCCAGGGGCTGATCCTCCAGGCGTCCCCTGACCGTCACGCTGCGGTTAAGAAACGTTAAAGATTCCCAAAATCTCCGTTTTTCTCGACGGGGATTTTCCCGCTCCGGCCAGGGACTGGACAACGCCGGGTTTTGGGGGCATGCTGTCCGCGTTGAGCGTATCGAACCCTGATTCGAGCTTGAAAATCAGGCCGAGGCTTCGCGGCCTGTTTTTCCTTATGTTTGCGATCGCGGGCCGGCCCGCGTTCGCCGCGACCGTCTCCTGGACGGGCGCACTCGACGCCGATTGGCACGCCGCCGCGAACTGGTTCCCGCCCCAGGTCCCGACCGCCGCCGATGACGTGATCATCGACCAGGACGCGGTCGTGAGCGTCGCCGCCGGCTCTCCCGCGATTTCCTTCAACACGCTCGCGCTGGGCGATGCCGCCGGGAATTTCGCTCCGACGTTACGGCTCTCGGCGGCCGAAAGCACGAACGGCTCGGTAACGATCCATCGCGGCGCGAAGCTCCAGCAGGACACGAACCAGCAGATCGCCTTCGGCGCGCTGACCGTGATGCCCGGAGGAATGCTCACGCATACCGCGAACTCGTCGGCACGCTCGTTTCTCCTTAATTTGAGCGTGACGGGGAACTTCGACCTGCGGGCGGGGGCGAGCATCGCGGTCAGCGGCATGGGCTATGCCTCGTTCTCGGGCGGGGCCTACGGCCCGGGGGCGGGCGGCTACGACGACTGGGGAGCGGGCGGCGGCGGCGGGCACGGCGGCGGCGGCGGCAACGGCGCGCGCGGCGCCGCCGGGGGGGCGGCCAACGACGGCGCGACCAACCCGGTCGACCTCGGCTCGGGCGGGGGCGGCTTCCCGGTCGGCTATCAGACGGGCGGCAACGGCGGCGGGGCCGTGATCCTGAGCGTTGGCGGGACGCTGACGCTTGCCGGCGCAATCACGGCCAACGGCTTGGACGGCACGCTCGACAACGCCCGCAACTGGAGCGGCGGCGGAGGGGCGGGCGGTACCGTCAACCTGACGGCGGCCATGCTGACCGGGACAGGCGTCGTGCAGGCCAACGGCGGCTCGGCGGCCGCGGCCGGCACTCGGGGAGGCGGCGGCGGCGGCGGGCGGGTGGCGATCGTGGTGACGGGGACGGACAACTCGAGCCTCAACCTGCAGGCCAACAACGGCGCGGGCGGCAACAACGGCGGGGCGGGGACGATCTCGCTGAAGACCACTGGCGGGACCAACTACAACTTGAGCATCGGGGACCTGACCACCGTGCCTCAGTCCGGGACAGGCGTGGTCGGCTCGTCGCTGACCTTCTCGACCGTCACGCTCAACAATAGCATCGTGGTCTTCGATACCGGCAGCACGGTCAACATCAACTCGCTGATCGTTGGGGGCGGCGCCACGGTCACGGGCAACAACTTCATTTTCGGCAGTGACGTGCCGTTGACCTTCAAGCCCGGCAGTTCGCTGGGAATTACGGGCAACCAACTGATGTTTCCGACCGGCTTGACCGTGCAGGCCGGCGGTTCGCTGCAGATAACGGCCAATCTTCTCACGGTGCCGAGCGGCTCGCCTATCGAGGTTCAAGCGGGCAGCAGTCTGGCTTTGGCGGTGAGCACCAGCACGGGCGGCGTGCTCAATGTGAGGAGCGGCGGCACGTTTCGGCAGTTCAACGCGCAGCTCATCAATTTCGACTCGGTCCTCGTCGAGACGGGCGGCGTGCTGACGCACGCAGCCAACGCCAACACGCGCAAGGCGGTCCTCAACCTGAACGTCTCGGGCGACTTCGACCTACAGGCGGGCGCTTCGATTTCGCTCAGCGGCATGGGCTATGCCTCGTTCTCGGGCGGGGCCTACGGCCCGGGGGCGGG
>CAYHNV010000031.1:0-4109 GCA_964358065.1 uncultured Elusimicrobia bacterium | reverse complement strand
GCGGCTCGGCGGCCGCGGCCGGCACTCGGGGAGGCGGCGGCGGCGGCGGGCGGGTCGCACTCACCGGCTGCAACGCGGCCGGCAGGGTCGTCTCCATCCTCGGCGGCGCCGGAAGCAACGCCGGACAGGCGGGAAGCCTTGTTCCGAGCGTGCCGCCGGGTTGCCCGAGCGCCCCGACGGCGCCGCAGAACCTGCGCGTGGCCGCCGTCGGAGAGAACGCGGCTGGGCAGACGTTCATCGCCGCCTCCTGGGACGCCACGGCGCAGACGCACTCCTATACGCTTCAGTCCTCGAGCGCCCCCGACTTTTCGGGCTCGCTGTTCTCGATCGACTCGACCACGAACGCGGCGACGCTCGTTGGTGTTGCGCCGAGCATCGTCTATTCCCTGCGTGTCTCGGCGTCAAACGGCATCGGGGCCTCCCCGTTCTCCGCTGCCGTCTCGACGACGACTCCGCCGGACACGACCGCGCCGAAGGAGCCCGCGCTCCTGACGGCGGCGGGCGGTGCCGGTGCCCGCATCGTCTTGAGCTGGGCCGCCGCGACCGCCGGCGAGCAGACGGCCTCCTTCAACCTCTACCGCGCCACGTTCTCCATGGCGGCCGCGACCGGGCTGACGCCCGTCCTGCTCCGCTCGACGGCGACGTTCTACATCGACGTTCCCGCCTCAGACGGAACCTATTATTACTCGGTGACCGGGCTCGACCCGTCCTTCAACGAAAGCCCGCTCTCGAACGTCCTCTCGGCGCCGGCCCTGCACGCGGGACCGGCCGCCCCTGCAAGCCTTGCCGCCGTCTTCGACGCGGCGTCAAAGCAGATCTCGCTGTCATGGACAGCCTCGACCGGGACGGCAACGAGCTACAACGTCTACCGGGCGACTTTCTCGGCACCCGGCGTCGCCGGCCGCGCGGCGCTCATGACCGGAGCAACGACGACGGCCTTCGTCGACGCCCCGTCGATCGCGTCGGACTCGACCTACTACTACTTGGCCACGGCCGTAGACCCCGTCGGCAACGAGGGGGCACCCTCCAACCAGTCCGCCGTCGTCTTCGACGTTCACGCGCCGGCGATCACGATCACCGGCGTCTCCAACGGCCTGTACACGAGCGCGAACCTGACCCCGGCCGTGACAATCGCGGACTTCAGTCCTTCTGTCGCCACCGTCACGCTCAACGGCCAACCCTTCGCGAGCGGCGTGACGCTGACTTTGCCCGGCGCCTACTTCCTGTCGGTCGCGGCGTCCGACGTGTTCGCCAACGCGAGCTCGGCGACCGTCTCCTTCACGATCGACAAGGCCACCCCGACTTTCGTCCTGCTCTCGCCGTCGAACGGCCTGATCACGAACCAGAACGTGTTCGTCTCCTACCAGGCCTCGGACGACCTCACGCCTATCGCCCAGATTGTCGTCAAGGACGAGCTCGGCGTCATCGTTCCGTCGTCCTACACGATCACGACAGAAGGCGCGCGCAATCTGACTTTGACGGCCCGCGACCTGGCCGGCAACGCGGCTTCGGCGGGCGCCGTCTTCATCCTCGACAAGACGCCGCCGGCGGCCGTCGCGGACCTGCGCGTGACCGCCAAGAACCCCGCCGCCGGACAGGCGACGTTGTCCTGGACCTCTCCGCACGACGCGCTCAGCGGCGTGGCGGGCTACGTCGTCAAGGCCGCCGCCTACCCGCTCACCGCCGCGAACTTCGACGCGGAGCCGACCGTCGCGGTCTCCACGACGCCGAGTCCGGAGGGGGCCGCCGAGCAGTTCGTCGTCTCGGTCGCCACGTTCTCGACCGTCTACTTCGCGCAAAAGTCCTCGGATGCCGCAGGGAACCTCTCGGCGATCTCTAATATCGCCTTCTGGGACCTAGACGGGCCGGTCCTCTCGGGTTTGAATCCTGCCTCGGGCGCGACAATCTCGCGTCCCACGACGATCCTCCTACAGGCGTCCGACCTCACGGGCGTGTCGCGGATCGCCTTCTCGGTGGACGGCGTCGTCCTCTCGACTTCGACCGCGGCACCCTACTCCTTCCCGTGGAACACGCTCGCCTACGCAGACGGCGCGCACGCGCTTCGTTTCGACGCGCTCGACGTCGTCGGCAATCCGTCTTCGCTCTCGGCTGGCTACACCCTCGCCTACCAGCCGCCGCCAGCGCCCGTCATCGTCTCTCCGGCCGGGTCTTACGCGACGGTCACGGCCACGGTGGCCTTCACGGGCACGGCCGTGGCCGGGATCACGGTGCAGATCCTGCTCAACTCCTTCCCGCTGGTCTCGGGCGTTGCGGACACCACGGGTCGTTTCTCGCTGGTTGCGACCCTGCCGTCCGAGGGGACCTTCGCGCTCTCGGCCGCTGCTTCTGACGCCAAGGGCACCGGCGCGCCTAGCGCGGCGGTCTCGGTCTACTACAACAAGACCGCGCCGAACCCTCCCGCCGCCTTGGACGCGGCGACCTTGCCGGGCGGCCATATCGGGCTGACCTGGCAGGCTCCCGCCGGGAAGATCCCGTCATCCTATAACGTCTACCGCAATGCTAACGAGACAGCGCTGTCATCGGGAGTCGTCCCGTCGCCATCTCTGCGCGTGAAATCAGGCGTGACCGGGACTGCCGCCGACGACCTGCCGCCGCAGGATGGCCTGTTCTACTACGGCGTGACCTCGCTCGACCTCTCCGGCAACGAGAGCGGCCTTTCGAACGTCGCGCCGGGTGCCTCCGACCGCGTCATCCCGACCGCCGCGGTGGCCTTTCTCGACACCACGCCACCTCTGGGCCCGGGCACCCATTCGGTCCGACTCACGCTGTCGAAGATTCTGGCGGCACCCCCTCTGCTGACCTTCACGCCCAACGGCCAAGGTCCGCTCACGATCGCGCTCACGGCGTCGAGCCCGACGGTCTGGGTCGGGACGCTGACGGTCGCTTCCGCCATGGCCTCGGGGACCGGGGCCTTCGCCTTCGAGGGCATGGACTTCGCGGGCAACGTGGGCCATGCGATCACGAGCGGGGGAACCTCGCTCTTGGATACGACCCCACCGAGCGGCTCGGTTGTCTTGAACCCCGCCTCGCCGGTCAAGGCGGGCCCGGTCGCGCTGACGCTGACCGTAAGCGAGCCGGTCCCGGCCGCGCCGAGCCTTTCCTATATCCTAGCCAACGGGGCGACGGTGCCGGTGACCCTGGCGGGGGGACCTTCGATCTGGACGAGCACTCTGACCATCGCGCCCGGCACGGGCGGGACCGCGAACTTCGTCTTCTCCGCGACTGATGCGTTGGGCAACTCGGGCTCGATCCTGACCGGGACGAGGAACTTCGTCATCGATACGACCGCCCCAGGGGCCCCGACCTTGCTCCATGCCGTTTCCAGGGAGGCGGGCGTCATCGCCCTGACCTGGAGCGCGCCCCTTGACGGCACGCCGGCTTCCTACTCGGTTTGGCGCGATGGGGTCAGAATCTCCTCCGGGCTAACGCCGCTGGCCCTTGGCGCGGGGGCGTTCAACGACCTGCCGCCGGCCGACGGGACGTACACGTATGCCGTCAGCGCCATGGATGCGGCCGGCAACGAGGGGGCACTCTCGGGCGCGACCATGCAGATCTCGCGCCGCACGCCGCCTCCGGCACCGGCCTCCTTCGTCGCGCAATTGAATGCCTTCAACCGCATCGAGCTTTCCTGGCAGGCGGCCAGCACGGAGACGCCTTCCGGCTACAACTTCTACCGCTCGACCTCCGCGATCACGGCACTCGCCGGGATCGTGCCGACGCTGGTCAGCCTCCCGCCGGTCACTGACACCCCGGCCTCGAACGGCCTCTATTACTATGCGGTCACGGCCATCGACTTCGCCGGCAACGAGTCTCCGGCCTTCGCGACGGCGCAGTTCCTCTGGGACAATGCGCCCCCGGTCATCACCATCACGGGAGTCCAGAACGGCCGATTCTACAACCACGATCTCAATCCCGCCTACGTAGTCTCGGACCCGGCGCTGGCGACGGCGACGGTACAGGGGCAGTTGGACGGCACGGCATTCCTCTCCGGGGCCGTCGTCTCGGTCGAGGGCGCGCACGTCCTCACGGTCACGGGCACCAACCAGGCTGGGGTCGGCTCGACCGCCACGGTCCATTTCACGCTCGAC
>CAYHNV010000030.1:0-17745 GCA_964358065.1 uncultured Elusimicrobia bacterium | reverse complement strand
CCCGCCGCCTTGGGCCTGGCCGTGGTTCCCGGGGGGGCCTGCGACCCCACCTTCCGCCCGGCCCTGGGCCGCGGCGCCGCGGCCCGGAGGCTGGTCGGCTGGGCGCAGGTGCGCCTCGACCCGGCGGCGCGGACCATCGAACTCCCCGAGGCCGGCATGGGCCTCGACTCAGGAGCCTGGGGCAAGGGCTGGGCCCTCGACCGCGCCGCCGAAATCCTGCGGGCGCGCGGCGCCAAGAGCGCCTTCATCAACTTCGGCGGGCAGATCATGACCCTCGGTCGCCCCGGACTGGGCGCGCTCTGGCGCGTGGAGCTGCCCGGGCTCCCCGAACCGCTCCGCCTCGCTGAGGGCTCCGTGGCCACCTCCGGAGACTCCGAGCGCCCCGGCCACATCGTCTCGCCCTTCGACGGCCAGCCCGTCCGCCGCGCCGCCGCCGCGACCGCCGTCCTCCCCTCGGCCATGGACGCCGACGCCTGGTCCACCGCTCTTTATGTCCTCGGAAGGAATCCCCCTTCGTTCCGGGGACGCTCGTTCTTCGTCAAAAACGTCAAAGGAGGTCGTTCATGAACCACAGACTCGCCGTGACCCTCGGAACTCTCATCGCGCTGTCCCCCGCCGCTCCCGTCTTCGCGCAGGACGCCGCCAAGCTCGGAGACCTCGAGCGCAAGGTCGACATACTGACCCAGGAAATCGAGAAGCTCAAACTCGGCGAGGCCGCCGACCCAATCGCCGAGGGCTCAGCACTCGGCCTCGGCAGCGCCGCGTCGAAGGTGTACCGCGCCCGCCCGAGCAAGGTCTCGATCGGCGGCTACGGCGAGATGACCTACCAGAACTTCTCCAAGCGCAAGCAGAACGCCGACCCGGCGGGCGTGCGCGACGAGGCCGACTTCCTGCGCGCGGTCCTCTATGTCGGCTACAAGTTCAACGACTGGATCCTCTTCAACTCCGAGCTCGAGTTCGAGCACGCCTCGACCGGCAAGGGCCGCGGCGAAGTCTCGGTCGAGATGGCCTACATCGACTTCCGCCCGTACTCCGAGATCGGCCTACGCGCCGGCATGCTCCTCATGCCGATGGGCCTGATCAACGAGTTGCACGAGCCCACGACCTTCCACGGCGTGCGCCGCACGAACGTCGAGACCAACGTCATCCCCTCCACCTGGCGCGAAAACGGCGTCGGAGTCTTCGGCGATATCGGACCGGTGTCCTACCGGTCTTATCTCGTCTCGGGCCTACAGGCGATAAAAGACACGACCCCCGGCGTCAAGGGCTTCTCCTCGTCGAGCGGTCTGCGCGACGGCCGCTCCTCCGGCGCCAAGAGCTACGCGGAGGACCTGGCCTGCGTCACGCGCGTCGACTACAAGCCGGTTCAGGGCGTACTGGTCGGCGGCTCGTTCTACGTCGGCCAGGCCGACCAAAGCATGATCTCCGCCTCGGTGCCAGTCTCGTTGTGGGAAGGCCACCTGAAGGCCGAGTACCGCGGCGCGCAACTGCGCGCGCTGTACGCCGAGGGCCGCGTCGGCAACGCGGACTCGATCAACATCGCCAACAGCTACACCAATGCGGCTAAAACCTCCGTCGGCAGCAGGCTGTTCGGCGGCTACGTGGAGGGCGCCTATGACATACTGACGCTGACGCGCGACGCCAAGGGCTATTCGCTCTCGCCTTTCGTCCGCTACGAACGCTATGATACCCAGGCCCGAACTCCTTCGGCGTTCGCCAAAAATCCGGCGAACAGCCGGGTGGAATATACCCTCGGCGTCACCTACAAACCCATCCCGCAGGCGGCCGTGAAGGCCGATCATCAATGGCTGCAGAACCAGGCCCGCACCGGCGTCAACCAATGGAACCTCGGACTCGCCTACATCTTCTGAACCTCGCGGCACTCCTGCTCGCCGCCGTCCCGGCGCGGGCGCGGGTCCTCCTGTCGCAGAAGGAGGCCCTCGCCCTGGCCTTCCCCGCCGGGACGGCGGTCGAACGGCGAACGGCCTTCCTGAGCGACGCGCAGGCCCGCGCGGCCGAGGAGGCCGCGGGGGCGAAGATCGAGTCGAAGGTCTGGACCTATTACATCGGACGCTCGACGGCCGGCGTCGAGCGCACGGCCTACTTTGAGTCCCACCTCGTGCGCACGATGAACGAGACCTTCATGGTCGTCGTCGGGCCGGACGGCACGGTGGAGTTCGTGGAGATCCTCTCCTTCGCGGAACCCGACGAGTACCGAGCCTCGAAGCGCTGGCTGGGGCAGTTCTCCGGACGCAAACTCGGCACGGAGCTGATGCTGCGACGGGGGTTGAGGAATATCACGGGGGCCAGTCTCACCTGCGAGGCCGTCACCCGCGGAGTCAGGCGCGTCCTGGCGGTGCACCGGGCCTTGGCGGGAACGCGCAAGGCGGCGCATCATTGAGGATGAAGCTCGGGCGGCGCTTCAAGGCGCTCCTGCTCGGGACCTCGGCGGTCCTCTACGCGACCGGCCTGGCGGCCTGGGCGCTGGGCTGGGAGCGCTTCAAGACCGACCACGGCCTCGGCCCGGAGCCCTCGCCCCTGCGGCCGGCCGCCCTGCACGCGCACGCCGTCGCGGGCCTGCTCTTCCTCATTCTGTGCGGCTACCTCTGGCGCGCGCACGTCGAGCCCGGGCTGGACCGGCGCAAGAAGCGCCGCCTCGGACCGGCGCTGCTCTGCTTGCTCGCGGTCTTGTTCCTGACCACGCCGCTGATCTTCTACCTGAACGACGCGCAAGCGCGAGCCTGGGCGGGGGAGGTCCACGCGTGGGCCGGCGCGCTCGTGCTCGCACCCTTCCTGGCGCACCTGCGCGCCAAGCCACGCTAGCGCGTATTGCCCTGCCCGTCAGAGACCACCGCGGTGGGGCCCGGCGGATCAGGGATGCGGCGTGACGGACACGATGGTGATGCGGCCTTTTCCTGGACCGTAGTGCCAGAAGACCCGGAAGGCTCCAGGGGTTCTGTTCTGAGCATAGGCCTCGAATACCTCTTCACTGCCGGCACCCCTCAGGGCGCTATACTTGTGGGTGTGAAGGCTCGGATGGCGAAGGTCGGTCTCCATGAGGCCGAGAGTCTTCCTGACGGCCTTCCAGACCCCGACCTTGGCGGAGTCCTTCTCAAGAGTCTCTATCTGCGCCCGAGCCTCGGGGGTGTAGTAGAGGAGGTCGAAGCGCATCCGCTATTCCAGCTTGTCCCCAGCGTGGGCGGCGAAGCTGCGCCACTTGCGCGCCTTGCCTCCCGCCGACTCCTCCAGGCCGCGCCGGACGGAGGCCAGCGCCTTCTTGTTCCCGAAGAGCCAGGCCTGCGAAGCGGGAATCATGATTTGCGGGTCGAGGATGATCTGTCCGGACTCGTTGCGGTAGACCTGGTAGTGGCGGGACACCGGACCCTTGAGCACGACTCGGTTTTTTGAATCGGTCTTGACCTCACCATAGAACTCAAGACTCCCGTCGTGGACCAGTTCCCCGGCCTTGATCTTGTCGCTCATACCCGTAGCATAGCCCCGGGTGGGCTATTTGTCAAGTGGGATAATCCCACCCCCGCGGTGCGCCCGATGATGCTCAGTGCGTCACGCGCCTTGAGATGCGGGTCACGTTGCCCTGCCCGTCGGAGACCACCACGACGATCTCGTTGAGCCCCTGAACGAGCGGCACGTTCGCCGTAAAGCTTCCGTCGGCGTCGATGCGCACCGGTTTGTCGGCGATCTCGATGCGCAGGCGGTCGTTGCGCAGGACGCCGACGACACGCGCGATATCCGCGGTCACGACGGCCCCCTCGAGAGGAGAGACCAAGGTCAACTCCCGCGCAAGCTCAGTCGTCGCATGCTCGGCGCGCTTGATGCCCACCGTGTAATAGCGCGGGGCCGAGTAGCCCTCCTCGGCGCCGAGAAGGTCGATGGCCGCGATGCGCCACCAGTAGGCCCCGGGACTGAGGCCCGCGTCGGCGGGCGAAAAGCGCTCGTCTGAATCGTACCTCCGGTCGAACAAGACCTGCTTGAACTCTCGGTCGCGCGCCGCCTGCATATGAAATCCCAGGATCGGGATGCCGACGTGCAGGGACTGGATGTCTCCCCGCAGGCTTTCGGCGTCCGCCTCCGGTTCTGGTGCGACGAGCATCATGCGCGGATTGGGCGCGGCCCCGCCGCCGACCTCCCGGGCGGAGGCGAACTCCTGGGCGCGCGCCTCCAGGACCGGAAGATTCTCCGCCGGCTTCGGGACTTCCGGGGAAAGACCCGGCATGACGCGCGTGGCCATGCCGGCCGATACCTCGACGCTGCTGCCCTGGGCTTCGACATCCGCCACTCCTGCATAGACCTCGACTTTGGTCGCCAGGTCCGGCTCGACGCTGGCGCTGTAGAGAGTGTCCACGCTCCGCGGCGTGATCCTCGCGCTCGCCGTGATCACGCGGGCCCGGCCCGCGAAAACCGAGCCGGATTTCAGCTCAAGATCGGTGTCCCGGTCAAAGGGCTTGATGACGGCCATGGAGTTCTGCTCCAGGCTGAGAAGTTCCTTATTGAGCAGCTTCACGCGCGCCTTGGAATCCTCATAGGTGCGCAGAGAGTCTCCCTGGTAGAGTTCCATGCCGCCCTTCGAGGGCTTCCAGTCGGCCGTCTCCTTGCGGCGGTGGAGCACGCGATTGATCCTATAGACCAGATACGCCGCGCGGAACTGGGACTTGATCAGCCTCACGGGCACGCGCAGGGTCATGCCGGGCAGGGCCACGGTTGGATCCGAGGTGGGCAGGCGGTTGTGCTTCAGTATCTCGTCCCAGCGCGCGGGGTCATTTAGGTACTTGCGCGAGACGGCCCAGAGCGTGTCTCCCGGGCGGACGACGATGGACTGGAAGGAGCTCTCCGTGTCGGGGCCCTCGGCGGCTGCGGAAGTCCCGAGCGCGACAAGGAGAAGCGCCAGAGGCAGAAGACGCCTCAACGGACCGTCTCCGAGATTCTCGCCGAGCCGTCGTCGGCCGCGACCAGGCCTTTCGGGATGACGAAGTAGAAGCGCGCCCCATGACCGGGGTCGGACTCGGCCCAGATGCGGCCCCGGTGGGCTTCGACGAAGAAGCGGGAGATGGTCAGGCCCAGCCCGGTCCCGCCGCGACGCTGGCCTTGGACCTGCTCGAACTTCTCAAAGACACGCGAGAGGTAGTCGGCGGGGATGCCCTCCCCCGTGTCCGACACGCCGCACTTCAGCGCGGCCCCGTCTTCAACGATGGAGACCGTGACCGTGCCGCCCTCGGGGGTGTACTTGATGGCGTTGCCGATGAGGTTGGTGAACACGCGTTCGATCATGTCGGCGTCGAGAGCGATGGAGAACTCCTCCTCCGCCGCCAGCTTGATCGTGACGTTCTTGGCGCGCGCCAGCTGTTCGAGGATGTCGATGGCGCGTCCCGCCACGCCGGCCATCGACGCGATCTTAAGCTGGAGGCACATGCGCCCGGCCTCCATCTTGGCGATGTCCAGGATGTTGTTGATCAGGCTCATCAGGCGGCTCGTGGACCGACGCACGGAGGAGACGATCGAGTGCTGATCGCTATTGAGCACGCCCGCCGTCCCCTTAAGCAGGAGGTCGAGAAAGCCCATCGCCGAGCCCAGCGGGTTGCGCAGGTCGTGCGTGATGTAATGGAGGAAATCCTCCTTCATCTTTTCCAGCTCGCGCTCCAGGGTCACGTCGCGCAGGGCGTAGACCGTGCCGAGCTCAGCGCCCCGACCGGGGGTCACGACGGGGCTGGCGGTCACGCGCAGAAATCGCCGCTCCGCCTCGCTCGACAAGTCCACTTCCTTATATTGTCCAGGCTTCAGGCCGGCGGCCAGGACGGCGGCGCGCAAAGGTCCGTCCGGCAAGGCCTGCGCGAACGGCAGCCCCTCAAGGTCCGCGGCATCGGAAAGCCCGAACATCTGCCGGGCGCGATGGTTGGCAAGCTGAACGAGGCCCTCGCGGTCGGCCATGACGATGCCCTCGCCGATTGAGAAAAGGATGGCCTCGGTCTTGCGCTGCTCGGCGATGATTCGATCCACCTGGAGCACGGAATACTGGCGCAGACGCTCCGTCATGGCGTTGAAGGTCTCGGCCAGCTCCTGAAGCTCGTCGCCGGTCGTGATCTCGACGCGCGCGAGGAAGTCCCCCCGTGCGACGGCCTCGGCCGCACGGGTCATCCGCAGAACGGGAGCGGTCAGCAGACGTGCCAGCCAGGCCGCCGCGAGGAGCGCGCCCACGAT
This sequence comes from uncultured Elusimicrobia bacterium, assembly GCA_964358065.1. Lineage (GTDB taxonomy): Bacteria > Elusimicrobiota > Elusimicrobia > UBA1565 > UBA9628 > GWA2-66-18. The sequence goes on along the minus strand of CAYHNV010000030.1, from coordinate 11,532 downwards.
GACCACGATGACCGCCACGCCGGCCGCCTTGCGCGCCTGGGAAGCGGCGAGATAGGCCTCCGTGCGGAGCTGGAGGATGAGGACCGCGCCGCCCAAGGAAGGCACCGGGGCGTAGGCGCCCACGCGCGCCACGCCGGAGGAATCGGTGAACTCGCTGGAGCCCACGCTGTTGCCGGATTTTAGGGCCGTGCGCGTGATGGACCAGGAGGGCAGCCCGGTCAGGTTGCGCCCCTCGGGCACGGCCACGGGCTCGCCGCGGGCATCGATGAGCACGGCAAAGCCGGTCCCGCCGACGCGTTCGGAAGCGACTCGCTCGGCGATCCCGCGCATGGGCAAGACGACGCGGGCGAAGACGTCCTTGCTGAAGGGATAGTGGAGGACCAGCAGAGGACCTGACTTCCCGCGCAGGACTTCGGCCGCGCGCCCGTGCGCGTCCAAGGCGCGGCGCAAGGCGGCACGCGCGGCGTCCGCATCGAGCGCCGTGGAGGAAGCCTCGATCTCGGGATTGTAGACATCGATGATGCCGCCCCCATCGCGCCGCAGCAGGGAGATGGAAGCCAAGCCCGCGCCGCTCTCGACGAGGCGCTTGAGCAGGTTCTGCTTGTCCGCCCAGTCCATGCGCGCCGACAGTGCGACGAGGGCCACCCCCACGCGTCCATCGACGGAGTCCACCCAGCCCTCCAGGCGCTCCGCGCTCTTCTCGGCCAGCTTGACGTGCAGCTCGAGCACGGCGTCCTGGACGCCGCGCTGGCTGGCCTCCAGCATGCGCCAGGAAAGAAAGAGCACCGGCACGAGAGCAAGCGCTCCCATGACCGCGGCAAAACGGCGGGAAAGACCCGATTTCAGCCAGTTCATCCGATTCCTAAACGATGCAATCCAAGCTGCGTGAACCGCGGATGACGCGATGAATTTCGACAACGCGTTCGCGAACGATGCAGAAGACAAGATAGGACTCGATCATCAGCACGCGGTATCCCGCTTCCAGACAGCGTTATGTCCGCCATCCTGCCCGAATGTCTAAAGAAACTCTCTCAGAAAGGCGACGGCTACGGGAAGAAAAGCCAATCCCCAAAAGATGGGAGAGTATGGCTTGGATCGCGAGGGCGCAACAGGTGCCGCGGGCGCCGCGGGTGACGCGGACGCATCGCGGTCGGAGATCGCGGCAAGCGGCGCCGCAAAGACGTCGCCGGCCACGGATTCGACGGCGGACAAGGTCTCGAACAGCCCCCGCCGTTCCAGCCACTCGGTGGAGGTCATCGGAGCGCCGGTCACCGGCACGACGCGGGACGCGTCAGAGGCGCGCGGCATCCACAACGCCGTCGCGGATGCAGGCAGCCAGCCGAGGGCGGCGCGGACCTTCACGACCAGCCCGGAGGCAAGCTCCAGCCAGAGGCGGTCCAACGAAGTCGGGAGGGACGGAACTTGGCGCCGCGGGGACGGCATCACGGGGGCGCCGCCCTGCGGGAGGAAGGGGGCGGCGGCGAAAACAGCGGGTGCGGCGGCAACGGGCGAGGCCATGGGCGAGGTCATGGGAGAGGCCACGGCGTCACGCAGGGCTTCCGTCTCGAATGCCGGGACGGCGACGCTTTGCGAGCGGCCGGCGCGCGCCTCAGGAGCGGCCGCAAAAACACGCCCCCGAACGGACGGCGCAACGACGGGAGAAACGGTCGGGACGGGCGAGACGTCCCCCAGAGACGCATGCTCGGAGGATCGGTCCCAGACCCGCCGGCCGACGGCGGACGCGCCCTCGACGGGGATCCTCGCTTGAGCCTCCGATTGAACGGAAGCGGACTCGGGGATGACGCCGACGCTCTCCTGGCCCTGGAAGGAAGCCGCGGAAGGGACCGCCCGGCCCGCCTCCTGGATCGACGGAGGCACGAAATCCTTGCGCGCCGCGGCCCGCCCGGGAACCGGCTCGGCGCGGGGCGCCGCCTCGACGACGTCCGATCTTAGGTCCGCAACCGGAGGCGCGAAATGCACACGCGGCTGAGGCGCGGAGAGCGTCGCGCCCAGCCCCAGGCTTGGAGCCAGGGCCGAGGCCTGCGGGACCATCGGGATCGTGGCCGCAGCGCCCGCGACGGCGCCGGCCGCGCCCGCAGCGGAGGGCGGCGCCACGCGCACGGTCTCGACGACCTGCGCGGACGCGGGAACGCTCAGCACCACCGCCAGAATCCAGGCGCTCATGCTTAAGTTTAGCACAAACGAGCGGCGCTGGATGGCCCGCAATGTTTGGGCCTAAGGGACCGGAGGTGACTGGGTGGTGCAACTCGCCATGGTGTCGCCCATCGCCTCGACCAGCCATCGCATCGTGATGCTCAATGAAAACTTGTAGGGACGCCTTAGACGGGGCGCGGGGTGCGCGGACGTCCGCGCAGGATGTGCCAGAGGGCGGCGATCAGCGCACCCAGGCCGAAGAGGAACGCCAGCCAGACCCAGAACATCGGGTTGGGAGTCCAGGGCCGGCCGGGGGGCAATGGGCCCTCGCCGCGGCGGGCCTCTTCCAGGCGCTTAAGGTAGCTGCCCCACCAGGCGATGCGGCCTTGGAGCGCTGAGATGGAGCTTTCCAGCTCGGCGATGCGCCGCTCCAGAGCCTCCTGCGCGCCGATGCGCTCAGCCAGGCGGTGCCAGCGCTCCCAGACCGCACGCTCCGCGGTCGCGGCCCCGTCACGCTCGACGAGCCGCGCGTCGCGCTCGCGCAGGGCCGAGGCGTCGCGCGCCTCCAACTCGGGCCTCTGATCCTTCGCGGCCTGGGCCCGGGCGTCCACGCGATCACCGTAGCCGTCCATCGCGGCGGCCTGACTCTCGTAGCCGGCGGCGCCCGGATAGACCTTCACGCGCCGCTCGACGCGGTCGACGAACAAAGCGCCCGGCGTCGCGGAGGCCACGGCTGCGTCCTCGGCCGGCACGAAGCCGGACCGGACTTTGACGGACGATTCCTGATAGCCGCTGAGCCAGGTCTTGCCGTCGTCCGCCATGCGCCCTCGGCCGCGGCGGGTCTCGATGTCGATCTCCTCGACGCCGCCGTTGAAGCGGGCCAAGGTGCGCTCGCGCGCCGCGTCCAGGTCCTCCGCCGCGTGGCGGACCGACCGGCTCAGGGACTGGACACCGAAGTGCACGTCCTTCTTATTCTGGACGTCCACGGGGCTCTTCGAGAACAGGCTCTCCCCGGGCAGGACGGACGACTTCACCTTCACGGCCTCGGGGAACTGGCTCGGGTCGTAGAAGCGGTCCACCGGGTCCGGCAGGAGGTTGAGCACGTCGATGTAGCCCAAAGCGCTGCGGGAGAAGCCGTGATGCTCGGTGGCGCCTCCCTCGGTCTTGTACATGGCGGCGCGGCCCAGGTAATGGTGAGAGCGGGGGTCGCGCCCCGCGAGGATCTCGATGGGAGACTGAACCAGCTCGCGCGGGATCTCAAGGAGGATGTTGCCCCAGTTGTAGGGCATGATGGCCCAATGGCCGACGCTCTTGAGCTTGGACTTGGACGCATCGAGCCTCTCGAGCAGGGTGCGCCCGGAGAGCAGGACCGGGAGTTTCTCGCCGTCAACGACATCCACATAGTCGCTGAAGCGGACCTTGGTGAGCATACGGCCATTCTCATCGCGAGAGTTCACGTCCCCCTCGGGGTTCTTCTCAGACCTCGGGGCGTAGGAGCGCATGGTCCATGACGGCGCGGCGCGGTCCACCTCGTCCGTCGTGGCGTAGACCCGGCGCAGGAGCCCCTTGCCGTCGACCACGGCGGCCGCGATGGGACCGATCAGCCGGCTGGCCGCGGGCGCCGTGACGGCCTTCGCCTCATCGCCGCGCTTGACCGGATCGACCGGCCCGTCCAGCGCCAGCGTCCCGCGCACCGCCGGAGCGGACACGCTCACGACCGCGCCGAGCATATCAGGGCCGTCCATTCCCAGCGCAAGGTCGCTCGTGCGGTACAGCGTCCAGACCTTGGAGTGCGCGAGATCAGCCTCGGCCGCCTTCACGGCCGCGGCGGCGTTGACGGCCCGGGCCGCGGCAAGGTCGCTCGAAACGCGTTCCAGGGCCTTGCGCGCGTCTTTCAGGTCGCGCGCCGCGTGGTCGAAGGCCTTCCACTGCGCTTCGAAGTCGTCCTGTGTGCGGTATATCTGGACCACGCGGCCATCCCCGTCGCGCGCGAAGCCGAAGCTGTTGAGCTTGACCTCTATCCAGCCCCGGCGCAGCTGCTCGGCCTGGTAGCCCCGTGCCGCCTCGGCCAGCTTCACGGCACCGCTGGGCGAGAAAGCGAGCCGGCGGAAGTCCTTGCCGTCTTCTGATTGCTGCAGGCTGAGGAGGTTCGGGAAGCGGTCTCGCGGCGGTGTCACCTTGGTCTTGTCCTCGGAGAAGGCCATGACCACGACCTCCTCGGGAGGCCGCGACAGCGCGAGGACGGGATGCAGCGCGGCCCCGCTCTTCGCATCGAAGAAGAAGAGCTTGCCACGCGCGTGCAGGCCGCCGGGACCGAAGACCTGCGCGAACTGATAGCCCGAGGTCTCGCCGGCCGGCCCGCCCAAGGCGACGAAATCCGAGTCGTTCATGCGCTCGCGCAGGGCACGGAGCTCCGAGTTGGTCTGAAGGTCGGCGGCCGCCCCCGAGCGCGCGGCCTCGGCCACGTCCACGCCGCCGATCACCTCGAACTTGGCGTTGGAGCCGTCGGCGGCCGTGTCGATGAAGAAGCGTCCGCCGCGCTCGGCGATGCCGCCGGGAGCGTCCGGGGTCTTGCTCAGGGCCGCGAACTCCGCAGCCGTCAGCCATTTGTCGACGCTCCAAGTGTGCGTCTCGCCCTGCATCAGGGTGACGGCGTAGATCGGCTGGAGTTCGGTCCTGCCGTTGGTCCAGCGCTCACGCGTGCTGTTCAGCGTCTGCAGGGCCTCCGCCGCGCGGTCCACCTCGGTGGGCGGACGGCCGGCCCAGCGCGCGCCGCGCAGGCGGGTCTGCTCGAGCATGATCAGGGCGTCGAGGGCGGCCATGCCGCGGCCGTACTTGGCGGCGGAGGAGGCGCGCTCGAAGCTTGCGCGCACCTCGTGCAGGCCGTCGAGGACTCGGGCCAGGGCCGGGTCCTTGGCGAACTCCGGGCTCTCGAGCATCTTGACCAGCTCGGCGTCGAAGGACTTTTGGGCCTTCAGATAGGCGTCCAGACGCATGTCCTTGAGGATGAAGCGGGTCGCGTTGTCTCCGGCGTTGGAGAGGTAATCGGCGAGCAAGGCCTCGCGCGCCGTATCCAGGGCCTTCTCCTGGGCCTCGAGGCGGACGAAAGCGGCCTCGACGCGCGGCATGGACGACATCGCCCGCCAGAAGGTCTCCCGAAGCTGGGCGGCTATCGCGCGTTTCTGGGCGCGGTCGATGGTGCCGGCCTCGGCGGCCTTCTCGGCCTCGGCTCGGAAGAAGGCCAGTATCTCACCCGCGGCCGGACCGGTATGGGGATCGAGCGTGCCCAGGCCGCCGAGGGCGACGACGATCGCCGCGCGCAGCGCCAGGCGCTTGCCTTCCACGTCGTTGCGCATCAGGAGGCTCAGGCGCTCGGCGTCGGCGAAGGTGTTGGTCCGAACGCCTTGCGCGACCGTGAGGGCGTCGCGATAGGAGCGCGCCGCCTCGCTGAGGCGCCCGCGCGCCTCAGGCGTCACCGACGCCCCGGTCCGGGCCAGCAGGGCGTCCGAGGCGGCCTCGAAGCCCGGGTCGGCGAGGCGCTCGGTCCAGAAATCAAGGAGCTCGGCGGACGCGTCCCGGCGCACGACGCGGACCTCGCGGGAGGCCGGGGGCTGGTAAGGCCGCAGGGTCCCGGTTTCGCCCTCGCCCAGAGCCTTGAGTTCGGAGACCAGCGTGATGAAGGCGGACTTGGTCCTGACCATGGAGGCGGAGAAGTCGGCCCAGGCGCGCATGAGGCGCTCCTGCGAGGCGCGCATCTCGGCCATGCCACCGGGCTCGCCGGCGAGCGCGGCGCGCGCGCGCAGGTCGCCCTCGGCGGCTTCAACCTGGCGGCGGCGGGCCTCCAGTTCCTTGGCCCCATCTTGGACCGTGAGCATCAGCCGCTGCAGATGCAGGGAGAGCTCCTTCATGCGGCCGCCGGCCTCCAGGTCCTTGCGCAGGACGTCGGACATCACGTTCTCAAGGCCCCGCTCGATCTCGCGGGGATCTGGAGCCTCCAGGAATCCTCCGTAGATGGACTGGCCTCGGAAGAGACCGCCGGCGAGGACGGGAGTAAATCCCTTGTAGCTCATGCGCTCGGCGATGGTGTTGGCCTTGATCTGCTCCATGAGGCCGTCCTCCGAACCCAGCCCCGTCGGCAGGCCGCCCTCGAAGAGGATTCTGCGGATGGAGTCGATCTGGCGCTTGCGGATCTCGGCGATGAGCCGGCCGGAGAGGTCCGAGGGTCCGGAAGCGGCGGCGTCATCCTCGGGCACGAGCCGCGCCAAGTCCTCGAGCGTCGTCGCCGCCGGCAAGCCCAGCAGCGCCACGATCCGGTCGCGTTCCCCATTCAGGCGCCCGGTCAGCTCGAGATGCGAAGGGGCTAGGTTCTTTTGAGACCCGCGGTCCATCCAGCGCAGGAGACGCACGTCGCTCTCGAACTCGGCGGCGAGCACGTCCGCGCGCGCGGCCGCGCCGGCCAGGCCGGTGCGATAGAGGCGCTCCGCCTTGTCCGAGTTTAGTTTAGCCAGGGCGATGAGGACCTCGGGGGGAGTGCGGGGGTCCTTGAGCCGGATCTCGATCCAGCCCTCGATGTAGTCCTTCCCGATGGGCTCGTGGCCCAGGGTCTGCTTGGCATGGTAGTAGCGCAGATAAGCGCCGGAACGTTGGCCTTGGGCTTCGGGAGCGGGCACGGCGACGCCCGCGACGCTCGGCAGGGGCGAGAGGCGCTGCTCGGCCTCCGACAGGAGCTGCTTGAGGTCCGTCCAGCGTGACGGCAGGGGCCTGGGGGCCGCGGGGGCCTGTCCCACGGCGTCCGCGCCCAAGGCCAAGAGCCCCGCCCGCAGGGAGATGACCGACGAGGAAAGCGCGTTCCTCTCCAGGCGCGACGGCGCGTCGCCGCGGCCCTCCAGGGTCGCGAGCCGGCGCTGCGCCGCGGCGGACTGGAGACGAAGACTCGCGATCCGCTGATCGTGCCGGCCGTCGTAGGCCTGCCGCGCACGCTCCTCGTTGAGGACCGAGATGCGGGCCGCCGCGGCGTGCTCGGGGTTGTAGATCGTAGCATCGGAGAGGGCCGCGATGAGCCGGCCCAGGGAGCGCACGACCAGGGAGACGGGCTCAAGCTGGAGCAGATCGACTTTCAGGTTCTTGTCGACCATCTCCTCGACGGCGCGGGCGGTCCGCACGCGCGCCTCCAGGATGCGGCGCTGGATCTCCGGAAGGTTCTTCTTGGCCAGAATCGCGGAGAGGGCCGCGAAGGCCTGGTCCTTGTCCACGGCCACATCGAGGGGCGCGTCCTCGGCTCGGCCGAGCAGGAGATTGAGCGCGGCGCGCGACGAGTTGAGGGCCAGGCTCGCCTTCTCGCGTTCAAGGCGCGCCGCGTCGAGGCGGCGGGCCGCGGGCACGCCTCCGGCCGCGGCCTCGGCCTCCAGGCCCGGCAGGTAGTCCCGGAATATCTCCAGGCGCTCGGCCGCGGAACGGTAGGCCGTGATGTTCTGGTATAACTGGACCGCAAGCCCCGCCTCAAGGCGGTCCTTGAGGGCGTCGTAATAATCCTTCTGCCGGTCGTGCTGAGTGACCTGGAGTTCGCGCAATTCCTCGGGCTTGAGCTCGAAGCCGAAGACAGGCGTGACCGGCACGCCGGTGATCCCGATGGAGGGCAGCCAGCCCAGTCCCGTGGCCGTCAGCCCCATTCCGACGCTGATGTCGAGCCAGAACTTCTGGACCCGGTGGTCGGCCGCGCGCGACATCTCGTCGGCCGCCTGGGAACGCAGAGCCAATTCCTCAAGGCCGCGGGAGTTGCGCGAGGCCAGCGTGAAGGCGTCCTCAAGCGAGCTCAGGCGCGCGGGACCCGAGGGGCGCGAGGACTCGGGGAGCAGCGAGCGGCCGGCCGCGGCCTGGGCCTGCGCCAAAGACGCCTGGGACCGGGCCTCGAAGGTTCCCTGCGCGTACCAGCGCCAATCCTCGAATGACCGGTGGAGCTCCGTCGGCCCCAGCAGGCCGTTGCGGTAGGCGCGGATGGCCGAGCTCAGGCGTTCGGCCGCCGCCGGCCCGCCGAGCTCGATGGCCGCCGCACTCGCCTTCCAGGCGCGGGCCCGCTCGGTCTCCGCGGCGGCGGCCAGGCGGCGGTCCTCGTAAGCCTGGGCCATCTCCGCGCGCGCGGCCTTCCCCTCCAGCACGTATGCCTTGTCCGCGCCCTTGGCGGAGGGATCATGGATGGGCAGGCGCACGGAGCCGCCCACGGTCAGGACCTGGTTGGCGAGCATGTCCTGATATTGGACGCCGAAGCCCACCGTGAGGCGGTCCACCCAGGGGATCCAGTCCGCCAGGTTGAAGGGGTCCTTGCCCACGGCGTTCGTGAGTTCCTTTTCGTCCAAGCCGCCCAGGATCTGCGCGAAACGATCCGGAGCGGCGATGAGGGACTGGAGGTTGCCCATGAGCCGGCGCAGGTCCTCGGAGCTGAGGTTGTCGAAGGGCGAGCCGACCGCCGACTCGCGCCCGGAAATGGAGTTGTACTTGAGCAGGGCCTGGCGCAGGCGATCCGCGGCCGTGATGAGCCGGACCTCCGACTCGCGCCCCAGCGCCTCGGAAGGGGCGTTGCGCGCCTCGAAACTCGCCAGCTTCAGGTCCCACTGAGCCTGGGCCAGTTCCACCACCGCGCCCTGCCAGTCCTTCGTCAGCGAGAGCAGACGGTCCTGCAGGCGCAGGCCCTCGCGGTAGATCACGGCGGCCTTCGACTCGACGAGCGCCTTCTGGGTCTTGGTGAGGGCGATGTCCGTGTAGGTGCCCACGGTGAAGCCGCCGCCGATGGCGCGCTCGGCCAAGTCCTCGGAAACCGGGCGCGAGGTGAATCCCACCATGCCGCGCGTGCGGGCGTTGTCCATGACGGCGCCGGCGCGGCGCAGGTCTTGGATCTCGCGAGTCAGGATGCCGATGTCCTGCGAGATCAGACGCCGCGCGACGTCGGCCTTGAAGACTTGGCTCAGTTCGGCCGCCGTGCGCGTCGCGCGGCCCGGGTCGCCGCCGAAGAAATCATCCATTTCCTTATTGAAGGACTTCAGCGTGGCGCCGCCCCGAAGGTTCTCGGCGGAGTTGTCCGCCACGGCCTGCCAGAGCTCGCCCAAAGTGAAGGATGTGTTCAGCGTGAGGGCCAGGCGGTCGTTCTGGCCGATATACTGGGAGCCGTACCCGAGGCCGAGCTTCGCGTGATCTCCCAGATTCTTGGAAAGCTCCGCATAACGGTTCGACTCGCCGCCCACCAGGCGCCCCTCGGCGCTGAGGACGATGCCCTTGCCCGGGAAGGTGAAGGTGAGGCGGTCGCCCAGGGTGTTCGCGACCCGACCTTTCTCCGCAGTCAGGCGGTTGTCGATGCGCACCCACTCGCGGCCCTTGTCGTCCTTGATGGAGAAGCCTTTCAGGACCGTCACGCCGCCGGACTTCTGGTTGATGTCGTCGGTGCCCGAGGTCTTGGCGTAGAAGAGGTCGACGGTGAAGGTGTCGCCGCCCCCGGCGGGATTGAGGAGGCGGTTGATGTCGAAGCTCGGCCCCACCTGGGTGCGTGAATAATTCTTCTTGGCGCCCTCGGCCGTGATGCGGAAGGTCTTATTGAGCTCCGGGTCGTAGCCGGTGAAGTCGAGGTTGACCTCCTGTAGGAACTTGCGCGGATCCTCGGCGAAAACGGACACCTGCTTGGCGTCGAGCTTCATGACCTCGGTCAGCTTGATGGAGGCCTTGGCGCTGCCGCCGTAGTAGTAGGGCTTGTTCTCCCGGTCGGCCAAGGCGACGTCCGCGAAACCCGCCAATCCGACGTAGAGCTTGTCTCCCATCAGGATCATCGCGAAATCGTCGAAGACCATCAGCCTGCTCTCTCGCGCGTTGGTGATCGGGGCCGCGTCAGCCGGGATGTCGAACGCGAAGCGGTGGAAATCCACGTTCAGGTAGTTGACCCACTTCCGACCCTGAAGGGACTCGACTTGAACCTCCACGCCTTTATCGCCGTAAGGGGCGTTCTGGCCCTGCGCGCTGGGCGGGCTTGAGAAGGCATAGCCGTTGACGCTGATGTTGTTGCCCCATATCTTGGCGATGTTGCCCAGCGTCACCCAGGAGCCCGTCTCCAGGCCGTTGGGGACCGAGAAGCGGGTCTGGTAGACAAGGTAGAAGCCGTCGGCCGTGTCGCCGAAATCGACGACGCTGGCGCCGGGAATGAAGCTGGACAAGCCCTGGGGGTTCTTCAGCAGCCCGTCCTTGATGGCCGAGAGGTCCCGGTGCGCAAGCGCCTGTGAGCCTTGGGTCACAATGCCGATGAGGGCGTCGAGGAAGGCCGTGTACTCGGACTTCTTGATCACCAAGGCCTCGGTCTGGTCCTTGGCGCTGCCCATGGCCCAGGCGCTGCGCCCCAGGCGCAGGTCCTCGATGCGGCGCACAAGCTCGGAGGGCAGGGTGTCCTGGAGGGCGGGGTCGGAGATGAGTGCGGCCAGCTTCCGCTGCTGGCCGTCGACCGCGGTCAGCTTGGCCCGAATGATCTCCTGGGAACGGCGGAGCTGGTCTTCCTGCTTATGCCAATCGATGTTCTTTTCCAGCACGTCGCGGGTCTTCTCCTGGATGCGGGAGAGGTCGTCGCCCACCCGCCTCAAAGCGCTCTCCTCCTTGGGATTGATCTGGGAGAGCCAGGAGGTGATCTTGACGCGCTTCTCCTCCAGGGCGGTCATCGTCTTGTTAAGCTCCGCTTCCATCGCGTCGATGGCCTCGATCTCGTTGTCGTTGGCCGTATGGCCGCCGGCATAGATGTCGCTGAGGGACTCGTAATAAGTCTGGACCCGGTCGATGGTGGCGAAAGCGCCGCGGTCCCAGCCCGTCTTGAGGTTGAAGAACTGCACGCCCTCGAGCAGGAAGGCGTCCAGGGCCTCGAAGTCCGCGGCCTTGCGCGTGAACACCGCATCCGCCGTCTCGGAGGTCCCGTTGGAGGCCGCGTAGGCCGGGTCGGGCGCGGCGGCCGCGATCGCGCTGCCAAGGGCCCGGGCGGCATTCTGGAGGAAGACCTCCGCCTTGGGAACCTGGTTGCTCAGGGCGTCCCGCGCCCCGGAAACGACGGCATCGGAAAAGAGGAATCGCGCCACGGCATACGCCGCGGGCGCGCTGTCAGGCTGGGCCGTGCCTGTGGGCACCAGGCGCTTGACCGCCTCAAGGGCCAGAAGCGAGATCTGCTGGTTCTCCGCGATGGTTATCGGGTGCTGGTTTCCGATCGTGACGGTGCCGTCGCCGCTGGTCACCATCGTCGTGCTCACCGGCGTGGCCATGGCCCTCAAGCTCGACATCCGCACCGTCGGCGACATGGGCGAGCTGCCGAGCAGCCTGCCGGTGTTCCTGCTGCCCGACGTGCCGCTGAACCTGCAAACGCTCGGG
>CAYHNV010000029.1:0-18390 GCA_964358065.1 uncultured Elusimicrobia bacterium | reverse complement strand
GCTCTCCCATATTCGACCCCGGCGCATTCGAAGCCGTGGACGCGGCACCCCGCGAGGTCGCCTTCTTGTGGAAGGCGTTGAAGCTCAAGCGCGGCTCGCGCGTGCTGGACATCCCCTGCGGGACCGGACGTCACTCGGTCCTGCTGGCGCGGCGCGGGGCCCTGGTGCTGGGCCTGGACGCCGGCGCCGAGTACCTGCGCAAGGCACGCGCCGCCGCCCGGGGCCTGCCGAACGCGCGCTTCGTCCAAGGAGACATGCGGCGCGTGCGCCTGGCGGGCGAGTTCGACGCGGCGATCAACTTGTGGACCAGCTTCGGCTATTTCGACGATCCCGCCGATGACCTGAAGGTCCTGCGCGGCGTCGCCCGCGCCCTCAAGCCGGGGGGGCTCTTCCTCATCGACCTGGCGGACTATGCGGCGATCCGGCGCCGCCGCGCGAAGAATTGGGTCGACCGCGAGGACGGCTCCCTCGTGCTGGAGGAGGCCTTCTTCACGGGCGGACGCGACCCGAAGGTGGTCAATGAGTGGATCGTCCTGCGTCCCGGCCGGCGCGCCGCGCGCTCGCGCTTCGTGGTGCGCGGCTACGACCAGCGGCGGCTTTACGGCGTCCTGCGCCGCGCGGGCCTCGTCCCGCTCAAATCCTGGGGCAGTCCCACCGGCGCGCCGCGCCGAAAGGGCTCGACCCGCCTCGTCGTGCTGGCTCGTCGGGCTTAGCACCCCGGGTTGTCAAAGGACGCGGTCGAGGAGTGTGGCGGCCATCACGACGAGGGCGAGGCTGTTGACCACGCCGAAGGCCCGGCGCATGGAGGCGTTCTCCGTGCCCGCCGCGAAGAGGCGGGCGGAGACGAAGGCGGTCCACGCGGCGCCGGCCGCCAGCAGTGCTACGGCGAGAGGGGCGCTCACGACGCCGTAAAGGGGCAGGAGCAGAGAGGCCAGGGCCGTCACCGTCAGCCAGCAGAAAAGGACGCGCCCGGAGCGTGTCGGACCGAACACGCTGACCGGGGTGGGCAAGCCCGCGCCCTCGTACTCCGACGACAGGCGCATGCTCAGAAGCCAGGAGTGGGGGACCTGCCAGATCAGGAAGAAAAAGCAGAGAGCGAGCAAGGACCCGTCGAATAAAGGCCGGCCAGTCGCGGCCCAGCCGATGGCGGGAGAGACTGCCCCGGTCACCGCGCCGATGACCGCGGAGAAGGCGCTGCGGGTCTTCAGCGGGGTGTAGACGCCGTTGTACCAGAGGGCACCGCAAGCCGCCAGCCCGCTGGAGGCGGCCCCGCAGCCGGCGAAGAGGATGGCCAGACCCCCAGCGCTCAGGGTCAAGGAGACGGCGAGCGCGGCCGCGGCGGACAGCCGGCCTGACGGGAGGGGACGGCCGCTCGTGCGGCGCATCAGCCGGTCGAGAGACCTCTCCTGGAACTGGTTCAAAGCACAGGCTCCGGCGGCCGTCAGCCAGACCCCGGTCGTCAGCGCGAGCCAGGGAGCGGTCTTTCCCGCCGCGAGGACCCCCGCCAGGCTCGACAAAGTCGAGAGCATCACGATGCGCGGCTTGGTGAGCTCGATGACGGCGACTAGCCCCGACCTCATCGCTTCTTCGCGGGGGGCGCGGAGAGGGACTTCAGGTAGGCGACCACGGAGTTCAACTCGGGCTTCGAGAGAGGGGCGGCCGGCATGTTCGGAGGGAACCCCACGACGATCTCGGCGCCCGGGTCCTGGATGGCTCGCCTCAGATAGGCTTCGTCGGCTCGGACCTTTATCTGCTTGCCTGCGGAGATCACCAGACGTTCGCGGCCGTAGAGCCCCAGCAATGATGGGCCCAGCATGGGGGTGCCATCGGTGGTGTGGCAGACCAGGCATTGGCGGTCGTCAAGGATCTTGATGGCGCGGGAGTCGGCGGCGTTGGGCTTCCTGCGCGGCGCGGGCTTCGGGGCTTTCTCGTCGCGAAAGTACCAGGCCCGGAAGTCGTCTTCCCGGAGCACGTGCACCTTGGAGAGCATGTAGCTGTGGCTGGTGCCGCAGATGACGGTGCACTGGATGTCGAAGGTCCCCAGCAGGCTCGGGGAGAACCAGACATAGGTGCTCCGTCCGGGGATCACGTCCGATTTGACCCGGAAGGCCGCGATGGCGAAGCCATGGACGACGTCCTTGGACTCAAGCTCGAGCTTGACGGGGCGGTTAAGCGCGACGTAGAGCTCGTCGGACCAGCGTCCGTCGGGATACTGGAAGCTCCAGGCCCATTGGCGGCCCACCACCTTGACGACCATCGAGTCGGCCGCAGGCGTGCGCATCTCCTGGAAGCGGGTCCAGCCGAAGTAGAACATAACCAGAAACAGGACGGTCGGGATCACGGTCCAGACGACCTCCAGGATGAGGTTGCCCTCGATGTCCTCGGGTTCGGGGTTATTCGCGCGGCTGTAGCGGACGACGCAGTAGACGATCACGGCGGTGATGGCGAGGAGGATGACCGCGCTGGCGATGAAGGACGCCATGAAGATCGAGTCGACTTGAGGGCTGAAGGCGGAGGCTTGAACTGGGAACATGGTGGTTTACCGGAAGGCGATATCCAGGAACATCATACTGATGAAGATGACGAGCGTCGCCAGGGCGACGGCGACCATGCCTTTGATCAGAGGCCCCTCATACTTGAGATGCATGAAGTAGTAGAGCACCAGCCCCGCCTTGAGCGGAGTCAGCGTCAGCATGGCGGCCACGGCCCAGAAGGGGGAGACGTGGCTGACGGCCACCAGGACGGCGGTGAGGGCGAGGAGGACCACCCAGACCGTCGTGATCGTCTTGTAGGAAACCGGCTCGATGTGCGCGTGTTCTGTGTTCATGGTCATGCCGCCAGGTAGAAGAGAGGCAGGAGGAATATCCAGATGACGTCGACGAGATGCCAGTAGAGCCCGACGTTCTCCAGGAAGATCGATTCCCCGCGCTTGACCGTACCCTTGGCGAGCTTGAGGAGCGCGACGCTCAGCAGGGCCATGCCGGCCAGGATATGCAGGCCGTGAAGCCCCGTCATCGTGAAGTAGAGGCCGAAGAAAAGGACCTCGCCCGGAGCGCGCTTGAGCAGCTCGGGGCCGTTCGGATAGATGCCGTGACGGAACTCGGCGGACCATTCAAAGCCCTTGACGATGAGGAAGACGGTCCCGAGCAGGATCGTCGCGGCGACCAGCCTCTTGGCGAGCTGGGCCTGCCCCTTCTCGACGGCGGTCAGCGAGAGGGCCAGCGTGTAGGAGCTGGTCAGCAATACGAGGGTGTTGAAGACGCCTAGCGCGACGTTGAGCTCCGACCCGGCGGCGTGGAACTCCAGGGGATGCAGGGAGCGGTAGGCCGAATAGAGCAGGAAGAGGCCTCCGAAGAGCAGCATCTCCGTGAAAAGGAACAGCCACATCCCGATCCGGGCGCCGAGGTCGTCGCGGTGGACGCTCACGAGGTCCTCGTCGGGTTGTAGGCGTAGGGGGAGCTCGTCACCGTCGGGATCACGTCGAAATTCTCGACCGGAGGCGGGGAGGAGACGGTCCATTCCAGGGTCAGTCCGCCCCAGGGGCTGGCCTCCGCCTTGGCGCCATGGAGCAGGGCGCGCAGCAGCGTGATGAAGTAGATGGCCAGACCGGCGACCAGGATCCAGGAGCCGACGGTGGCCACCACGTGGAGGTGGTGGTACTGCGGCAGATGGTCGAAGTAGCGGCGCGGCATCCCCTTCAGGCCCAGCAGCATCATGCTGCCGTAGAGGATATTGAAGCCGATGAACATATGGACCCAGGCCACGACGGCCCCTTTCTTGCTGTAGGTCCGGCCGAACATCTTCGGAAACCAGTACAGGAGTGCCGCGAAGAAGGCGAAGCCGGTTCCCCCGAACATTGTGTAGTGGAAATGCCCGACGATGAAGTAGGTGTCGTGGAGATGGACGTTGAGCGCCAGCGCTCCCTGCATGACTCCGGTCAGGCCGCCGATGCAGAACAGGAAGATGAAGGAGAGCGCGTAGAGCATGGGCGCTTCGAGCTTGGTCGAGCCCTTGTAGAGCGTCGCCGTCCAGTTGAAGACCTTGATGGCACTCGGCACGGCCACGATGAAAGTCAGAAGCGAGAAGACGGTGTTGGCGAGCTCGCTCATGCCGCTGGTGAACATGTGGTGGGCCCAGACCAGGGAGCCCAGGGCCGCGATGGCGATGGAGGAGTACGCGATGGCCTTGTAGCCGAAGATCGTGCGGCGCGCGAAGGTCGGGATGATCTCGGTGATCGCTCCCATGGCGGGGACGATCATCACGTAGACCGCGGGGTGGGAGTAGATCCAGAACAGGTGCTGGTAGAGGACGGGGTCGCCGCCCTTGGCCGGGTCGAAGACGCCGATGCCGAAGGTCCTTTCAAGTATCACGAGCAGGAGGGTGATGCCGATGACGGGGGTGGCGATGACCTGGATCCAAGCGGTCGAATAAAGAGCCCAGACGAAGAGGGGCATCCGGTGCCAGGTCATGCCGGGCGCGCGCATCCGGTGGACCGTGGTGATGAAGTTGATGCCGGTGAGGATGGAGGAGAAGCCGAGCAGGAACGCGGCGAAGACCGCCAGCGAGACGTTCGTGCCGGTTCTCAGGCTGAAGGGGACGTAGAAGGTCCAGCCCGTGTCGGGCGCTCCGCCGCCCAGGAACAAAGACGCCACGGCCAAGGCGCCGCCGACGATGAAAAAGTACCACGACAGGAGGTTGATGCGCGGAAAGGACACGTCCCTGGCGCCGATCATGAGGGGCAGCATGAAGTTGCCGAACACCGCGGGCAGGCCGGGGAGCACGAACAGGAAGATCATGATGACGCCGTGGACCGTGAACATCGCGTTGTAGGTCGCGGGGGTCATGAGGGTGGGGCCCATCGTCATCTGTTCCAGGCGCATCAGCACGCCGATGAGCACGGCGACCCAGAACATGGTCAGCATGACGGATAAATAAAGAACGCCGATGCGCTTGTGGTCGGTGGAGCAGATCCAGTCGCGCAGGGCGCCGCGGCCTTGAGGCTCGAGATAATTCGTGTTCATGATGGGTTCTTTTTCGTCCAGAGCAGGGCCGCCAGGAAGAGCGCGGCGACCGCGAGGGTGAGCGCTCCGAAGACGCGGTTGAGGCGGAAGACCTGGCGGCGGCTCTCCGGATCGAAAGTGTAGCAGAAAGCGAGGAATTTGCTGACGGTCGGGCGGACAATCCCCGAGGAGGCCTCGGACAGGGCCAACTGCATGTCGGCCGGAACGAAGGTCGTGCCGTGCATGTAGCGCGTGAGCTTGCCGTCCTTGGCGAGGATCATCAGGGCGGCGGGATGGATGTAGTCCTCGTCTTTCTTGACGAAGCCGAAGCCGACCGAATCCGCCAGCGCCCGGGTGGAGCTTTGCGCTCCGGTCAGGAAGCGCCACGCGGAAGGTGGGAAGGGCCGCTGAATCTGGCGGAGAGAGTTGAGGCGCTTTTCCTTGGCGATCCGGGGCGTGTCCAAGGGGTCGAAGCTGACCGTGACGACGTTGAAGTCCTTGCCCGGCTCCAAAGGCAGCATATTGAGGGTCCGAGTCAGGCCGACCAGCAGCGGCGTGCAGATGCCGGCGCAGCGGTAATAGACCAGGACCAGGACCGTCGGGCGGTTCACCATCCGGCGCAGCGTGACCTTTTTGCCGTCCTCGTCGAGGAGATCGAGATCCAAGGGGACATGCGCCCCCAATTTCTCCACGATGCCCACGCCGGTCGGGGTATCCGCCGGAGCGTCCTTGAGGCGCTCGCTGGAGGCCTCTTCGATCAGCTTGCGCATGGCGAGGCTCACGGGAATACGCGCGGGGATGCGCTCCCCGCCGGAGGCGAAGGAATCAGCGAGGTTCTTGAGGTCCGCGGGCTCGTCCTTGTCCTTGGGGAAAGAACCGAGAGACTGGACGAAGTGGGCCAGAGCCATGCGGTCCTTGCGGGGCAGAGTGTCGAAAGAAGACATGGAGCCGCCTCTGACTCCCTCGGTGAGCGTCTGGAAGACCGCGGTCAGCGAGGTCCCGTTCTTCCAACGGTCCGGGCGCGTTAAGTCGCGTGGGACCGGGACCAAGCCCTTGGCGGCGGGGCCGTCGCCCATCCCTTTCTCTCCGTGGCAGGCGGCGCAGTTCTCTGCGAAGAGGACGCGGCCGCGTTCCAGCATCCGCGGCGTGGCCGCCATGACCGTCTTCGGATCTGCGGCGGCGAGTGTATAGGCCTGGGCCGGAGGGAACTCCAGCGGGTCGAGCCAGCCGGAACGGCCGATGGGTGTTTCGGGAAGGCGGGCGGCGGGAGGGTAGTTGGCGCTGCGCAGTCCCGGGACCACGATGAAGGCGAAGAGTGCCGTCAGCACGATGGCCACGACGGCCACCAGCAGGGCGGAGACCAGGCGCTTCAGATCCTCGGGGCTGGCGTACTTGTCGATCATAGTCGGAACTCGAGTCCTTCCTTCAAGAACGGGTCGCCGACCGGCATGTCTTCGCCGAGGGTGAACTGACGCTTCATCCAGGCCAGGCCGAGGCAGACGAACATCAGGGCGAAGCTGAGCTCGGGCCAGGAGAAGCGCGGGCCGATGCCCAGTTCGGGGTAGACGAGCCAGTACAGGTCGACCCAATGGGAGAAGAGGACCAGCCAGGCCACCCACATCAGGCGGCGGGGGTCCTTCTTGGAGTCGCGCGCGGCCAGCGCCGCGAAGGGGACGACGAAGTGGATCAGGGCCAGGAAGAGGATGACCGGCAGCCAGGGGCCCTCGACGCGAGCCTTGTACCAGACGATCTCCTCCGGGAGGTTCGCGTACCAGATGAGCATGTACTGGGCGAAGGCGATGTAGGACCAGAAGACCGTGAAGGCGAACATCAAGGCACCCAGGTTGTAGAGATGGTCGCCGCGCACGCCCGGCAGGCGGCCCTTGTCCTGTAGATGGAGGGCGGCCGCGGTCACGCCCGCCAGCCCCGCGAGGAAGACCCCGGCGAAGAGATAGACGCCGAGGATATCGCTGTACCACTCGGGCTGGAGGCTGGAGATCCAGTCGAAGGCCGCGACCGTCACCGTCAGCGCGAAGAGGGCCATGAAGACGGGGGCGAAGCGCCGCGCGCGCAGGTTCATCGCCGGATCCTTGGTGGCGTCCTGGGAGAGCGATCCTCCGAAGAAGACGCGGTAGGAGAGCGCCCAGAGGCCGACGCAGATCAAGGTCCTCACGCAGAAGAAGGGGATATTGAGCCAGACGGTCTTGCCCGCGACGAGCGGGTGATGCATGACCTCGGGGCGGGTCCAAGGGTAGAGGACGGGCAGGCAGAAGAGGGCGGCGACGAAGGCGGCGCCGGCCGGAAGAACGAGGCCGGAAACCCGCTCGGCCGTGCGGCGCAGGGGCACGCTCCAGCGCGCGATGAAGAGGTGCTCCAGGGCGATGAGGAAGAGGGCTCCCAGCCCCACGCTCGCCAGGAACAGCATCCAGATGATCCAGTTCACCCAGAAGCGCGCCGGCCCCGCCGCGAAATACGAGGCCGCGACGCCGGCCGCTCCCAAGACTCCGAGTGCCGCGATTCTCATGGGATGTCCGCCTCACGGGCGTTCTGGGCGCGCTGCAGAGCGCGCAGATAGTGGATGACGGCCCAGCGCTCGTCTTCCTTCAGTTCGTAGGCATAGGAGGGCATGGCGTTCTTGCCGACCATGATGGTGTGGTAGATGTCCCCGTCGGGTGCGCGTGCAAGACGCTTGATGCGAAGATCGGCCGGCTTGGCCCCGTAGGCGCTGGTGAGCGTGGTCCTGCCGTCGCCGAGCGAGCCGTGGCAGACCCGGCAGTAGATGTTGTAGAGGGCGCGGCCCTTCTCCATCGTCTCCTGGGTGCGGGGCACGGGGTTGACGAGACGGGCCGCTTCCTCGGGGGTCTTGATGAGGTATGGGAGATGTCCGCGCGACACGCTGCCGGCGGGCATGGGCCGCATTCCCCGGCCATCCTTGAAGAAGGCGCTCGGGCTCTGGGAGTTCAGACGCGGTTGATCCTGCATGCGGGACATGGGGGGCAGTTCGGGGTAGAGCTTGATGACCCAGTAGGTGAGAAATCCCGTGAGGACGCAGGCCGCGATGATGGTCCCGCCCATTGCCAGGAGAAGGTTGAGAGGGGCCGCGGGCGCCGGCGCGGGCAAGGGCAGGACTTCCACTTCCTGGGCGCCGAGTCCGAGGAGGACTTTCTTCGCGGCGTCGGCGTCGACGCCGTCCTTGCCGGCGGACTCCCAAGCGAGGGCCAGCTTGTCCCGCGTGATCTTCGCCATCGACCGGGAGGAGAGGATGGGGTGGAAGATGTCCGGGAGCCGGTTGAGCAGGATGAGCATCCCGAGTCCGGCGGTCATGGTCGCGAAGAGGATCATCACCTCGAACATGATGGGCACGAAGGCTTGCCAGGACTGCGGGGACTTGCCGCCCGTGACGATGGGATAGTCGACGGCGCTCATCCAGTACTGGAAGCCGAGGGCGGTCAAAGCGCCCAAGACGCCCATCACGAAGACCATCCCGCCCAGCGGCGATCTGCGCAGGCCCAGGGCCTTGTCGAGGCTATGGATCGGATAGGGCGTGTAGGCCTGCACGCGACCGAGCGAACTGCCGCGCAGATGCTTGGCGGCCGCAAGTAGCGCGTCCGGGGAGTCGAAGAGGCCGATGACGGCCCAGGCGCGCTCAGTCATCTGCGGCTCCATGAGAGGGCTGGGATCCCGGGAGGCTGGCCTTGACCTCGGTGGTCGCGATGACGGGCAGGACCCGCGCGAAGATCAGGACCAAAGAGAAGAAGATGCCGAAGGAGCCCAAGAGGATGCCGAAGTCGATCGGGGTGGGCACGTAGAGTCGCCAGGCGGAGGGCAGATAGTCCTGCTGGAGGGACATCACGATGATCACGAAGCGCTCGAACCACATGCCGATGGTGACCGCCACGCAGACGAATATCATCGACGTGTAGGAACGACGGAGCCGCTCGAACCAGAAGAGCTGCGGGATCAGCACGTTGCAGGTCAGCACGGTCCAGCCCGCCCAGCCGTACGCGCCGAAAAGGTACTGCTTGAATGCGTGGTGTAAATATTCGTTCTGGCTGTACCAGGCGGTGAAGCCTTCCATTGTGTAGGCGTAGCCCATCAGGCAGGAGGTCCCGAGGATGACCTTGCACATGACCTCGAGGTGATACGTCGTGATGAGATGTTTGAGGTCCATCGTCTCGCGTACCACGATGAGGACCAGCATGACCATGGCAAATCCCGCGAAGATGGCGCCGGTGACAAAGTAGGGCGGGAAGATGGTCATGTGCCAGCCCGGGACCACGGAGACCGCGAAGTCGAAGGACACGACGCTGTGCACGGAGAGCACGAGGCCGGTGGCGAGGCCCGCCAGCAGGAGATAGGCCTTTTCATAATGATGCCAGTGCTCCGCCGAGCCGCGCCAGCCGAGGCTGAGCACGGCATAGAGGAACTTGATCCAGGGGTTCTTCGCCCGGTCGCGCATCGAGGCGATGTCGGGCACCATGCCCAAAAACCAGAACATCAGGGAGACGGTGAAATAGGTGTTGACGGCGAAGACATCCCACAGCAGCGGCGAGCGGAAGTTCGGCCAAAGGGCGCGCTGGTTGGGATACGGGAACAGCCAGAAGGCGAGCCAGGGGCGGCCGACGTGGATGAGGGGGAAGATCGCGGCACAGATGACCGCGAAGATGGTCATGGCCTCGGCGTAGCGGGCGATGGAGTTGCGCCAGCGTTTGCGGAAAAGGAAGAGGATCGCCGAGATCAACGTGCCGGCATGACCGATGCCGATCCAGAAGACGAAATTGATGATGTCGAAGGCCCAGAAGACGGGGCTGTTGTTGCCCCAGGCGCCGATGCCGATGTAGAGGGTGTAGGCGATGCAGACCAGGCCGATCGCCGCGAGCGTGGAGGTGAACGCCAACGCGGCGAACCACTTGGCCGGAGGACGCCTCTCCGGCACGGACAGCACGCGGTCGTCGAGTTCTGCGAGCGTGACCGCCCCGTCCGTGAGGGCGGGCTCGCGCAGGAGCGCCTCAGCCACGGCGGACCTCACTCTCGAGCGGATTGGTGAGCTCGGCCAGGTAGGTCACCGCGGGCCTGGCGCCCACTTCCTCCAAGACTTTGTAGCCGCGCGGGTCGTCAGACCACGCGTTCACCCGGCTGGCGGGATCCTTCAGGTCGCCGAACACGATGGCGCCGGCGGGACAGGCGGTCGCGCAGGCGGGCATGACCTCGCCGTCGCGGACGGCGCGGCCCTGGGACTTGGCGATCTGCTTGACGTCCGAGATGCGCTGGACGCAGAAGGAGCACTTCTCCATCACGCCGCGCGGACGGACGGTGACCTCGGGGTTATGGACGAGGGTCTCCGGCTCTTCCTTGTCGTTGTATTCGAAGAAATTGAAGCGCCGCACCTTGTAGGGGCAGTTGTTGCCGCAGTAGCGGGTGCCCACGCAGCGGTTGTAGGTCATCTGGTTGAGCCCCTCGGGACTGTGGGTGGTCGCGTTGACGGGGCAGACCGTCTCGCAGGGGGCGTCGTCGCAGTGCTGGCAGAGCATGGGCTGGCTGACGGCGCGGATGTCCTCTGCCTCGCCGAGGAGGTAGCGGTCCACGCGGATCCAATGCATCTCGCGGCCTTTGCGGACCTGCTCGGGCCCCACGCACGGGATGTTGTTCTCCGACTGGCAGGCCACCACGCAGGCCGAGCAGCCCGTGCACATGCTGAGGTCCACGGCCATCCCCCACTTGTGGAGGGGGAACTTTTGATCGGGGTACATCGTGGGGATCAGCTTTAGATCCCGGCCGCGGGCGGCCTCGGACACGGGGATGCTGCGCGCGATGTCTCTGCCTTCCATGCGGTGATGGCTCTGCGTCAGCGCCAGATCGACGTGGGAGCCGGTCGGAGTCAGGCGCACGCCCGTGAGGAGGAACGGGTGGGCCGAGCCGCAATCGACGAGGGGGTAGAGGTTCGAGCCCACGCCGCGCGCCACGTTGCCGGTCCGCCGGCCGTAGCCGAGTCTCGCGCAGAGCACGCCCGGCAGCTGGCCTTCCGAGACGAGCACCGGGATCTCCGCCGTGCGGCCGCCGACGTCCACTTTCACCACCTGACCTTCGCGCAGACCCAGTCGACCGGCGTCGGCGCTGGAGATCAGCAGGGCGTTGCCCCAGGTCTGTTTGGTCAGCGGGTCGGGGGTCTCCTGGAGCCAGCCGTTGCCGGCGTAGCGGCCGTCGAAGACCATGACGCTGGGGCTGAGAATGAGTTCGAATCCGTCCAGGCGCGGCGCGGCGGATATTTTCGCCGAGTTCGGACCGCGCTTCAGCGCGGCGGCCGTCCGGACTTTTCCGCGGAGGAAGCCGTCGTGCAGACAGGCGGTCCAGAAGCGCTCGAAGGAGCCCGCGTCCGCGGAGTAGACCTTCTTGCGCCAACGATCTTCGAGGTAGAGCCGGTATTCCTTGCGCGGCGCCGGGGTCAGGCGCAGGAGGACATCTTCGCCCTGGAGCGTGTCGTAGAGCGGCCCGATAGCCGGCTGTTGAAGGCTCAGGAGTCCGGAATCGGACTCATGGTCGCCCCAGGATTCGAGCCAGTGGTTCTCGGGGAAGACGACCCCGCAGTCCAGGGCGGTTTCATCGACATGCAGTCCGATGCTCGCCTTGACGGGCAAGCCGGCCAGCGCCCGCTTCCAGAGGGCGGCGTCGGGGAAAGAATATGCGGGATTGGCGCCCCAGAATATGGCGGCGGAGAACTTGCCCTTGGAGGCGTCCTCGAGCGCTTCCTTGACCGCGCCGAGGCCCGAGTGCTCGTGGCACTCCTCGATCAGACGGCCCTTCGCTCCCAGCAGAGCGCTGAGCTGGCTCACGGCCTCGCGCGCCTCGGGCGGCAAGGCGGGTCCGCAGACCGCCACGGCCGCGCCGCGGTGACGCGCCAGGTCCGCGGCCAGGCCGCGCAGCACGCCGGCGTTAAGGCCGTTCTCATTGGCGAAGCCGTCAAGCCCGGAGGGGTTGTGATCCGTGAGCGCGCGGACCAAGGCCAGGGCCGCGGCCGCGGCGCGCGAGGGCTTCAGGCGCAGGCGATGATCGGCTTTGCTTCCCGTGAGGCTGAAGCCCCCCTCGAAAGCGTAGAGTCTGGAAATGTCCTTGCCGCGGCGGTTCTTGGCGAAATCCGCCACCCAGGATGGGACCTCTCCGGAGAGGATGTCGGCTTCGAAGCAGACCATGACCTTGGCTCGCTCCAGCTGGAGGCATGCCTGCGGGCCCGAGGCCGGCTCCCATCGGACCCAGCGCAGGGGGATGTCCGCACCCAACTCGGTGATCAGGGCGCGGCGCGTCGCAGATGTGGTCGCGCCGGTCATCAGGAGAACGGGTTTGCGTGTCTTGCGGGCGGCGTCGAGCGCGGGGCGCAGTGCTCCGAGCGCTTTGTCCCAGCCGGAGCGGCGGCCGTCCACCAGCGGCTGACGCAGCCGGTCCGGGTCGTAGAGGCCCAGGATATCGGCGATGGCGCGTAGGGGGGCTTTGCCCCGAGAGTCCGGATGGAGGTCGTTGCCTTCCACATGAATGGGCCGGCCTTCGCGCGTCACGACCAGGACGGGATGGGCGCGGCCCGCCTCGGGGAAGACGCTGGCGAACTTATCCGCGGAGCCGGGGACGGTCCCGGCGGGGCGCTTCGTGTACGGCACGATCTTATCGCGGCCCGCACGGGAGCACGCGGCGGAGAACGCGGCCGTGGCCCCCATGAGTCCCAGGAACCGTCGCCGCGAGAGCTTGCTATCCATCGCGCCTCACCGAGTTCGTGGGCTTGCGCACGCGGGGCGGGAGTTCGAAGGCCCGCCGTCCGGCGGCGGCGAGGCGTTCGAGAGGCGTCGCCAGCGAGACGAGCGCCAACGCCGCCAGGTACTTCATCCACTCGACACGGGTCTGCTTCAGCGGTGGCATGCGGAACACTCCTCGGGGCCGCGCGTGATCGTGGAGCCCGCCGGGAGGGCTTCTTTCGGCGCGCGGTGGCAGCCCAGGCAGTTGGACATGCGCATCGACATGCGCCGCGTCAGGACGTCCATGGTCTGCACGGGGCCATGGCAGGTCTGGCAGGCGATGCCGGCGTTCACGTGAGGCCGATGGTCGAAATAGACGTGGTCGGGAAGCGTGTGGACGCGGTTCCACGCGAGCTTCTCATCGTTCCGGTCAAGGCGCGTCAGGCGCTGGATCTCGGGCCGGTCGGTCCGGGTCACCCGGTGGCAGTTCATGCAGGTCTCCACCGAAGGCACGCCGGCGTTCCGGGAGTTCTGCGACGGGCGTGCGCCTGAGTGGCAGTAGAGACAGTCGATGGACATATCCCCGGCATGCAGGCGGTGGGAGAAGGAGATCGGCTGGGTGGGGGCGTAACCCCGCGCGAAGCGGTCGGGCTGAGTGAACCAGCCCACGAGGAGCACGGTCGCCGCGATCGCGGCGGTCCCAAGCACGAGGAGGATGCGCACCAACGGGTCTTGGAGTCGAGACTTCAACGTTTCCAACATGGCCTTGGTGCGTGAATATACCAAATCCGATTTCCATGCGCCAGAATTATTAGCACCAAAGAATATTTCTCACCGTTTGGCCTTGCGTTTGTGGTGATGGTGGCGGCCGAGGAGGTAGATCACCGCGCAGGCCGCGACGGCGACGCCGACCATCATGATCAACGAGAGCACGGAGTCCATGTCCTTGACTTCGCGCGCAATGAGTTGGATGTTCATGGGAGTTTAGAAGGAGTAGTTGATGTCCATGAACACGGCCACGCCTTCGCGCCCGACGCCGCAGTCGATGGAGCCGACGACCTGGGGCTTGGCCACCGCGCGCGCGGCCCCGCCCACGACGGGGCGGATGTATTTCGCGGCGGCGCGTCCGGGGTTATCGAAGACCGTGCCCGCGCCGATGAAGGGGGCGAGCTGGAACTCGGTGGTCACGCCGGCCATCCGGCTCTCAAAGACCTTGAAACGTTGTTCGACGTTGAGCGCCGCCACGCCGCGGTCGCTGTAGCGGCCCTCGCCGTAGGCGCGCAAGTTGGACTTGCCGCCCAGCTTGGGCATGATCCAGAAGGGAGGGGTGGGGCCGAGGAGTTGTTCGTAGCGGGCCTGCACCGCGAGGACCTTGTCGTTGCCGGACGGCCAGGGCTTGAACCAGCGGGCGTCGAAGCCGTAGCGGCCGTAATCGTAGGCGCTGGCCAGTCCATGGACGGCGCGCTCGCCGTAGACTTCCAGAAATCTCCCCCGCGCGGTGGTCACGGCATGGTCGCGGGTGTCGTAGACGAGCGTCAGACGGTGCTCGTTGGTCTGCTGACGTCCGCGCGCGAGTTGCACGGGGTAGGCGGCGGCGAAGAGCGGGAGGTTGGGCAGGGGGCCGTCGAGGATTCGGTCGGACTGGAGATGCTCGGTCACGCGCAGGCGCCAGGCGGATTTATGAAAGAACGGCATGCCGAGTCCCAGTTTGTATTGGAAATATTCTTCTTTATAGTTGGACTCGCCGTTCTTGGGCGTGTCCGGGCCGAAGCCGTAGAAACGCTGTCCCGCGTCCATGTTGTACTGCAGGCGCGCGAAGATGTCGAACTCCGTGCCCAGGATGCTGCCGTCCTCGTACTGGCCCATGATCTCGCGCTCGTATTGGGACCAGGAGCCGCGCAGGGTGAGACTGGCGTCCTCTTGCGGATAGTAGTAGAAGCGGTAGGTAGGGATGAGTTTGAAATTGCGGTTGTAGGTCAGCGAGGGGGCGTGAATCTGCTCGATGCGATCATCCGTCTTGCCTTGGATCACCCAGATGGGCATGACTCCCGCCGTGATGCCGCGGTTGGGGTCGGTGTCGATGATGGGCAGGCGGATGAACATGCCCCGCTTCAGCGGGCGGATCATCCAGCGCACGATCCAAGGGGTCTCGTCCTCCTGAGGGGCCTGCCGGGCTTCCTCGGGGAAGGCCCGGGAAGGGATGTTCTCTAGATTCTGGGCATGCCCCGCCGCGCAAACGGCCGCGAGGAGGATCGCAAGAAGGGTTCGCGGGAACATGGGCGGATAGTTTATCATTCCGCACCACTCATGTCAGCCGGCGTGCCAGGCTCCAGCGCGCCTGCTCCGCGATCATCTCGTCGGGGTCCGAGGCGAGCCTCTCCAAAAGAGGGCGGAAGCGTGTCAGCCCGGAGTTGCCCATCGCGAGCAGGACGTTGCGCAATAGACCCCGGTGCTTGGCCCGCGAGACCGGGAGGTCCCGGAAGCGGCGCTTGAAGGCGGCGGCATCGAGTCCGGCCAACTCCTCAAGAGGCACGATGAGAGGCTCTCTCGGCTCAGGGAGGAATCGGCCCGGCTTCTCGAATCGGTTCCAGGGGCAGACCTCCTGGCAGATGTCGCAGCCGAAGACCCGGTCGCCGACGCCCTCGCGGAACTCCTCGGGGATGGGACCGCGGTTCTCGATGGTCAGGTACGCGACGCACTTGGAGGCGTTGAGCACGCGCGGAGCGGCGAAGGCGTCCGTCGGGCACGCGTCAAGGCAGAGGCGGCAGGAGCCGCAGTGGTCCGGCGCCGAGGAGTCGGCGGGAAGCTCCAGGTCCAGGGCCAGCCCCGCGATGAGGAAGTAGGTGCCCAGACGCGGGGCGATCAGCATCGCGCTCTTGCCCTGCCAGCCCAGGCCCGCGGACAGCGCGTAGGAGCGTTCCAGCAGCGGACTGGTATCGCAGAAGGGCAGGCCGTTCGCGTTTGGAGCGACGGTGCGGACCCAGTCGAGAAGCGACGACATCTGGGCCTTCAACAGAGGATGATAATCCTCGCGCACCGCATAGCGAGCAAAACGACCCGAACCGGGAGGCGTTTCGGCGGGCGTGGAGGTTTGGCCGTACGAGAACCCGCACATCAGCACGGATCTCGCGGGGGGGAACCAAGCGCGTATGTCGTGTCGGGAGGACATGTTGCGCGCCATATAGTCCATCGTCGCATTCATCCCGGCCGAGACCCACTCGTCATAGGCTTGGGAGCCGGTGGAGGCAGCGGCGGAGGCGATGCCCGCCAGATCGGCGCCGTTTTCGAGGGCGCGTCGCTTGAGGGCGTCGGCGAGCTCGGCGGGATTCAGAGCGTGCGCGTGACTTTGAGGATCTTGAAAGAACGCGGTCCGGCGGGGAGCTGGACCTCGACGGTTTCCTTGGACTTGCGCCCAAGCAGGCCGGAGCCGAGCGGGGACTGGACCGAGATTCTTCCCTCCGCCGGGTCGGACTCATCCTCGCCCACGAGGGAATACTCCACGGTGTCTCCGTCGGAGTCCTCGAGCGACACGGTCGTGCCGATGGCGACGGTGTCTTTGGGAATGTCCATCTCATCGATGATCTTGGCGCTCTGGAGCTTGTCCTGGATCTTGCTGATGCGGCCCATGACCTCGCCCAGCTTCTCCTTGGCGGAGTGGTACTCGGCGTTCTCCTTGAGGTCGCCTTTTTCGCGCGCCTCGCCGATGTCCAGCGAAAGCTGGGCTTTCTGTTTGATGAGTCCCTTCAGATCCAGCGTGAGCTTGTTGTATCCGGCGCGGGTGAGGTAAGTGTCGAGCATGACAAAGATTATATAAAATCCACAGCCCGACGCTCTGAGTTCAAGCGGCGCATCAAGGCGCGCAGGAGAGGCGCAAGTCCGATGCGGCGACCGGTCAGCGCGCGCAGGCTGGCGGCTTGCTTGAGCGGCGGGGCGTTGTTCACGTTAACTCCGATGCCGACGATGAGCCAATCTAAGGAAGAAGATCCGCCGGAGGCCTCGCAGAGGATGCCGCAGATTTTCCGATACCTGCCGTCCGCGCAGAGTGCCAGGACGTCATTGGGCGGTTTGACCGCCGTCTTGATCTTCGCGACGTCGCGCAGAGCCGCGGCCGCGGCCTCTCCGCAGGCCAGAGAGAAGTCGGCCAGACGCGTCGGGGAGAACTTCGGGCGCAGGAGCCAGGAGACGTAGAGCCCCCCAGGTCCCGAGCGCCAGCGCCGTCTCATGCGCCCGCGTCCCGCGGTCTGGCGCAGCGACCAGACGAGAGTGCCGTCCGCCGCACCCTGCTCGGCAAGCCGCCGCGCGACTGTTTGGGTGGAGGAAACGCTCCGCAGCCGCACGAGGCGGCTGACTCCCGTCAGCTTCAAGCCAGATCCAGGCCCAAGTCCAGCGCGGGCGCGCTGTGGGTTAGTGCCCCGATGGAGATGCGGTCCGGGCCGAGCTTTGCCATCGCCCGCGCGGTGTCCAGGTCCACTCCTCCGGATACTTCGATCTTGGTCCGTGGCGAGTCTTGGCGGATGCGGCGGATGACGGCGCGCAGCCGGGCCGGGCTCATGTTGTCGAGCAGGACGACCTCCGGCCTCAGGGCCAGGGCCCGCGATATTTGGGAGGGGGTGTCGCACTCGATGATGAGCGACACGCCTGGATGACGGCGTCTGAGTTTGCGAGCACCCTCATCCAGCCGGTCGCCGAGGTAATGGTTGTCCTTGACCATGACCGCATCGTAAAGACCCATGCGGTGGTTGACGCCTCCGCCGCAGGCCACGGCGTACTTGTCCAGCACGCGCCAGCCGGGGTGGGTCTTGCGCGTGTCGAGGATCTTGGCGCGCGTGCCGCGCACGCGGTCGACGAAGCGGCGCGTGAGGCTTGCCACGCCCGACATCCTCTGCAGAAAATTAAGGGCGGTGCGCTCCGCGGTGAGCAGCCCTCTCCCGCCTGAGACGGACATCACGGCCCGGCCCGGGCGCACGCGCGCGCCGTCGCGGGCGAGGAGCCGGATCTTCGCTCGGGGTTCGCAGGCCCTGAAGACGGCCGCGGCGATCTCCAGCCCGCACACGACTCCGGTCTCGCGGCTGACGATCTTGCCGCGCAGGCGCACGGTGGCCGGCACGAACAGCTTCGTCGTCAGGTCGCCGGCGCGGCCGAGGTCTTCGTGTAGAGCGGCGCGCAGGAGAGAGCGGTAGTCCGAGGGATGCAGCTTCAGGATTCTCATGTGGCGTCATCATACCCCTTCGATCGCCGCCGCCTCAATCCTTGCTACATTCTTTCATCATGAGAAACCTGCTCGCTTCAGCCCTTTTCGCTTCGGCCCTGACGGCATCCGCAGCCCCGGTCCTCCCGCGTTCCGACTTCAACCGCTTGGCCGCGCAGGCCGGGCTTCCTTTGTTCTGGAGACCCGTGGCCTGCGACACGGCCACGCTGCGCCCCGAGGACCTGGCTCCTGTCGGCGACGGGGCCGCGCTTGCGCGCTTCATCTCCGCGGGACGATTCACGCCGGAGTTCGATAAGGCCTACCAGGCCCTGGTCGAGGAGCGGCGTCGGGAGGCGGTGCGCCGGGAGCTCGACCAGGGGCGTCCGAACCTGATCGTCAGCGATTTCCGATCCGCGCCCGCCGCCGACCGGGCCCTCGTCCGCCGTCACGTCCCCGCCGGCCGCATCATCGACCGGCTGAATGC
>CAYHNV010000028.1:0-19120 GCA_964358065.1 uncultured Elusimicrobia bacterium | reverse complement strand
GGAGTCAACGCCGAGGGCGACAACTCCTGGGGCCACGCCCAGCTCAATGCCGACGGGACCTTCTCCATCGGCGGGCTCCTCCCCGGCACTTACACGCTCAACGCTCGGGCCAACGGGGCCGCCAAGTTCCCGTATACGACGAAGCAGCCCGCCGCCCGCGTGACGGCGATCGTCAACGACACCATCACGCGGGACGTCTATCTGGCGGACGCCGTGACGGTAAAGCCCTCCATCAACGTCGGTTTATTGCCGCCCCTGAGCATCGTCAACTGCCCCGACTCTGGGGGTGATTGCCCTCCGGAGACCTGGAAGACCTATGCCCTGCCGCAGGGCACGCCGTTCTCGCCTCAGACGGTGACGAACCTTCTTGTGGGTGGCGGCGGCGGAGAGAACACCCCTGGGCTGTTCGTCTTCTCGCCGAGCACGGGGATGCTCCAGGGCAGCGGCTGCTACGGACAGTTCCAGGCGAATCCCGGTTTCTGCACGAGCGCCTTGGCCGCGAGCAAGAACGGATCGGCCTATGATTTCCATCTGATGCGGACCGGCGAATTCGACTCCGCCAACCGCGCGGGCGGCGCGCGACCCTATTTCGTCCTCGAGACCTCGACGCGGGGCATCATCGTGGGTCCGGATTACGCGAACGGCCTCGCGGTGTCGTTCAGCGGTTCGCAGGCGTCCACCACGACGCTCCAGGTCGTGTCCGTCAAGCCCGCCGTCAGTCTCGCGGGTCTGCAGCAGGCCACTCTGTCGGGGACGGTGACGGCGGCGAGCATGATCAACCTGCGCCAGTTCCAGTCCCTCGCCGGGAACTTCGAAGAGTTCACCAAGTATCTGCCCGTCGTCTGGGTCTACGACTCCGAGGGGACGCTGAAGG
This sequence comes from uncultured Elusimicrobia bacterium, assembly GCA_964358065.1. Classification (GTDB taxonomy): domain Bacteria; phylum Elusimicrobiota; class Elusimicrobia; order UBA1565; family UBA9628; genus GWA2-66-18. The sequence goes on along the minus strand of CAYHNV010000028.1, from coordinate 18,246 downwards.
CGGCGGGGATCGTCGTCCCTTACCCGCCGAACCTGAGTAAGGACAGCGCTCTCGATAATCAGTTGAATCAGGCGGTGGCCAGCGGGAACTTCGCCCAGTTCCTGGCGCTGACCGGGCCGGTGTCGGGCGGGGGCTGGGGCCCTCTCGGCTATGAGATCCGCGGCCTGACCGCGGGCACCGTCTACAACCTGGTCGTCACCACGCCCAACTATCCTCCTTATAAGACCTCCGTCACCCTTGGCGCGCTCAACAGCACCACGACGGTCAATGTGAACCTCGATTCGAACACGGGCGCCGCCATCTCAGGCATCGTCCAGAGCACCGTCTCGGTCAAGCTCAGCGGCGCCCAGGTCACGGTCAAGGCTTCCGGCTACGGTCCCGCGACGCTGACCACCAACAGCAGCGGTTATTGGAACCTGAGCGGTCTGGGCGCGGGACAGTACCAGGTGACGGCCGTGGCGGCCGGCTATGCCCAGGGCGTCCAGAGCGTCGACGTCACCGGCACCGGCGCGATCTCCGTGCCGACCTTCTCGCTGCGCGCGGCCAACGCCACCATCTCCGGCACGGTCTACACGAACAACCCCGTCTGCCCGCCCGATGTGACTTGCTCCGCGTTCGGCAAGACGGCCCTGCCGGGCATCCCCGTCCTGGCCTACGACGACACGCTCAATTTGAGCGACCCGACCGGGGAGCTGCCCCTCTACCGCGCCGTCACGGACTCGAGCGGCACTTACACTTTGACCGGGCTGTCCGCCACGCTCCTGCCTCCCTCGACGACGTCCTATCACCACTTCAAGATCTTCGTCAACGCTCCCGGCTACTTCGTCCTCAACCAGTCGACCGAGGCCGTCGTGGGAGACGTCGTCGGCTTCGATTTTGCCCTCAAGCCCAAGCCGCTGGACATCGGCGTGTTCGGCCGCCCCAACGGGGATGTCTACGAGTTCCAGATCACGAACTACAAAGATTTCTCGGGCGGCAACGCCTGGGTCGGCGCCTCGCCTTTCGTGCTGGCGGCCTCGACGCCATTGTCCCCGAACGACTTCTTCGAGGAGCCGGACGCGGATGGAGCCACACAGCTCTTCCTGAGCTATTCCACCGCGACTCTGACGGCCGGGACTCAGTACACCCTGCATCTTGAGGCCCAGCCCAACGACCCTCGCGCGCCGCTGGTCGTCAAGGAAGTCCCATTCGGACTGAACCTGCCGCACGCCGTCTGCCAGAGCGTCGACCAGGCGCTGATCGGCGACGATGAGGGCGTCAACTCCCAGGGCATCCCCAATAACCGCTTGCCGATCGACAATCAAGGCGGCTTGGGCGGCAACGGCTCGGGCCTCTCGATGCCCGTCGGCGGCGTGATCCCGATCCTGTCGACCACCATCCCGTCCATGTGCATGAGCGAAACCGATGCGTCCGCCTCTCCGCTGGTGACCGCCGCAATCCGCGCGTCTGCGCTCACCCAGGCGGCCTTTGCCAGCGGCGTCTACAACGTGTCGCTCTCCAGCATCAATTACACAGCCAAGGGCGTCGACTTGACCCTTTACTATGATCAGGCCGGGACCAGCCTCGACGACCTCGCCATTTATACCTACGACAGCGCGACCCTCAAGTGGGCGTCGGTACCCGGGCTGCAGACGATCGATCCCGTCAAGGGAACGATCTCGGTCAAGGGCCTCAAGAGTCTGGCGAGCGTTCTCTCCGTCCGCGGTTCTCGTGCGACCCGGGGCCAGATGGAGTTTCTGGCCGTCTCTGATGGTCGAGGCTATCGCCCGAACGCCCGCGTCGCCGCGGTCGTGGATGGCGGACAGTTCGCGGTCCTGCGCCCGTCGCAGGTCGACGGCGGGCTCTATTCCGGCACCGTGGTGAAGGTGTTCAACTTTCCCAACCCCTTCAATCTGCAGACGAAGAGCGTGACGCTCAACACGACCGGCGGCACTTGCGTCGGCGGCGCCGGGCTGACCACCACCGGCGGCACGGTCATCAAGTATGAGATTCCCTCGGGTATCAGCGGCCAGGGCGTGATTCGCCTCTACACTGTCGCGGGTCGTCTGGTGCGCGAGCTGGACGCGGGCGCCGTCTCGCCCGGGCGATGCTACTACACGCAATGGGATGGCAAGAACCGCAGCGGCCAGCCCGTCGCCAACGGCGTCTACTACGGCATCCTGTCCGTCGGGGGCGCTGCTCAGACCTCGGCCACCTTCAAGCTGGCGGTGATCAAATGATCCGCCCTCCAATCGCGGTCCTCGCCCTTATCCTGGCGGCTTCTCCAGCGTCGGCGCTCAACCTCATCACCGGCGGCCCCGGCACCAGCGGGGCCGATTTCCTGACCATCGGCGTCGGCGCGCGCGCGCTGGCGATGGGCGGCGCCTTCAGCGCGGTCGATACAGGCGCGGATGCCAATGCGGTGAACTGGAACCCCGGCGCGCTCGGCTTTGTCGAGAAATCAAACGTGACGGCCAGCTACAACTCCCTCTTCAAAGACGAGAGCCAGGGCTACCTCGGCTATGCGGCTCCGCTGGGCAAGTCGGGCGGCGTCTGGGCCGGAGGCCTCAACTACCTGACGATCACGAAGATCGAACGGCGTGCCGGCGACACCGAGGAGGCCGACTCCACCTTCGGCAATCAGAACTACGCTGCGAGCTTCTCATATGCGCAGGTCTTCGGCGAGCGCGTGGCCTTGGGGGGGAGCCTGAAGTACGTCCGCGCGGCTCTCGACACCCTGAAGGAGCACGCGATGGCGATGGATGCCGGACTTCTGGCGCGCACGCCCGTTGAGGATCTGACCCTGGGGGCCGCGATGCGCAATCTCGGCACGAACATCGGGCCCGACAGCATGCCGCTGACCCTCAAGGGCGGCGCCGCCTATCGTCTGTTCCGCAAGAAGCTGGCGCTTGCTTCCGACATCGACTGGATCATGACCGAGCGGCGCGCCTACTTGAGCCTGGGTGCCGAGTTCTGGATCAGTCCCAACCTCGCCGCCCGCGCCGGCTATCAGTTCGGCCATGGCAGCGATCAACTGCAGAGCCGGATGGTCGGCCTCGGAGCGGGCCTCGGCGTCAAGTTCCAGCGCTTCACGATGGACTATGCGTTTCTGCCCTACGGCGACCTGGGCAACACGCATCGGATGACGGTCGGCGCGCGCTTCGAGTGAGCCTCCTGTGAAACATCCACGAACGATCGTCGCGGCGTCCCTCCTGGTCCTGCTGGCGAGCATGGCGGGCGCCCAGCGTGAGCCCGGCTGGAAGGCTCAAGGAGACTTGGACCTGATGCTGGGCCAATATTTCTTCAACGACAGCGCCGGCTCCGTGAACGGATTTGCCGGCGCCAATGCCCAGCTCCTGCGCAGTTTTTCGAGCGGTTCGGGCTTCTACATCGACGGGCGCGCGGCCTATACGGGCTTCAAGCAGGTCAATGAGCTGGCCGGCGGCGGGACGCTGTTCCAGCAGAGCCTGGACACATCGTTGGGCGCTAAATGGGTCCAGCGTTGGGACGAAGGCTGGAGCTTCAAGCCTCGCCTCGGCGTGAAGAGCGGTTTGTTCCGCGAGACCAAGGACGAGAAATGGGGCAAGGGGCTTTACGATTCCTGGCGCTATGAGGCGGGCGTGGTCTGGGAGCATAAGACGCGCTGGGGCGACTCGATTCCCTGGACTTGGCAGCTTTCCTACGATCTCTACTACACGCGCTACCCGCGCTTCAAGTCGTTGACCTCTCAGTTCAACACGGAGCAGACGGCGCCCAGCCCCGGTTCGCGCATCCTCGACACGGTGACCAGCCAGTTCGGCTATCGCAGCGAGTTCGACCTCACCGGGTTCGCGAGCGCGTGGCTCGCCTATTCGATCTCCTTCGTCAGCTTCACCGACCAGAAGGTCATCCAGTCCCAGGGGCAGTTCCTGAGCACGAACCGTTCCGACACCTGCCAAAGCCTGAACCTGGGCGGCAGCAAGCGCTTCAACGACTGGCAGGCGCTGGGTCGCGTGCGCCCGGTCGCGGCGTTGGGCTTTACGATCTCCGACGTGATCTCCAACCAGAACAGCTTCGACTCCGATCCCGCGCGGCTGAAATACATCGGCGCCTACTACGATTATTGGGAAGCCCGCCTGAGTCCCAGCCTGACGACGACTTTCCTGACCACGAAGACCGCCTTGCGCGTAGGGCTTGACTTCGCCGGCCGCTCCTATACCGGACGCTTGGCCCAGAACTCCGACGGCAGCTACAAAGGCGCGAAGCTCCAGCAGTACACAGAGAGCGTCTCCATCGACGCGTCTCAACCCATTTGGCGCGCGCTCGACCTGAAGCTGCGCATGGCCTGGTCCAACACCAGCGCCAACACCTCTTTTGAGCAGACCTACCAGTACAACTATCACAACTACAACTACTTCGCGGGGGCCGGATGGAAATTCTGACCAAGCGCCTCATCGCGTTCTTCGGACTGTCGGTGCTTCTCCTTTCGTCGGGCATCCGCGCGGACGCGCTTCCGGCGGGGGCGATCACGATGATCCCCAGCGGCGAAGTGTCGGTGCGCATGGGCCGGGAGGCCTGGCGGCCGGTTTCGGGGACTGAGAGCCTCAGCGCCGGCTCGGAGGTGCGCACGAGCGGCTCTTCCACGGCGGAACTCCGTTTCTCCGACGGTTCGCGCGTCCTCCTCACCCCCGGGACCCTGTTCAAGATCGACAAGACCGATGCGCGGGAGGCGAGCTTCTCGCTGGGCCTGGGCAAGATCCGCGCCGCTTTCTCGGGCATGTTCAGCAGTCGGGTGCGCATCCGCACCCCCACCGCGGTCGCCGCCGTTCGCGGGACCGTCTTCGAGATGGGCGCCGACGAGAAGGGCTCCTCGATTACGATGGCGGAGGGCGTGCTGGAGGTCGTGGACAACCAGGGCAAGGAGGCCGTGCTCACCTCGGAAGAGACCCTGCGAATCGGCGAGAACGGCATGGAAAAGCCGCAGTTGGTCGCGCTCAACTCCCCGGAGGCACTCCAGGCCGTGCGTTCGTACGCCGTGCACCAGGAGTCGGCGCGCGACGCCACGCGCTCCATGCTCGAGGACCTGCGCAACCGCGAGCTCAAGGCCAACGAAGCCCAGCTCGGCAAGGACGTCATCGACGCCTTCGGCCGCCGCGTGCGCCTGGAGGAGTACCTCCTGCGCCCCGACACGAAGTCCTTCAAGGTCCTGTTCCTCAGCCACCGCGCGGAACGCTTCGATTGGGGCTACTTCAGGCAGGACTTCAATTCCGCCATCCCCAACGACTTGAGCCAGGTCCCGGCCATCGTCGCCGGCGGCTTCCTCGCCAAGAACCAGCCGTCCAACTGGCTGAAGTCCTTCGAGTTCTACGCCACCAACACCATCGACGCGCTGAAGGAAACGATGACGCTGGGCGACCCGACGCAGATCGACTTTGCCGGCTACAACGGCGGCGTGCAGAAGCTGCTGTGGTATCCCGAGTCCATCGACTACACGCAGACGCTGATCGGCCCGGGCGTCCCGGGCGGTTCGCGCGTCCAATTCCAGCAGCACCAGGACTACAACCTCCTGAACCCAAGCCTCTTCACCTGGACCCAGAGAGTTCAGCCGACCGTTGCCGTCAACACGCCGATCGGCGATCCCAGCACGCTGATGGTCGCCGTTATCCTGAATCCCGCCAGCGCGAGCCTTGCCGATCCCCAGAGCGCGCCGAACGGCGGCGATGCCGTGGTGACCGGTCTTTACGCCCTCACCAACACGGTGGGTTCCCTGCCCAGCGGTCCGACCAAGGCCGACCTGCGCCAGATCACGACCTACCCCGACGGCAGCACGGTGGGTGTGGAGAAATTCCTTGTCAGCAATGACGGGAAGATATTGGATTTCGCCAACCCGAACTCCGACATCTTCAATAAAGAAGGTACCTACAACCTCGAGATCAACATCAAATCGAGCCTGTTCCAGGGCCGGGACATCGACGTCCTGATCGCCCCCGAGATCCTCCGCCAGAAGAACCAGCAGGCGACGACCGCGACCGATCTAAAGCCGTAGGTCCCAAGACGGAACCGACGCTGCGGCGCAACCCAGTTGTTTTGCATTATCATGAAAAAAGGTCTTGACTTTTTTTCATTATAGTGTAAACCTATGGCATGCGGTACCTGACCCCGGAACTGCTCCGCCTTCTCGGCGAAGAGCGCAAGATGGCCTTCGTCGCCGGCCCCCGCCAGGTCGGGAAGACCACCTTGGTCCGGCATATCTTGGAGCGCGCCGGCCAGGCCGACAACTACTTCAACGATAGGTTGAGTTGTCCAGCGCGCTTTGGATGAGCGCGCCGGAATCCGCGGCGCTCAGCGTCACATCCGGCGTCGGCGGCGCGCTGATGTTGAGCAGATATTGAGCGGTGCGAGTTAGCAAGTAAATATTCAGTAATGGACGATCATTCCGACGGCCGGGGACCTTGGACCCACCGACGCAAGTCCAAGGTCCTACGTCGCGCGTAGTCCGATTGCCGCGCCGCGAGAGGGCATTCGAACGTTTCGCGCGTGCGCGCCGTCTGCTAACATCATGACGCGATGCGCGCCCCTATGGACGATTCACACGTTCGCCCCCGGGTCCTGAAGCCTCCCGCTCCGCGGGCGATCGTCTCCGTCTTGCTCTCTTTATCCATCGTTCTGGCGCCCTGGCCCGCATGGGCGCAGACCGCTCGGGTTATCGTCGCCCCCGCTTCCGCCGTCGCGGGTTCCGCCGTCGGCGCGGTCGCGACCGTCGCTGCTCTCGACGTCGCCCGTGGCATGCCGAGCGCGTCCACGCTTTTGTCTCTCGCCGCCCCGGCGCTTGGATCGCAGAGCGCACCCATCCCGACGCCGACCCTTGTCGCGACCATGCTTCCTGCCGCGCGTCCGGCACCGTCCATCGGCGGCGCCGCGTCCAACCGCGCGTTCCCGAGACTTGCCGCGACGCCGGCCGACGCCGGCGCCAAGGTCTCGCGTCCGGCCCTCATGCAGGCGGCCGCGCGCATTGCGTACGCGCTGGACCGGCCGCGCGCGCCGGTCGATGACGCCGGGTCCCGCGGCGTTTCCGCCGTTGTCATGCCGGACTCCGTCGGCGCGGCGACCTCTTCACGCCTCGCCCCGCACGCCCATGACGACGTCGGCGCCGCCGCGCCGTCGACCGTCGCTCTCGCTCCAGCGCCCGGTCTTTTCTCAAAAAACGTCATCGGCTTCCTCTCGACCCTCGGGCTTGTCTCGATCATCGTCGAATCTACCGCGCTCGCCGTCTCGCAGATGACCCAGCCCCTGACCCAGGGTTTCATGGCCTTGGCCGCGCTGACCAGCATCAGCTACACAGCCTGCATGCTGGGCAGTTTCTTTGGAGGCGGCTGGAGCAAAAAACTCGGCATCCGATTCACATATCGCGCCGTCTTGTTCGCGCGCGCCGCGATCTGGACGGCGCTGGCCATGCTGTACGATCCGGTCGCGGGAACAATCGCGCTGACGGCGCTGATTCCGCTCTTCAGCCTCGACTACTTCTTCCTTGCGATCGGCCGCGTGGCCGAGAACAGCCTGCAGGTGGAGTGGTTCAAAGACTCCGAGACGGCTTCAAGCCGTTTCGGCAGCCTGCGGGATGCCATCGAGTACGGCACGGTGTTCATCGGCTCGGCCGTGGCCCTGGCCGTCGCGGCCTTCGGCTTCGGCGTCGTGATCTACCCCGCCCCCGTGATTTTCGCCGTCGTCGCCCTGTTGGCCCTCATGCTGAAACTGCCGCAGGCGACCGTGGCCAACCGGAAGCCCAGACCGTGGAGCGAGGGTTTTAAGACCGTATTCAAGAATGCGGGCATCTACAAACCCCTGATCGGGTTCACGCTCATCACCGGCTTTCTGTACATGATGTACTTCATCGTCGCGACCGCCTTCGGCGCGTACGCCGCGCCCGATCCGCAGCACGCAGCCGCGATCGCCGGCTCGTTGACCGGCATCTATGGCATCGGCGCGCTCCTGGGTTCGATCGTCATGGATCGCATCGCGGCGGGCATCGCCAAGCTGTCCTCCGCCCTGCCCAAAAACGCGCGCAAAAAGGAAGAGCGGCGCCTCTATGCGCTGAGCGCCGCACGGGTCATGCCCTGGGCCGCGGCGGCTCTTCTTGGCGCATGGGCATTCATGAGTACCGCCACGCTCGGCACTCTGCTCTGGCCGTTGTTCCCCATCTCGATCGCCCTGCTGGCGATCGGATTCACCGCTCAGTTGGCGTCCATCCACCTGGATACCATCATGAAATCCAACATCCCGAAGGCCAAGAAGGACATGACCGTGGGCGCCATCCGCGCCCTCATCTACCTGGCGTACGTGTTCGGTTTTCTATTGTGGGGCGGCCTCTTTGCCCTATTCGGCACGACAACGTTCGTCCTCTTCGCGGCTTTTTGCACGGTCGTGGCCGGGGTCTACCTCTGGCTTGCGCGCTCGGTCTCCGGAGCATGAGTTCGCCCAACCTTGAGCCTCGGACCTCCGCGGGCGTCGACCCCGAAGGTCTCCTCTAAATCCTTGACGGTGACCCCACGGAGATCGGGCGCGCGCGAGGCCCCTTGAATGATCCAAAGGGAGATCGAATCGATGCAGGCTTGACCTCCGAAATCGAGGACGAGGCTCGCGCCTTTGCCGTTCGTTTCGCTCAGGCGGACGGCGACGATGGAAAGGACGTTTTCCCTCGGCGCAACCGCGCATTCGCCTCGCGCCGCGCCTGGGACAGTGTTGACGCCGGCCCAGAGGCCCGGACCAGGGATGACGGACGCGGCGACGGCCCCCCTCAGGTTCTCGATGTCGACCTTGATGCCGTTGATGTAGGTGGTCATGGAGAAGAAGCTTAATTTATCTCGGGTGATCTGTTCCGACAGCGCCTGTGAGAGGGTCACCTCGGTTCCAGGCTTCAGCTCCGAGAGAAGAACCTGGCCTTCAGCGTGAGCGCCGATCTTGACCCCGGACATCTGATGGGAGTTCTCGCGCAGTTTTTGGGATGAGGAGCGCGCCTCCTCGAGAATGGCGCCGGCGGAGGATTCGAAGGATTTCTGCGGCGGGACGTCGAAGGCGCGCGCACTGGGCGCGCAGATGGCGACGATTATAAGGACTGCGACGATGTTGTTTTTCATTCAGTCACCTCTTATTATGCGCAACTTTTGTGGCTGTAGCCGGGCGGTGCGAGCTTCTTTGGCACGGCGTGCCAGATCTTCAGCGAGAGGGCGAGGCCCACGAAGGCGAAGGGCACGAGGAATATCGGCCACCAGATCCAGTTGGCGGCGACCTTGGCGGCCGAACCAGTCGGCGTGAGGTTGCCGATGATCACGGACTGCAGGCCGGTGCCGAGATAGACCATGCCGTCGACGATGCCGACCGCGGCACCCGCGTTTTTGGCGCCGCCGAAGTCGGTCGTCGAGGTGCCCGACAGGATGCCGTGCACGCCGATCACCGCCATCGAGATCAGAATGACGGCCGCGCCGCCCCACCACAGGGCCTTGTCGAGGGTGAAGGCCATCACGATGGCGCAGGCCGCCATGAGGGCGTAGAGGATGGCGGCCATGGGCGCGCGGCGCGACGAGAAGAGCTTGTCGGACGCCCAGCCCGTCATGAACGCGCCGGCGAGGCCCGCGATCAGGAGCGCCAGGCCCCAGTTCTGCGTGACCCAGAAGGTCTTCTTGAAGCCCACCTCGGACGCGAAGAGCGGATACCAGTGCATGATGCCGTTGCGCAGGATGCCGCTGCAGAACTCGATGCCGCAGACGACGAGGAGCACGGGGTGGGTGACAATCTTCTTGAATACCTGGGAGACGGGCAGGCGCTTGCCGTCGTGCGAGACGGACTCTTCTCCCGTATCGAAGTCCTTGAAGCCGGCCTCGCCGGGCGAGTCGCAGAGGTACCTGTACATCACGACCCAGCAGATGCCCATGAGCAGGGCGGGCGCGAAGAAGAGCCACCAGTTCTGGTCCACGCCGGCGCCGCCGGTACGCAGGAGGCTCTGGAAGGCTTTCGCCCAGAAGCCCATGTCCGTGGGAAGCACGCCGCGCGTGGCCGCGACCAGCGCATAGCCCCAATCGAAGGCGAAGAAGATGCCCAGCGTGATCATGACCCCGAACATCGTCGAGAAGGTTCCTCGCTCGCGTACGTGGAACCAGGGGGCCTTGATGGTCACGATCGCCACCGCGCCGTAGCTCTGGAAGTGCATGTTGAGCGCGTAGAGCCCCGTGAACATCCAGAGCAGCGAGAATCTCCAGCCCCAGTTCGCGAGGCCGTAAACCGCCAGGCCCATGGCCGCGTTGGCGATGATCGTGCCGGCCGTGCCGATGAGCATGGCCTTGCGGCCTCCGAGCTTGTCGGTGAGCGGCCCGGTGACGAGGAAGGATAAGGCGTATACCCAGGCGCCGATCGCGAAGATGGTTCCGAACTCGGCCTTGGTCATGAGGGCGTCGCCCAGCGCGCTCTTGGCGACCGTCAGGTTGTAGCGCCCCATGTAGAAGAAGGCGTAAGCAAGCCCGAGAGGGACCCAGTTCATGGCGCGGCGAAGCTTGTAGTCCGAAGAGTGGAGGGGATAGTCCATGGGAAGATTATACCCCGGGCCGGGGTTCATCTAGCGCTTCTCACCCCAACTCTTGCCGGCTTTCGAAGAGACGTGCTTGAGTTGGACGACGGCGGCGCGGGAGGGCTTCTTGGGCGAGGGCTTTTCGGCCTTGGCGACGAGGCCCTGGGCGGGTGCGGGCGTCGGCGTCGGCGACTTCGCGGCGGGGGCCGTGGCGCGTACGGCGATGGGGATGCAGCAGACGTCCGCGAGCTTGAGTTCGATGGCCTGGCCGGTGCCCAGGCGGACCGCGGCGGTCACCCCGCCGTTCTCCTGGGCGGCCTTTGACAGTATCTGCTTGGTCAGCGCGTCGTTGCCGAGCGCCTGTGGCAGGCTCTCAGCGGAGAGCGCGCCGGCCGCCAGCATCAGCCACGCCGTCAAGACCATGTTCTTCATCCTGTCATGAGGATAACGGGCGGGCGGGGGAGTTTGCAGTGGCTTAGGGCCCGGTGGGGTCTAGGACTATGGACCTAGGGTTGCTTATTGATGAGTGGCAACGATCCCTTTTGAGGGGGAGGTGTTCGCGTCGAGGTCCTTCTTGCCGGAGGCGTCCCCGATATTGGCAGTGACGTCCTTGACGATCTTCGAGGCTTTGTCCGACGCCTCCTGGACCTTCCTGTAACTGTACCGGATGTTCGAGAGTGCCGGGACTTCCGCCTGACCCACTTCGGTCGTAGTCGAGTCCGGCGACGGCGGGTCCTGGAACATCCCGATTCCTTTGCCGAGGTCGTTCGCCGCGAGCTCGATGGCGTCGGAAGGCGGGTCTTGGGCGGGTTCGGGGGACGTGTTCTTATTCCCGCTCGTGGAGAACATCTTCTCCTTCTCCGCCTGCTTTCCCAGATAGGTCTTGAGCGAGGCTGGGCAACCCGGGTTGCCGGCGCAGGAGGCCGGGTCATAGGGGATGCTGTTGAATCCGAGCGTGTAATCCGACCAGGAGACTTTTCCGTTCGGGAGGACGAGGATCGCGCCATTGGGCTGGCGGATGACGTCCTTGAGCGTCCCGTCCGCCTTCATGCGGTCCTCCTCGGCGATGACTTTTGGATCGCCCGCGCCGACCCCGCTCTCCGCTTGCTGGAGGCGGCCGATGTCCTGGAGGGCATTCGTCGTGACGGCGAATGGGGAGGATTCCAAGCCGGGGTCGATCGACTGCATCGCCTTGCTCCTGTAAATCTGGCCGGGGGCGAGGGGACCGATGAAATCGTCAGGCACGATGTCCGCGGCCGATGACGTTTCCGCGCCGACTAGAATCAGCGCCAGCGCCAGGGCGGTGAAGGGGTTTATGGGGGTCTTCATGGCCGTTCTCCTTACGGGCCCACACAGCATAGCCCGTGAAGGCGCGATGCGCCATAGGCCCTAGGGCCCATATGTCAATGGGTCTAAAGACCCAGCTCAATATGGCCGAAACATCGGTTGACCGCGGGGAGGGGCTTTTCCTAGTATGCCGCACCAATGATTAAATTCGGCACTTCAGGCTGGCGTGGCGTGGTCTCCGACGAGTTCACCTTCGCCAACGTGCGCAAGATCGCGCATGCCGTGGCGGGCAGCGTCAAGGAGAGCCCCGAGGTGGGCTACAACAGCGACGAGTATCGCCAGTTCCTGCGCGGGACCGCGCCGAGCCGGGTTGCGACCGTGGTCGTGGGCTACGACACCCGCTTTCTCTCGGAGGATTTTGCCCGCGAGATCGCGGCCGTCTTCGCCAACGACGGCATTCGCACCCTCTTTTCGAAGACCGATCTGCCGACTCCGGCCGCGGCCTGGGCCGTGCTGGACCACAAGGCCGTCGGCGGGGTGATGCTCACCGCCTCGCACAACCCCGGACAGTACAACGGCTTCAAGTGGATGCCCTACTGGGGGGGTGCTGCTTCCCCGGCGATCACCGACGACCTCGAGCGCCGGGTCGAACTGCTCGGCGAGCATTCCGTCAAGGCCATGTCCGATGAGCGCTCGTTGAGGGAATCGTGGACCGAGACCCTGGACTTCCGGACATCCTACTTCGACCAGCTCCAGAGCCTGCTGGACGTCAAGGCCATCCGCAAAGCGAAGCTGCGCGTCGGAGTGGACGCCATGCACGGTTCGGCGCGCCTCTATCTGGGCTCCTTCTTGGCCGAGAGGCTCGGCGTGGAGGTCGTCTCCCTCAACGAGGACCGCGACGTTCTTTTCGGGGGACGCTCTCCGGAGCCCACGTCCGAGTCGCTTGCGGACCTGGCCGAGATCGTCAAGAAGCGGAAGCTGGCGCTGGGCCTTTCCTGCGACGGCGACGGCGACCGCTTCGGGATCTTGGACGCGGGCGGGACCTACATCCCGGCCAACGACGTGCTTGCCCTGGCCTACGAACACCTGGCCGCCAATCGCGGCCTGACGGGCAAGGCGGGCCGATCCGTCATGACCTCGCACTTCGTCGACGCCGTGGCCAAGGCCCACGGCTGCGAGACGCGCGAGACCCCGGTCGGCTTCAAGTATCTGGGAGAGCTCCTGCGTTCCGGGACTTTCCTCCTCGCCGGCGAGGAATCGGGAGGCCTCTCGATCCGCGGACACGTCCCCGAAAAAGACGGGATCCTGGCCTGCGTGCTCATGCTGGAGCTGGTGGCTCTCGGCCGCAAGTCGCTTGTTGCGGTGCGTGAACGCCTCCATAAGCAGGTGGGGGCTTTCCACAACACCCGTCTCAACTACAAGATGGAACGCCTGCGCCAGATCATCGAGCTCGAGAGCCGTCTCAAGCTCAAGCCGCCCCTCGAGTTGGCCGGCACTCCGGTGTGGCGCATCGATCGGACCGACGGCTTCAAGTTCGTCCTGCGCGACGGCTCGTGGCTGGGCCTGCGCAGTTCGGGCACGGAGCCCGTTTTCCGCGTCTACGCGGAGGCGCACACGCCCAAGCGTCTGCAGGAGATGGTGGATGCGGGCAGGAAGATGCTCCAGGGGAAATTCTAATGGCGAAGATCCAGTCCGTCCGCGCCCAGGAGATCCTTGATTCCAGAGGCTTGCCGACCATTGCCGCGGAAGTGACGCTGGCCGACGGCTCCGTCGGCGCCGCCGCGGTTCCAAGCGGCGCTTCGACCGGCATGCACGAGGCCGTGGAGTTGCGTGACGGCGACAAGACCCGCTACCTGGGCAAGGGCGTTCTCAAGGCCGTGGCGAACGCCTCGGGCGAGATCGCCAAGGCGGTCAAGGGCATGGACGCCGCGAGCCCCGCGAAGATTGACATGAAGCTGATCGATCTTGATGACACTCCCAACAAAGGCCGTCTCGGCGCCAACGCCATCCTCGCGGTCTCCCTGGCCGCGGCGCGCGCCCAGGCCGTGTCCTCCAAGCTCCCGCTCTACGCCTTCCTGCGCAAGGCCTACGGCCTTCCCGAGGAGCGCTGGATTTTGCCCACGCCGATGTTCAACGTGGTCAACGGCGGCAGGCACGCTGATTCCGGCCTCGACATCCAGGAGTTCATGGTCGTGCCCATCGAGCTGTCGAGCTTCCATGAGGCCCTGCGCGCGGGCGCCGAGGTCTATCAGGCCCTGAAGAAGGCGCTGGCGGCGCTCAAGATGACGGTCTCCGTCGGAGATGAGGGGGGCTTCGCCCCGAAGCTGAAGACCCACGCCGAAGTCCTCGACGTCCTGGCCAAGGCCATTGCCGACGCCGGCTACGCCGGCAAGGTCCGACTGGCGCTGGACTGCGCGGCCAGCGAGTACTTCAAGGATGACAAGTACGTTCTCGAGGGCAAGATCCTGACGTCCTCGCAGGTGGGCGAGGTCTACGCGGCCTGGGCGGCCAAGCACGCCATCGTCTCCATCGAAGATCCCTTGGCCGAGAACGACTGGGCCGGCTGGAAGGCCCTCACGGCGAAGCTGGGCGACCGGATGCGGATCATCGGCGACGACCTCTTCGTGACGAACCCCGAGCGCCTGGCGCGCGGCATCAAGGAGAAGTCGGCCAACGCCATTCTCATCAAGCTCAACCAGATCGGCACGCTCACGGAGACGGTGCGCACCGTGGCCGACGCCCAGAAGGCGGGATTTTCCTGCGTCATCTCCCACCGCTCGGGAGAGACCGAGGACGCCTTCATCGCGGACCTGGCCGTGGCCCTCAACGCCGGCGCCATTAAGACGGGCGCTCCGTGCCGCTCCGAGCGGCTGGCGAAGTACAACCGTCTCCTCCAGATCGAGACCGCGCTCGGCGCCAAGGCCGATTACGCGGGCGCTCTCGCCTTCCAGGCGGCGGCGACCGCGAAATGAGCGGGAAGTCCGCGCGGGGCGCGGCCGCCGCGAGCTTCATCCGCGAGCATTGGGCCCGGATACTGATCGGGGGGGGCCTTTTCGCCGTCTTTTTCGCCAACGCGGGCTTTCGCAGCCTGATCGGCAACTGGCGGGAACTGCGGCGCCTGCGCGCCGACATTTCCCGTCTTCAGGTCGAGGAAAAGGAGCTTGACGGCCGGCTTCGCAGGCTGCGCGCCGATGACGGGGGAGTCGAGCGCGTGGCGCGCAAGGAACTCAGCTACATCAAGAAGGGCGAGATCGAATACCGCTTCCCGCCCCCCGAGAAGAAGTGAGGTCCCGGTGCTGCCGACCCTCCTGAAGCTCGGGTCCTTCGAGCTCTCCACCTACGGAGTCCTCGTGGCCGCCGCGTATCTCATCGCCATCTCATGGCTGAACTCGAAGCGCTCCGAGATGGGCCTTCGCGAGGATGATTTCTGGAGTCTTATTTATTGGCTTTTCGGCGGCGCTCTCCTCGGCGGGAAGATCGGCTATGCCATCGTCGAGCGCGACCCCACCCGTCTCTGGCGCGACCCGCGCTACGGCTTTGTTTTCTTCGGGGGCCTGCTGGGCGCTCTCTTGGCGGGCTGGATCGTCCAACGCAGGCGGAAGTTCTCCTACCTGCGCGCGGCGGACTACTTCGGGGTGGCCCTGCCCCTCGGACATGCCATCGGCCGCCTAGGCTGCCTGGCCGCAGGCTGCTGCTACGGCCGCCACACGCAAATGCCTTGGGGCCTCCCCTTGGCGGGCGATCCCTCTCGTCATCCGACCCAGGTCTATGAGGCCGCGGCGTGCTTTGCCATCGCCTTGCTTGTTTCCCGCGTCGGCCTGCCCCGGGTGCGCGACGCGCGTTGGCGGCCCGGGGCGGCCTTTCTCCTCTACCTGGCTTTGTACGCGGTCTCGCGCTTCGCCGTCGAGGCTTTGCGCGGCGACGAGCGGGGCGGCTTCTGGTGGGGCCTGTCGCCTTCGCAGTGGGGCGCGCTCGTTCTGCTTGCCGCGGCGTTGGCCCTGAGTCTTCGCAGGCGTAAATGAAGTTGATCCTTGCGGTGGAAACGGGCTGGCCGCGTCTGGATGCCTTCCTGGCCAGGCAGCTCAAGGGCTATACCCGTTCCTTCCTCAAGGACATCATCGGCCGCGGCCTGGTGAGCGTCAATGGAGAGCCCCGCGACCCGGACGAGCTTGTGGCGGAGGGAGACCGCATCGTCGTCGAACTCCCTCAGTCCGAGGCGGGAGAAGGAAAGGATTTTGAATCCTGGGTTCTTTTCGAGGACAAGCGTCTCATCGTGCTCTCGAAGCCCGCAGGGCTCCTGATGCACCCTCTTGGGACCTCTTGGCTCACCACGCCTGAGGCCGCGCGCTCGGAGCCCGGAGTCAACTTGGCCGGCATCCTTCAGATCTTCCGCCCCGCCATCCTCAAGGCGGGCACGCCTCGCTGCGGCATCGTGCACCGCCTGGATCGCCAGACGAGCGGAGCCCTGGTCATCGCGAAGGACCCCGAGACCTGCGCCGCCCTGGTCGCCGCCTTCAAGGACCGGCTGGTGGACAAGACCTATCGCGCCGTTGTCCGCGGCGTGCCGCCCGGAGCGTCCCGGGTGCGGGCCCCGATCGGCCGCATGCCGGGCAACCGGCGCATCGTCGTCACGGCGATGGGGAAATCCGCCGAGACCTCCTTCAAGGTCCTCTCGAAGAAGAAGAACGCGGCCCTGGTCGAAGCCAAGCCGCGCACGGGACGCACGCACCAGATCCGCGCCCACCTGGCCTACCTGGGCCATCCCGTGGCGGGCGACCCCGAGTTCGATCCGCCGGCGCCCGGCAAGGCGGTCCCGCCGCGCATGATGCTCCATGCCTGGCGGCTGGGCTTTACGCACCCGGCCAGCGGACGCCCCGCGCTGTTTACGGCCGAAGCGCCCGCGGACTTCGAGCGCTTCTGGAAGTCTCTGCCCGCGCAGTTCTAAAGATCCATGTGTTGTAAACATTGCTGTTTTTATGCCTTTGTATGTTGTAAAGACAGTATTGTTTATGGCACAATAATGAGGTGTTCAATAGAAAAATAGAAGATGCTCTCTTGGATTGGAAGCGGCGGCCTGATCGTAAGCCGCTCGTGTTGCGGGGTGCCAGGCAGACGGGAAAGACAACTCTGGTCAGAAAATTCGCCGCGGGGTTCGAGACCTTCGTTGAGATCAATCTCGAAAAGGACCAAGTCAGGAGGATATTCGCGGAGGTCAAGGACATAAAGGATGTCGTGCAAAGCGTCGAGGGGATTTCCAACAAGCGAGTCATCCCGGGCAAGACCCTCCTCTTCATCGACGAGATACAGAACTCCGTCTCCGCCATCAGGCTTCTGCGTTTTTTCCACGAGGAGATGCCCCAGCTTCATGTCATCTCCGCCGGTTCGCTCCTCGAAGTGCGGATGAAGACCGAAGGCTGGTCGTTCCCGGTCGGTCGCGTGGAGTTCCTCTACCTCTATCCGGCATCGTTCGACGAATTCATCCGCGCGCGGGGCGAGGGCGTTCTGCTGGAAGAGTTGATGGCGATGCGGGTGGGGCGCGAAACTCCGCCGCCGGTCCACGAGAGGCTGACTGAAATCATTTTGGACTACATGATTGTCGGAGGGATGCCCGAGGCCGTGGCCCAATACGCCGCTTCCGGCAGCCTCGCGGCCGCGAGGAACTGCCACGAAGCCCTTTCGTCTTCCTTTAGGGAGGACTTCGCGAAGTATTCGAGAGGAGCCGAGTCCGAACACCTGAAATCCGTCTGGGACCAGGTTCCCTTCGAAGCGGGCGGCCGGATCAACTATGCGCGTCTGGCCGGAGAGCAGAGAGGCTCGCGTGAGGTGTCCAAGGCGTTCGACATCCTGCATGAGGCGATGCTGGTCGAGAGGATATTCCCGACGACGCGGACCGCCCCGCCCCTGGTGAAGAAACCAAAGAGCGCCCCGAAATCTCAATTTCTGGACATAGGCTTGTGTACCCACGCCCTGCGCTTGACGCGGGACCAGCTCCGCGAAAGGGTCGTTTCATCGGGATTCAGCGGAGGGCTCGCGGAAGCGCTTGCTGGACAGGAACTGCTCGCCGCCAGTTCCCGTCACAGGGGGCCGCTATTCTTCTGGGTTCGCGATGAGAAGAACGCTCATGCGGAACTGGATTTCCTCATTCAGGCCGGCGATCGTATTCTGCCGGTCGAGGTGAAGTCGGGCAGCCACGGATCGCTCAAGTCGCTCCACCAGTTCTTGAGCAGAAGCGGCACGGACATCGGGATCAGGATTTACAATGGACCGTTGACGCTTGAGCGCCACTCCGTCAATCTGCCCGATGGCGCGGGGATCGGCTACCGGCTCCTGTCCGTGCCCTTTTACCTCGCCTTCCGATTGCTTGATCTTTGCGCGGCCCTTTGAGCAGCCTTCTTAAGCGGTTCTAAAGTTCGGTTCCTGCCATATGAAATATACTTATTTTA
>CAYHNV010000027.1:10243-19138 GCA_964358065.1 uncultured Elusimicrobia bacterium | reverse complement strand
GGCAGCCGCGCGAAGGCGCCGGTGCGGCGCAGAGGGTACCAGACCGCCCAGGGCGTCGACGGGTCGAGGACCATGCGGCGCGGGCGTCGGAGGAGCCACTCCTCCAGGCGCGGCTCATAGCCGAGGGAGTAGGTCCGTCCCAGCAGGGAGAACTCGGGCTTCAATGTCAGGTCCGCGAAGGGCGCTGTCTGCAAGGCGGAGCGCATGGCCGTCACGAAAAGGGCCGGATCCTCGGACATCGAAAGCACCGCCACGCCGGTCGGGTCGTTGGCTTCCTCGTAAAGGACGGCTTCCAGGCCCGAATCGGACAGCACGCGCGCCAGGGCGTCGGAGTTCCGGCAGCGGGAGAACGCGGTCAACTGCATGAAAAGCCGGCGGTCGGAGTATTGGGTCTGCCCGTCTTTGGGAGCTCCCTTCTCACGCAGATCGAGGGCGGGCGCGTCCGAGACGGCGGCGGGCTGGGAAGGGTGGCTCATTACGCCGTCAGGCGAGGAGGCGGTCGACGGTGGCCACGAGATCGCTCATCTCAAAAGGCTTCTGGATGAACTCATCGACATTCGTGGACAAGAAGTCCTGCTGGGCGGCGGTCAACTTGCGCCCGGAGATGGCGATGATTTTCATATCCTTCGTGGCGGGGCTGGACTTGAGGATCTGGCAGACCTGGAAGCCGTCCATCACGGGCATCATCAGGTCCATGATGAGCATGTCCGGGAGTTTCTTGCCGACCAGCACGAGGGCGTCGACGGGATTGTTTGAGACCTGGATCGAGAAGCGGTCGCGATGCCTGGTGAAGCCCTTCTCGATGAGGCGCGTCATCATGGGCTCGTCATCGAGGACGAGGACCTGGCGGTGCACGTCTTCGATGTCGGCGGGAACGGGCATATCGTACTTCTTCATGAAAGGAACCAGCTCGGAAAGCGGGATGCGGCGATGGCCGCCGGGGGTCACGCGAGCCTTCAGCTTGCTCTTGTTGACCCAATTGATGACGGTCGTATGGAACACGCCGCACAGCCGGGCGACTTCGAAAGTGGTGAAGGTCCTCTCGCCAAACTGTTCGCTCATGCTGAGGGATGCTATTACTTTGCGTTGCCGAACGCAAGTCCGCGGTGGGCCAAATGTTGTAAAATACTTCGGTCGGTGCGATACCCAAGCGGTCTAAGGGGATGGTCTGCAAAACCATTATTCGCGGGTTCGAATCCCGCTCGCACCTCCAGGTTTAAGGGAGGTCACACCCAATGAAGCGAGTCCTCGTGACGTGCGCGACACTGCTCTCCGCGATCCGCCTGGCGGCCCCGGCGTCGGCTCAGATGGACGGCCAGGTCATCTATGGGTCGGACGACCGCATCGACATCTACCAGACGCAGAGCGGCCTCCTGCGTTCGCTGGCCGATTCGACCGTGGCGCTCTTCCAAGCTTCCTCGGTCCTGACACAGGGCGACAAAGCGAAGCTGACGACTGAGCCTTATGGCGAAGGGATGGGACTCTGCCCGGATGAGCCCTTCTATGCGCAGGTCACCGGAGCCTTCTGCTCCGGCTCCCTCGTCGCCCCGGACATCATCATGACCGCCGGCCATTGCGTGATATCGCAAGAGGTCTGCAAGGACACAAAATTTGTGTTCGGCTTCGGTATTAAGGAAGCAGGCAAGATGCCGCTCGAGGTTCCGGCCAAAAACGTCTACGGCTGCAAAACACTCCTCGCTCGCGAGCAGATCAACGACGGGCAGGACTGGGCGCTGGTAAAGCTGGACCGGGCGGTCGCGGGTCACCTTGTCCTGAAGCTCAACCTCGGCGGGAAGATCGCCAACAAAACGCCGCTCGTGGTCATCGGCCACCCAGCCGGCCTGCCCACAAAGATCGCGGGAGGCGCCGAGGTGCGCGATGCATCGAAGAAGGGCTACTTCGTGGCCGACCTGGACACCTATGGCGGCAACTCCGGCTCCGCGGTCTTTAACGCGAAGACGGCGCTCGTCGAAGGCATCCTGGTCCGCGGCGAGGTCGACAAAGTCGCCCGGGACGGCTGCCGGGTTTCCAATGTCTGTCCGGCGAAAGGCTGCCGCGGCGAGGACGTGACGAAAATCTCGGCCGTGTCGGATAAGCTCCCGGGCGCCCAGCACCGCGGCCGCGTGGCGGAACTGGAGCCTCGGATCGCGGATATCGTGGCGCGCTTCTCGGCAGAGTCCCTACCCTGAGGGCAGGACTCAGTCGGGATGAACCCACATCCACGCCCCCATCCCCATGAACAGGAGCGCGGCGCCCCGCTTCAGATGCTGCTCGGGGATGAAGCGCGCGGCGCCCTGGCCGAAGAGCACTCCGATGGCGGTCACGGCGACCAGTGCGGCCCCGGCCCCCAGGAAGACGGCAAGCGGCTTGCGCGTGGAGCCGGTCAGTGTGATGACGGCGAGCTGGGTCTTGTCGCCGAATTCCGCCAAGAAAAGCGTCGCGAAGGTGCTGAGGAAAACGCTCTTGTCCATGGGCCTCCGCCCCGAACGGGGCGAGAGGGATTATAGTTTTTTGAATTGACATGGGTCGAAAGACCTATTACGATCCCACCATGAAGCTCCGGGACTGGTCCGTCTATATCGTCCGCTGCTCGGACGCCAGCCTCTATACGGGCGTCACCAAGGATGTCCCGGCCCGGCTGGAGGCGCACAACTCCGGACGGGGTGCGGCCTACACGCGCGCGCACCTCCCCGTGAGGCTCGTCTACCGCGAGAACGGCTTCACCCGCTCCGCCGCGCTGGCGCGCGAGGCCCGCATCAAGGCCCTCGATCGAGCCGAGAAGCTGTCCCTAATAAAAGGAAAGCAAGTCTGAACCATTGACAGGCCGGAAAAGACCTGCTATAAACCATCGCTTGACTAAATATCCGCGCGAACCTCGACTGCTGATCATCGGCGCTACGCTGGCTCTCCTGGCCGCGCTTTCCCGGCCGGCCCAGGCGTCTTTCACGCTGACGGTCACGCCGCTCACGAACACGTTCACGTGGGGCACGGCCGTCGACCCCTCATCGACCACCGCCACCGTCCTTTACCGACTGCTCGTCAAGTCCGGCCTGGCGTCCAACCCCCTCGCGGGCGGGACGACCACCTACATCGGGGGCCTGACCACGTTCTCAGGCGGCGGCAAGATCAACGGCTCGTACTGCTATGTCGTGGTGGCGTCGAACACGGTTTCGGGCATCTTCGACAACTCCGTCGTTGCGTGCCACTCCTTTTTACACAGCCCGGGCGGCGGCAACGACAACGCGATCCTCCGCGGAGATGGAAGCGGCGGGCAGCTCGGCTTCAATCAGACTTGGAACCTCAGCTATTACATCGACACTGATGCGTACACGGTCCTGAAGATATACCCTCCGGGCACGACATTCGTCACCGACGCTGCCACGGGCTTTAAAACGCCGGCTGGGGGCTCCGTGCCGACGGCAACCGTCATTGATGGTGTTCCGCGCTCAGGAGAGCTGGCCGACGGCTCCTGGAAGAACACCGAAATCTGGAACGGACGAAACTCCTCGGGCACCACCGTCGGCAACGGCATCTATGACGCGTTCTTCAGCGCCTATCTCCCGAACGGCACGACTCAATACGCCTACACCCACGAGATTCCCGTCAACATCATCCGCTTTACGGCTCTGACCACCTCGGGGATCAATGCCACGATCGCGACGGCCAACATCAACTATTCGCTCACCGCCAACGCATCCGTGCGCGTCGTCATCGCCAAGCCCGGCCGCCTGTTCACGATCGACAGCAACGGCGACGTGCAGGCTCTGGACGCCTCCGGCACGGCGATCGACACCAGCACGAGCAGCGTCATCCAGGTGCTGACGCCTACCGTCAGCGCCGGGTCAAATATCGCGACCTGGAACGGATTGGACAGCCTCGGCATCGCAGTCTCCTCAGGCTTGTACGCCGTGGGACTTTCGGCGAAAGACTTCTCCGGCAACAAGGCGCTCGACTTGAGCGGCAACAACGGCCCTATCCAGGGCTCGATCGCAGTCGACCGCATCCCGGCGCAGTCGTCGACGGGCGGAACAGCGCCCGTCGTCACCGCCATCTCAGTCGGTGGAACGAACGCCGCCCTGACCGGAGGCTCGGCGGTCGGGGCGTTCAGCTCGATCGGCATCACGCTCAGCGCGACGGCAGGACTATTGACCACGGTCACCCTGACCGGACCGAACGGCGCCATCACCGGCGGAGTCGTCACCGGCCTTCCCGGCACGGCGGTCACTTTCACGCTCAGCCAGCAGACGTCGACTGGATCCTACTCCATCACGATCTCCCCCTACGACCAGTCCGGCACGGTCCCGGGAACCGTTCAGACCACCCAATTCAATCTCACATCAAGTGGCGGCACAAGCACGACGCTGTCGAACGCGGCCTTCGCCGCAAGCCTGAAGCCGTTCCCGAACCCGGTCAGAACGGGCTCGGCGACGATCCAATTCGTGCTGGCGGTCGCCTCCACCGTCGAGATCGACATCCACACCCTCACCGGGCAACGCGTGCTGCATCGATCCGACTCGTACGCTTCCGGGACCCAGGCCTTCAGCTGGGGCCTCGTCAACGACATGGGCGGTTCCGTCGCCAGCGGCGTCTACATCGCGCGTGTGAAGGCGACGAACTCCCTCGGCACGGTCACGGCGACGAAGAAGATCATGGTGGTCAAATGAACCGCCTCCTTCTTCCGACGCTTCTCGCCCTCGGACTGGGCGCGGGACGGGCCTCCGCCGCCGCCACCGGCCTCGCCGGCGCTCAGTTCCTGACCATCGAGCAGGGCGCGCGCGGGCTCGGCATGGGAGGCGCCTTCTCGGCCGTAGCCGACGATGCCGGCGCCGTCTGGTGGAACCCCGCGGGACTGGCGCGAGCCGAGATTCGAGAGCTGACCTTCAGCCATACGGCCCACATCGAGAACGTGGCGACCGAGCACCTCGGCTTCGTCAAGCCCGTCGCGTCGCTGCGCGGAGCGCTGGGCGCGAGCCTCACCTACCTGTCGATCCCCGGCATCGAGGGCTACGACGCGGCCGGCACCTCAACCGGCAAGCTGACCGCCGGCGGGTATGTCGGAGGCCTCTCTTACGCGACAATGCTCGCCCCGGGACTGACGGTCGGCGCGACCGGCAAGTACGTCTCGCAGAAACTCGGCTCGACCTCGGGCGCCGGCTTTGCCGCCGACCTCGGCGCGCAGTTCCGAGGCGGCAACTACGGCCTCGGTCTCGTCATCCAGAACCTCGGCCCCTCGTTCAAGATCGGGGGCTCGTCGGATCCTCTGCCGCGCACGATCCGCGGCGGCCTTTTCTACGTCCCGCTGAAACATGTGACGTTCAGTTTTGACGAAGAAAAGCCCTACGACGACGCGGCAAGGGCGCACCTCGGCGCGGAATGGGCGGTCAACCCGGGCCTCCGCTTGCGCGGCGGCTTCCAGCAGACGCCGAACGTCGGCGCCCGCGCCGGCATCACGGTTGGTTTCGGCTTGGCCGGTGCGTACGGCGGGAGCCGGGAGCCAACGGCGGCATCCCCCAACGACGCTCGCACGGTCTACAAACCGTTCTGGGAGCGGATGCTGGCGGAAGGCGGCCCAGACTTCAAGACCGCCGTCAATCAAGGCGCTTATATCGTCGGGATCGATTATGCATTCGTGTCGAACGGCAACCTGACCGACATCCACCGCATTTCTCTCTCCGTCCGCTTCTAACACGCGATGGCCCGCGCCCGTCGGCGCGTTTCGCGCAAGGCCTCCCTCTGGCTCCGGCTCGCCGCAGCCTCGCTCCTGTCGGCCGCCGTCGTCTCGGCCTGGCTGGCGTTCCAGGCCGAACGCAAGCTCTCCACTCTGGCCCTCGGTGGATTGGGCGAGAGCTTCTCGACTCGCGTCTGGTCGGCGCCCTTCGTGCTGCGCGACACGGAGCCCGCCGAGGCCGAACACCTGCTCGAACGCCTCGAGCGCCTCGGCTATCGTCGCGTCGCCTTGGCCCCGGGCAAGGGCGAGTACCACTGGCAAGCCCCCGAACTGCGCGTGGGCCTGCGCGGCTTCTCCGCAGCGGGCGTCTCGCAGCGCGAGGGGCTCTACGTCATGATCCGCGACGGCGACGACACCTGGCGCCTCTCGGACATCCTCGGCGGCCGGGTCGCGTCCTTGATCCTGGAGCCCGAACTCGTGACCGAACTCTCCGGCTCACGGAAGGTCCGGCGCGACCCGCTCTCCTGGGAGCAGATCCCCGTGAGCCTGCGTGAGGCCGTGGTCTCGGCCGAGGACAAACGCTTTTGGACGCACCGGGGGCTGGACCCGCGCGCCATCCTCCGGGCGGCGTGGGCGAACCTGCGCGGCCATGACCTCCAGGGGGCCAGCACCATCACCCAGCAGTTGACCAAGAACCTCTTCCTCTCGCCGCGCCGCACTCTGACACGCAAGCTGGCCGAAGCCGCCATCTCCCTCTACCTTGAACGCCGCCTCGACAAGCGCCGCATCCTGACGCTCTACCTCAATCATATCTATCTCGGTCAGGACGGCTCCTCAAGCGTCATGGGCATGCGCGCGGCCGCGCGGCATTACTTCTCCAAGGACACGCCCGACCTGACTCTGGCCGAATCCGCGGCCCTGGCGGGCATCATCTGCGGCCCGGGGCTCTACAGCCCCTTCCAGGACCCGGCGGCTTGCCGCGCGCGCCGCGACCAGGTCCTGCGCAGGATGCGCGAGGACGGCGCCATCAGCGATCGGCAGTTGCGCGCGGCCCTGGCCGAGCCCGTCGGTTCGGTCCGAGGCCCCGGCGAGAATGAGTGGCGCGAACACGCCTACTATGTCGCTGAAGTCGTGCGCGAACTCCTCCCCCGCTACGGCGGCGACGTGCTCTACCGCAACGGCCTCTCCATCCACACCGCGATGGACCCTCTCCTTCAGTCCTACGCCCAGAAAGTCGTGCGCTCATCCAAACATCAGGCGGCCCTCGTGACGCTCGAAGCGCGCACCGGAGACGTCCTGGCGCTCTCGGGAGGACGCGACTTCGCCCAGAGCCAGTTCAACCGGGCGACCCAGGCCTTGCGTCAGCCGGGCTCCGCCTTCAAACCTTTCGTCTACGCCGCGGCCCTCAAGATCGGCCTCACGCCGGTCACGATCCTCCGCGACAGGCCTCTGAGCTATCCGGGAGCGGGGGGCGTCTGGTCACCCGCGAACTATGATGGGATATACCATGGCACGGTCACCGTCAGAGAGGCCCTGGCCCACTCGCTCAATGCCGCGACCTTGGATGCGGCGTCCCGAGTGGGAATTGCGCGCGTGCAGGAAGCGGCCCGCGCCTGCGGGATCACCAGCCCCCTGAGCAACAACCTGGGCCTGGCGCTGGGCAATTCCGAGGTCAGTCTGCTGGAGCTGGTCTCCGCTTATGGGCCCTTCGCGGCGGAAGGCCGCCGCGCGACGCCGCGTCTGGTCACGGCCGTCCTTGACAGCAAGGGCGCGGTCCTGGAGGCCCCCGCGCCTGAAACGACGTCGGCGTTCGACCCGGCCGTGGCCTGCCTGATCACCTCGCTGCTGGAGAGCGTGGTCAAGGAAGGCACCGCGCGTTCGCTCAAGTTGCTCGGCTTCACGGCGCCCGCCGCGGGCAAGACGGGCACGACCAACGACGGGCGCGACGCCTGGTTCGTGGGCTATACGCCCGCGCTGCTGACCGGGGTCTGGGTCGGCGACGATGCGAACCTCGCGCTCAGGCTCACCGGCGCCAAGGACGCCCTCCCACTTTGGGCCGCATTCATGAAGGAGGCCGTCGCCGACCGCCCAGGCGGGACCTTCGCGCGCGCCGAGGGCGTGAGGGAGGCATCGATCTGCAGCGTGTCGGGGCAGCTTGCGCGCTCCGGCTGCCCCCGCAAGCGTCCGGAAGTTTTTATCCCCGGCACCGAGCCCCTGCTCGAATGCGCCCTGCACAAAGGCGGGCTTCGGGGCTGGCTCGAACGGCTGACTCGAAGGAAAAAATAAAGGAGGCGATCTGATGGGATGGGACATGGGAAGATGGCTTGGCTGGACGCCGAAAAAGGACGTTCGGCGTCTTTTTCAGGAGGCCGATGAGCTGGCGGCGAAGCTGGCCGACGAATGGACCGCCCGCGCAAAGGAGATGCCGATACAGGATCCGGATTCGAGCGACCTCCTGCACATGCCCGTCTATGACTGCGCGACGGACCTCTACGAACTGCCGTGCGCGGCACCCCGCAAGCAACTCTCGACGCCGGAACTGCCCGATATCTTCCGAGGCTGGGCGGATGAAGAGACCCGGCATCGGACCGGCGTGATGATCGGGCCCCGCGCGCACGCGCTCATCGACGGGAGGGATTTCGTCGATCTCCTCTACAACCAGACCCACGAGCCCGGTGCCTGCGTCACGAGAATCGTGCGGGTCGGCGAAGACCTCTGGAACGAGCTCGGATGGCGTTCAGGCATGCGCCCCTCGGCAGGCGGGCTCGACCCCCAGTTCCATGTGCCGCAGATCGCCGCCAAGCCGAGCCTCTGGCTTGCCCGTGAGATGGCGACGCTCACGCGCCGACGCGCGGAGCCCGACTGGATCCGAGCCTGCCGGCTCTGCACGCACCGACCGTGAGGGGCGCAGGAGCCTCTACCGGACCCTCTGAGCTGAACGCTCAAGGGCGATCGCGGCGCTGAAGCGGACGTCCTCGTCCTTGTCGGACAGCGCGCGCCTTAGGTCGGACCGGACGGCGTCCACGCTCCCCACGCTGCCCAGCGCCAGCACGACGCTCGAGCGTACGCGCCGGTCCCGGTCGGAGAGCGCGCGGCGCAGAGCGGAGATGGCCGGCGCCGCCGCGGCGCCGCGCTTGCCCAGTTCGTCGGCGGCGCGCGCGCGCCCGCGCGGCGCCCCCCCGGCTAAAAGGGGGGTCAAGAAACGGGTGGGGTCGTTATGCGCCGTT
>CAYHNV010000027.1:0-10233 GCA_964358065.1 uncultured Elusimicrobia bacterium | reverse complement strand
GCGGCGGGGGGGGGGCGGCGCGGGGGGGGGCGCCGGCGGCCGGGGGCGGGGGGGCGGCGCCCGCCCCCCGCCGCGGCTCCCCCGCGGATAACTGGGCGATCAAGAAAGGGATGGGGTCGTTCTCCGCCTTTCCCGTCCCGGCGTCGGCCTCGAACCTCCCTTCCGGAGAAACAGGCGCCGCCCCCGCGGGCAGGAGCGGACTTTCCGGCATGCTCTCAGGAGCCCGTCGCGGGGCTGAGACGACGGAATGAGCGGGCGTGCTCCCGCTCAGGAGCGCGTCAAGCTCGGAATGAAGGCGTCTCTGCTCCGCCGTCTCGGGCGCCGGACGGGACGCCTCGACGCGGACGGTCGAAGCCGGGAACTTCTTTGCCGCAGGAACGGGCGGGGTCGCCACCTCGGAGGTGTCCGCCCGCGAGGGCCCTGTGCGATGCCGTTTCAGCCGGCCGGCGTGTTCCGAGGACGCGCAGATGCGCCGGTCGATGCCCCCGTTGAAGAACTCCGCGCTCATCCCGCCAGGCGCGTCGACCACCAGAGGCTTGCCGGTCCTTGCGGTCCCGGAACGCTCCGGCCGGCCGATCGCGGACAGCCACCGCAGCGCCGAGATTCTGACATGCGGACACGGCTCGACGCGGACGATGTCGGCAAGGGCGGGTGCCGCCGCCGGACCGATCTTGCCGAGAAAGTGGACGGCGGTCAGACGCACCTGCCAGTCCGCATCGTCGGAGGAATAGGCCAGCAGAGGCAGGGCGTCGCGCCCCAGTTCACCCAGGTCGTAAAGGGCCTGTATCCTGCCGTTCCAAAGGCCCCTGTCAAGAACCCACCGCGCCTCCTGAAGCTTCGCCGAGGACTGCGGCCGGTCCGTCGAGGCCGCCAGAGCGAAAGAGCAGACGAACGCGTGCAGAAGCATGAAGGTCACAGCCGCGGCGGGGAAAAAAGACCGGCGGGGTCGAAGGCGCCGCGGACCTTCCGCGTCCAGGCGTTCCATTCGGGAGGACCCGGGGTGGAAACGCAATGCGGGACATCGAGCGGGAACGCGTACAGCTTGAAGGTCGCCTCCAGGATCACGCCCAAACTCCCCCAGGAACCCAGCACGAAGCGCGCCAGGTCGTAGCCCGCCACGTTCTTGACGACCTTCCCGCCCAACTCCACCACATCGCCGTTCGACAACAGCAGGCGCATCCCCAGGAGGTCTTCGCGTATCCCGGGCCAGGGCCGGGTCGCCAGAAGTCCCCCGAGCGTGCCGCCGACCTTAGGCAGACGCAGACGACAGCCCTGGCTCTCCAGCTCCCGGTGCAGGCCATACAGCGAGATCCCGGACTCGACCGTCAGAGTGAGGTTGCGGCGATCAAGGTCCACGATGCGGCTCATGCCGGTGGTCAGGAGTTCCACCGAGCCCGCCGGCGTCGGCTCGGCCCAGCGCGTGGAAGCGCCGCGCACGCGGAAGGACGCGCCATTCGCCGCGCCCTGCGTCACTTTTTCCACCAGGAGTCGGGCGTGTTCGGACAAGGGCGGCGAGGGCGGCTTAAGGAATACACGGTCGGTTCGAGATTGGCCGGCCAGAGGCAATATCTTGTCTGGATTGGCGATATCCCCGGGATCGAGGGCATGCTTGACCCGCCGGAACAACGATAGCGTCTCGGGGGTAAAAAGATATGACATGGCATCGCGCTTGTCCAGGCCGATGCCATGCTCGCCGGACAAAGACCCCCCCAGTTCCACGCACGCCTGGAGCATCTCGTGGCCCGCGGCCATCACGCGCGCCGTCCACTGCGCGTCGCGCTCGTCATAGATAATGTTCGGGTGGATGTTGCCGTCGCCGGCATGGAAAAGGAGATAGGCCTTCACGCGGTGCTTGGCCGCGATGATCTGGATACGACGTACGACCTCGGGGAGCTGGTCGCGCGGGACGACGCCGTCCTCGACGAGGACGTTCGGGGCCAGCCTTGCCAAGGCCGCGTAGGCGCCGCGGCGCCCCTCCCACAGGCGTTCGCGCTCGACCGGATCGACGGCGGCGCGCACGCTGGCGGCTCCGGCTTGACGGCAAAGACGCTCGACACCTTCGGCGTCGCGGTCGCAAGAGTGACGGTCTCCGTCCAATTCGATCAGAAGAATGGCGGGATCCTTGGGATAGCCCAGGTCGCGTCCCACCTCGACGGATTCCACCGTCGGACGGTCCATCGCCTCCAGGCACTTGGGCAGGATCCCCGCCGCGATGATGGCGCTCACGCACTCCACGGCCGCGTCGATGGACGCGAACCCCGCCAGGATCGTGCGCGTCTCGGCGGCAATCGGGGTCAGCTTGACCCATATCTTCGTCAGGACGCCCAGGGTCCCTTCGGAACCGATGAGCAAGCTCGTCATCTCGGGCCCCCCGTCTTCGTGGGAAAAACGCGCGACGACGCCGTCCGGCATCACGGCCTCGACGGCCAAGACATGATTGGTCGTGACCCCGTACTTCAGACAGCGCGGACCGCCCGCGTTCTCGGCCGCGTTGCCCCCGATGGTCGAGACCCGGTAGCTCGCCGGGTCCGGGGCGTAGAAGAGGCCGACCTTCTCCGCCTCGCGCTGAAGCGCGAGATTAATAACCCCCGGCTCCACGCAGGCCGCGCGTCCCGCGGCGTCCACGGAGAGGATGCGGTTCATGCGCGCCAGGGAGATGACGAGACCTCCCTTAAGAGGCACGCAGCCTCCAGACAGGTTCGTGCCCGCGCCCCGCGCGACGAAAGGGACCTTATTGGCGGCGCACCAGACCACGGCCCGGCGCACATCCTCGACCGAGCGCGCCAGGAGCACGCCCTCGGGACGCGCCCGCGTCAGGGTCCCGTCGTAAGAGTAGACCGCCAAGTCCGCGGCGGAGCTCAACAGAGAGCCGGGCGAAACGAGGGCCCCGAGCTTGGCGAGCGCGGCCATGCGCTCAGGCCTTCGGGACGGGAAGCTTGAAGAAGAAGAAGGAGCCCACGCCCAGCTCGGATTCGATACCCATGTCGCCGCCGTGCATCTGCACGATCTCGCGCGCGATCTTCAGGCCCAAGCCGAAACCCGCCTTGCGCATGGTCTGGGCCTCCTTCGTCTGGAAGAAACGCTCCCAGACGCGGGGCAGGTCCTCCTTGGAGATGCCGATGCCGGTGTCGCGCACGCCGACCGTGACCCAGTCGGGCTGCAGAGTCGTCTCGATGGTGACCTTGCCCCCCTCCTTGGTATATTGGACTGCGTTCGTGCAGAGATTCTGAATCACCTGCCCGATGCGGTTCGGGTCGCCCTTCATGGGCGGCAGAGCGGGAGGCAGCGAGGATGAAAACTGTATCTGCTTGCGCTGCGCGACCACGTCGATGCGAGACTTCACCTCGGTGATGACCTGAGCCAAGTCCATGTCGCCGATCTCGACTCGCAGCTTGCCGGACTCGATGGCGGCCAGGTCCACGAGGTCGGAAACCAGGAGGTTCAGGGTCTTGGCCGCGGAGTGGATGTGCGCGGCGCACTTAAGATCGTCGGGCTTGTCCTTGAGGCGCATGCCCAGGACCTCGGCGTAGCCGAGGATGGCGGTCAGGGGATTCTTGACGTCGTGCGCGACGGTCGCGAAAAACTTGGTCTGGAATCCGTTGACCTGTGCAAGCTTGTGGGCGGAATCCTGGACTTCCGCGAGGAGACGGACGTTCTCCCGCAGGAGGAAGAGCCGTTCGAGCGCGCGCTGGATGGAGAGCACCAAGCGCGAGGTCTCGATGGGCTTAAGAATCGCGTCGTCCAGCCCGAGTTCGACGGCACGGCTCACGCCTTTGAGCGCGTCCTGGACCGGGAACTGGTCCACCATCAGGATGATGCGCAGATTCTTGTCGCGCTCGCGCATCTTCAGCGCCAAGTTGGCGCCGGCCAGCTTGGTCGTTTCCAGGGCGCTGCCGCCGATGGCGGCCAGGTGGAAGGGCTTCTGCTGTGCGAGCTTCAGGGCCTCTTCGCCGTTGACCGTGGTGACGACCTCGTAGCCCGAAGCCATCAGCGCCTCGGCCAGGCGCTGGAGGGTGGGCATGTCGTTGTCAACGATGAGCAGGCGTTCCTTCTCCCGCGGGGCGGACTTGGCCGCGGTCATTGCGTCGGTGATGATCTCCGCGATGCGCGAAGCAAGCTCTCTCGGAAGGACCGTGGGTTGGCCGCTCTTGACCGAGGCGGTCGCGGCGCGCAGAAGGTCCAGGGAGGTGACGAGATAGGCGGCCGCATTGGGCATCGCCTGGCGCAGATGGGCGTCGAGCTGAGCCGCCTCGGCGTGCATGCCGGAGAACTTGGCCACGGCCACATGACCCAGAGTGGCGGACTTCCCTTTTGCCGCCTCCTCGCCGCCCAGGATGCGCTCCCACAAACCCCGGGACTCCGCGGGATTGGCGCGGGCCTCATTGGCCTTGTCCGTCTGCACGCGCAGCATCCCGATGACGCCGACGGGGTTGTCCAGCTGGAAGAACTGGACGCCCGCTTGACCCATGGCATGCTGGACCGCCTGAGTCAGATAGAGCGTCGGCTCGACGAGGAAGAGGATGGGGACCTCGACAGCGCGGACCTGGTCCATGAAGCCGCGAGGCGGGGGCCAAGAGATGCGCCGCAAGGGTGCGGCGACGGTCGGGGAGAGGGGTGCGGCCGACTCCAGACCGAAGAGCGCGAAGCCTCCACGCTCCTTCTGCATCTTCGCCAAAAACTCGCGATCCGCCGGAGGGACCTTCGCAAAGTCGGCGATGACGGCGACGAAGGCCTCGCCGGCGAGCTGCAGGACCGCCCGACGCGCGTCGGGGGCCGAGAGCAGTTCATACTCGCGGCCGAGCATCGAAGACGTGAGCTCCGTGAGAAGGGCCGCGTCAGCCGCAACGAGGAGGACGCGTCCCTTGGGGTTCAAACCGCGCCCTCCGGCTCGAGCCGGGCGGTGAAATGGGCCAGGCGCGGCGAGGCCGAGATCAAACGAAGGGGCTTGATCGCCTTGGCGCGGGAAGCGACATCGACCATGACCTCGATGAGAAAGTCGACATGGCTCTGCGTGTAGACGCGGCGCGGGATGGCCAGACGCACCAGTTCCATGCGCGCCGGCTTGAACTCTTCCTTCTCGCGGCGGCCGAACATCAGGGAGCCGATCTCGACGGAGCGTACGCCCGCCGTCAGATAGAGCTCGCAGGCCAGGGCCTGGGCGGGATAGCCCGAGGCGGCTATGTGCGGCAGGAGCCTCTTGGCGTCGATATAGACCGCATGCCCCCCGGGAGGCTCCACGATGGGCACGCCGGCTTTGCGCAGGCCGTCGCCCAAGTACTCGACGGACCGGATGCGATACTCCAGGTAATGCTCGTCGAGGACCTCGCGCAGGCCGACCGCCATGGCCTCCAGGTCGCGCCCCGCGAGGCCCCCGTAGGTCGGGAACCCTTCCCCGAGGATCAGGATCTCTCGTGCGCGCGCGCTCCACTGCGGGTCGTTGATGGCCAGGAAACCGCCGATATTGACGAAGGCGTCCTTCTTGGCGCTCATCCAACAGCCGTCGGCAAGGGAGAACATCTCCCGGGCGATCTCGGCCGCGGTTCGCGCGGCATAGCCGTGCTCGCGGCGCTTGATGAACCAGGCGTTCTCCGCGAAGCGCGCCACGTCGAGCAGGAGAGGGATGCGGTGATGGCGGGCGATGCCGGAAACCTCGCGCAAGTTGCCCATCGAGACCGGCTGGCCGCCCAACGAGTTGTTCGTGAGCGTCATCACGATCATCGGGATGTTGGCGCTCCCCAACTCCCGGATCTTCGCCTCGAGAGCCCGCAGATCCATGTCGCCCTTGAAAGGCGCCGGCTGCGCGAAATCGAAAGCCTCGGGCACCGGCAAGTCGAGGGCCGCCGCACCCGAGGCCTCGACGTTGGCGCGGGTCGTGTCGAAGTGGGAATTGGCGATGACCGTCTTGCCGGGTCCGCCGGCCACGGAGAAGAGAATCCGTTCAGCCGCGCGTCCCTGATGGACCGGCATCACATGGCGGTAGCCGGTCAGCTCGCGCACGGCCTTCTCGAAAGTAAAGAAGCTCCGCGCACCGGCGTAGGATTCGTCGCCGCGCATGATGGCGGCCCACTGCTCGGCCGACATCGCCGAGGTCCCCGAGTCGGTGAGAAGGTCGATGAGGACCTTGTCGGCCGGCACTCCGAAGAGATTCCAGGACGCGGCGCGCAGGACCTGTTCGCGCTCGGCGCGGGTGGTGAAGCCCAGAGGCTCCACGCTCTTGATCTTGAAGGGCTCGATGATCGTCTTCCAGATATGATCCATTCAGTTCGTCTCCGAGCCCCGATGATGGGCGCACTCGGCGCAGGCGCAGAGCTTGCGCAGCATCTCGAAGGTGTAGATGCCGCTGCCGTGCCCGTCGGAAAAGGAGAAGCTTAAGGCGTAGTTGCCCACCGTGTCCGCTCGTGTCGCCACGATCGTGTCCGGGACGCTGCCCGGGTCCAAAAGCGCCTCGCCGCTCCACTCATCCTTGCAGGCGGCGCAGGGGCAATGACGCCGCAAGAGCGCGAAGTTGAGCGCCGTCTCATGCCCGTCATCCCATACGATCTTGAGTTCGGCGTCCTCGACTTTCTCGATGGTGCGCGGGGTGAAGTTCAGCATACGGTGTCTTTTATTCTACTATATAGTTCATGAATACGATTTCCGCCGCCCTCATCATGATCCTCGCCGTCGGCGCCGCCGCCGCTCCCACCGACCGGGAGATCGTCAAGGTCAACGGGACCCCCATCCGACAGGGAGAGGTCGTCGAGCGCCTCCTCAAGCGCTACGGCCCCCAGATGGTCGACGAGATGATCGATGAGACGCTGCTGCGCCAGGCCGCTCAGCAGAAGGGCCTCAAAGCCGAAGAGGCCGAGGTCTCTCGGCGCCTGAGCAAGCTCCAGGAGCAGTTCGGCGCCCGGGAGCTCTTCATCAGCCAGCTCGAGCAGGCAGGGTCGTCTCTCTCCAAGGTCCGCGCGGACCTCGCCGAGGAGCTTCTGCGCGAAAAGCTGGTGATCACGGCCCGAGGCGTGAAAGTCAGCGACGAGGAGCTCAAGAAAGCCTTCTCCGAGAACAAAGACAAGCTGGGCCGGCCCGAAGCCGTGCACCTGAGGCACATCCTCGTTCTGACGCAAGCCGAGGGCAACGCGATCATCGCCAAGGTCAAGGCTGGCGCGGACTTCTCGGCGCTGGCCCGGGAGAAGTCCCTCGCCGCCAGCGGCAAGGCGGCCGGCGGCGACTATGGTTTCGTGGCCCGCGGGATGCTCCCCCCCGAGATCGACGCGGTCGCCTTCGCGCTCAAGCCCGGCGAACTCAAGATGGTCCCCGGCCCGCGCGGCCAGCATGTGCTCCAGGCCGTCGCGGCCCGCCCCGCCAAGGCGGCAATCCTTGCGGAGATCAAAGAAGACCTCCGCGAAATGCTCCTGGCGGAGAAGATCAAGAAGGAAGCGCCCGACTATCTCTTGGAACTGCGCCGCAAGGCCGACATCAAGTCCTCCGGAGCTCCTCCGCCCAAGGCCGTTCGCTAGGCCTTAGGACCCCGGGCCCGCAGGGCCCTCTGACACACGCCCGCTGGGCCCTATGCCTCTGCGGGATATTGCGCGTTGCTGGTACACTGCCCCTGATGCGACATTCAGCGCGGGTCCTCCTTGCGCTCGCACTCATCCTTCCCGGCCCCGCTTGGGCCCAGTCCGTGGTCGCTCCGTCGGTCCGCGTGCCGACCGTCGTGGCGCCGGTGGCCGGCGCAGCCGTCTCCGCCCTCTCGGTCTCGGGATCCGCGCCGTCCCTCCTGCTCGCCCTTCCCGCCCCGGTCCCGGGCCTGAACGCCGCAGCACTCACCCCGGCGGCCCCCGCGGCCGCAGTCGCAAGAACGGCCTCCGCCGTCGAGACGCCGCGGACCGCGCTCGAGGGACTCAAGACCGAGCTTGACGCACCCTCGCGTGATCCCTCCGACTCCGCCGGAAGCCGCGAACAGGCCGCCCGCTCCTTCGAAGCCAAGCTCGGCATCGAGGCGGTCGTGCCCGCAGCGCTCATCGAACTGACCGAAGGAGCTTTCCATCATCTTGGCCGGGTCAAGACGCCCCCACCGGCCCAGGCCGGCGACGACGGCGGCGGCCCGACCAACTCTCGACCCGTCGCGTTCAATGGAGAACGCTTCCCCTCCGTCGTGTTCCGTCCCAACGAGCCGGTCGAGACGCACATCGTCCGCGCCATCGAGTCCTCGCGCAAGTCCATCCAGATCTCGCTCTACGAGTTCACTTCGCGGGCGATTCTCAAGGCATTGCTCGCCGCCCGCAAGCGCGGCATCAAGATCGAGATCATCCTCGACGACACCAGCGTCAACCCGCGCAACGAGGCCGACGCCGAATATAAACGCTACCGAAGCGAACAAATCTGGGCCCTGATCCGCAACGGCCTCGACGTCACCGTGATCGGTCGCCCGACTCAGTACGGCATCAACCATCATAAGTTCGCCGTGTTCGACGGCAAGATGGTCGAGTTCGGCTCGTACAACTGGACCTACACCTCCGAGCGGAACCACTACGAGAACGTCCTGTTCTCGACCGCAGCCGACCGGGTCAAGGCCTATCAAGACGCCTGGAAGCACCTGCGCGCGCTCAGCGTCTCCGTCGCTGAGTCCGCGACGAAGGATTGGCCGCTCGACGTGCCCGCGCCTCCCTCCGACACTCGGAAAAAAATCTCCTTCAACGGGACCCGCCTGCCGGCGTGGATCTTCAGCCCCGCCGAACTCTTCGAGGACTCGATCGCGGCCGCGCTCGATGCCTCGAAGATCTCCGTGGACGCCGCGGCCTTCGTCGTGGAATCACGCAAGATCGCCGACGCCCTTGAGCGCGCGCTCAAGCGAGGCCTGAAGGTCCGGGTCGTCGGCGACAAGAGCCAGTCGCAGTCCGACCACGTCCAGCTCTTCCTCGGCTGGCTGCAGCGCCGCGGCGCGCAGGTCCGCATCCTCGGCGGGCCGAACGGCGAGGAAAGCAATTATCCGCTCGCCGAGAAGATGCACAACAAGTACTTCATCTTCGACGGTCGTCTCGTCGAGACCGGCTCCGCCAACGCGACCAAGAACGCGGGCGTCAACAACTTCGAAAACGCGAACTTCATCGACGACAAGACCGACGTCGCGGCCTTCGCCAAGACCTACCAGCATATGTTCGACATCGCGGAAACGGCCCCCGCCTATCCCGAGGGCGAGCTTCCGACCGACGCGCAGCTGCGCGAGAACGCGCTCCAGCCCCGCGGCCCTCCGGCACCGCCCGCGCCCGGCCACGGCCCGCTGCCCGCCGCGCGCCGCGTCGCCTTCAACGGCGTCGACTTCCCGGCCAGCGCGATCCGCCCGAACGAACCCGTCGAAACCGAAATCATCAAGGCGATCGATTCGGCGGTGAAGACGCTGCGCATCGCGATATACGAACTCAATCATCTGGGCATCTGGGACGCCCTCCAGCGCGCCAAGAAGCGCGGCGTGAAAATCCAGATCGTGCTTGATCGCAGCCACGTGTACACGACCGGCTACGAAGACGACGGCGTCACGCCGCGCAAGCCGAAGCCGATGATCGTCAGCCTGATCAAGGAGGGCTTCGGCGTCCTTCTGCTCAAGGGCCGGCTCGTCGGCATCATGCACAACAAATTTTTCGTCGTTGACGAGGGCCTCGCGCAGTTCGGTTCCTACAACTACACCCAGCAATCCGAAGACGACCACTACGAGAACGTCTTCTTCTCGATCGACAAGGCCCGCGTGAACGGCTACCTCAAGTACTTCGAATACATGCGCGGCCTCGCCGAAGAGCCCGACATGGGAAAACTTGACGAGGCCATCAACCGGATCGACGCCGTTCTGCCCGCAGCCGACAACATCGAGCCCTCAATGGCCGAACAGCTCAAGCCGCCGCCCCCCGACCCGCCGCAAGAGACCGACACCCCGATCTCCCTCAACGGCGCGATGTTCCCGATCCACATGTTCTCGCCCAATGTGGGTATCGAGAAGACGCTGATCCGCGCGATCGAGGCGTCGCTGATCTCAATCGACATCGCGATGTTCAGCTTCTTCTCCCGACCGATCGCCGAAGCCCTGCTGCGCGCCAAGGACCGCGGCGTGAAGGTCCGGGTCGGCCTGGACAGGAGCCAGGCCGGCACATCCAAGCTCGACGAGTGGTTCGCCTGGCACGGCTTCGACCTGCGCGTGCTGCGCGGGCCGGACGACGCCCGCGCCCCGCGCTACCAGAAGATGCCCCATAAATTCGCGAT
>CAYHNV010000026.1:14791-19479 GCA_964358065.1 uncultured Elusimicrobia bacterium | reverse complement strand
GAGACCTTGTCGTACTGCTTGGTCAGGCTGTCGAGGTCGGCCAGCATCAGCTCGGTCTCGATGACCTCTATATCTCTTTGATGGTCGACCCCTCCCATGGCATGAACGACGTCGGGGTCCTTGAATAATCGCACCATGTGGAGAATGGCGTCGACTTCCCGGATATTGGCCAAGAATTTATTTCCCAGCCCCTCTCCCCGAGAGGCTCCCTTGACCAAACCCGCGATGTCGACGAAGCGGCAGGAAGCCGGGATGGTCTTCTTCGGCTTGGCGAGTTCCGTCAGGCGGGCCAGGCGCGCATCGGGGACGGCGACGACGCCCACGTTGGGCTCGATCGTCGTGAAGGGATAATTCGACGCGGCGGCATTGCCGGAGGTTAAAGCGTTGAAGATGGTGGATTTGCCGACGTTGGGAAGCCCGACGATGCCGATTTCCATGGGAAGCCAATCCTATCAAATCGCGGCCCAGGGGGATTGTGGGTCCAAAGTCCCACAATCCGGCGGGACCTCTGCCGTGGAATGTCGGGACCATCGGCCCGTTGCCGTATTGGGGGGCGTTTTATAGCATCGGCCCATGGAAAACTCGCCGAGGCTCACGCCTCTTCTCGTCGCCGTCTCCGTCGTCCTCTCCGCCGTCGCTCCGCAGGCCGTGCTTGCCGCCGCGGTGATTGCGCGCCCCGTCGTCGTCTCCGCCGGCGCGCCCGTGACGGGCGCCCATGGCGTCTTGGCCCTCCCGGAGCTCCCCGTCGCGGCTCCCCTCATGGGCTCTTCGGCTCTCCACGCGTCCCTCACGGCCCCCTCGGCGCCCATGGTCGCTCCCGTTGCCTCGGCGATCGCCGTAGCCGCCGCCCCGACTGTCGCGGCCGCGCCCCTCGCGGCGACCGTGGCCCCCGTCAAGGCCGGTGCCGCCCCCTCTCTCGCCTCGGAAGCCGCCGCTGACGCAGTCGAGATCCGGGTGCCTGCGGCCGCCGCCTCGAGCAAGGGCCTGGTCGGACGCATCGCCGACGTGGTTCGCGGGCGTGCCGGCCTCTCGACCCTGTTCGACTCTTCCCGCGAGAAGTCCGCGCCGATCTTCGGCCGCATGGGCATCACCGGAGACCTCAAGCCGGTCCAGCTCCCCAACGGCAGCGGCACCGACGAGATGCCGACCGTGCCCTCTCCCGACCACGAGAGGACCGTCCTCCTTAACACCTACTCCCTGCCCGGCTCGCGCGATGTGGGCGGAATCTTTGAATCCAGCCGCAAGGTCCTCTCCGCCGACCCAAAGAAACTTGACGCCGTCGTCAGCGCCGTTAAGGATATGGTCGACGCCGACCCGTCCCGCTTCGGGATTCCCAGCGCCGAGCTGCGCTTGATCCACGCCAAGAAGTTCGAGGGTCAGGGCGAGCAGGCCGACACGATCTTCGTGTACTTCCGCCAGATCCGCGACAACTTGGTGGTCAACGGCTCGGCCCTCTCGTTCACCCTCAAGGTGCTCCATGGCAAGCCCGTCGTCGTGGCTCAGACCGGCCAGCTTTTTCCCCAAATGGACGTGAACACCGAGACGGTCCTCACCCCGGACCAGATCCTGGGCCAGATCGCCGCGCGCACCGGCCTTTCCACGCAGGAGGCCGCCGACAAGTTTGAGTTCTACGAGGAGAAGATCATCTACTCCCGCGGTTCTTGGCGCCACGTGAAGCTCTACATCGCCGAGGGCCTGCCGTACGCGGTGGCCGTCGACGTGGTCACCGGCCTCGTCTTCGCCTACGACAACCGCACCGGCCTTAAGGAAGCCAAGCCTCGGGCCGCCGGCGCCGTCTCCGGGACAGTCGGCGGCAAGGCCGTGGATAAGGGTCCGATCATGGACGGCTCCGTGGTCAGCGATATCGCCCTGCCGTTCCTCGAGGTCAAGATCGGCGGCAAGTCCTACGTCACCGACAAAGATGGCCGCTTCACGACCGGCTCCGGCTTCCGAGCGCTGCCCGAAGGCCTCGAGCTGACGGCCACGCTCTCCGGCCCCTACGTCAAGATCATCGACAACAAGGGCAAGACCCTGTCGGTGAAGGTTTCGGTCAAGGCCGGCGACAACCAGGTCGTCTTCAACCCCGGCTCCACCGTCAACGACGAGAACGCGCTGGCCCAGGTCAGCGCGTTCGACAAGGTCAACCGCTCGCTGAACTATCTGCGCGAGCGCAAGCTGACCAATGACCGCATGGACAAGTCTCAGCTCGCCGTGCGCACCAACATTGACGACGAGTGCAACGCGTACTACACCCCGGGCCGCCCGAGCCTCAACTTCTTCCGCTCGAGCGCGAACTGCGCGAACACCGCCTACGACACCGTCGCCGAGCATGAGAACGGCCACTACTGGGACGACATGCTGGGCGGCATCGTCAACGGAGGCCTCTCCGAAGGCTGGGGCGACATCCTGTCGATGTTCCGCCTGAACAATCCCATCGTGGGCGAGCACTTCCTCAAGATTCCACGCAACGGCGTGGACTACGTGCGCCACGGCGAGAACAAATACCAGTACAATGAGTACGACGAAGTCCACGCCCAGGGTCAGGCCTGGGGGGGATTTGCCTGGAAGCTGCGCAAGATGCTCATCAAGAAGCTTGGCGCGGAGAAGGGCGCGGCCGTCGCCGAAGCCCTGGTCCTGCCGACGATGTTCGCCAAGGCCGCCACCATCCCGGACGCGATCGCGCAGGTCCTTATCAACGCGATGAAGGACGACGGGACGATGATCCATGAAAAGGAGATCCGGGCCGCGGCGAAGGTCCACGGCATCACCCTGCCGGCCAGCCCGACCGCCGGATTCGTGTCCGACCTGGTGGAGCGCTTCACCGCGCCCCTGCGCAAGGCGAGCGGGAGGCAGATCACGTTCGAGGCGGTCTCCGCCGACAGGGCGATGCCGGGGATTCTGGCCGACGGCCAGGCCGCGCGGAGCATGCGCGCGACGATGAAGTTTACCGCGGGCGCGCTCATCCGCAGACGCGCGGCGAACGCCATCCGTCGATACCTTGACGAGACGGGGCTCAAGTACGACCTCAAGGAGTACAAGAGCCTGTTCGAGAGCGACTTCCTCCTCATCATCGAGGGCCCCGAGGATCAGGTCCGTGAGCACGCGGCGAACATTGAGCGCTGGTTCCAGAGCCTGGAGCGCGGCGTGTAATTCGCGAAGGGTATTCACAGCGCCGGAAAGAAATGCCATACTCGCGTTCATGAACAAGACCACCGCTTCCCTTCTCGCCGTCCTGCTGTCCGCCTCCCCCGCCTTGGCCTTCGAGTGGCACCCGATGGGTGCGCGCGCCGTCGGCATGGGCGGGACCGGGGTCGCCACGGCCCAAGGCCCGCTGGCGGCCTACTGGAACCCGGCCGCCCTCGGCCGCGCGAGCGAGAACGCCTACGGCCTGCAGATCCCGGTCGGCGTGCACGCCGCTCTGACCGGCCCCGTCCTTGAAGGCGCCAAGGACCTCCAGAACCTCAAGGACAACCCCCTCACCATCACCCAACCCAAGATCGACGCCGCGCTCGACAAGCTCGGCCAGACCGGCAACGGCCTGCGCATCGGCGTGGACGCCGGAGCCGACTTCAAGGTCGGCAAGGTCTCGGTGTTCACGAACACCTTCGTGGACATGGCTGGCGTGCCTGTCGTCGACATGATCAATAACTCCGCCTTGGACATCAGCAACGGGGTCAACAAATCGAGGCTCATGCTCAAGGGCGCGCAGGTGATGGAGTTCGGCGTCGGCTACGGCCACGAGCTGCCCTTCGCCCCGGGGGTCTTCCTCGGCGGCAACCTGAAGCTGATGAGCGCGCAGGTCGGCTACTACGACTACTTCGTGCTCCGCAACAGCAACGACAACGACAACATGCTCTCCAAATTCAAGGACGGCGCCAAGAAGAGCGCCAACTTCGGCGTGGACCTGGGCGCCCTCTGGGACGTCAACAAGACCTTCGACGGCGTTCCTCTGCACCCGC
The DNA here is from genome assembly GCA_964358065.1 of uncultured Elusimicrobia bacterium. Lineage (GTDB taxonomy): Bacteria > Elusimicrobiota > Elusimicrobia > UBA1565 > UBA9628 > GWA2-66-18. The sequence goes on along the minus strand of CAYHNV010000026.1, from coordinate 15,520 downwards.
GCCTGGGCCTGACCGCGCGCAACCTCAACAACCCCAAGTTCACCCAGCCCGACGCCGCCGTCGTCGCCGGCGCCAAGAGCAAGTTCGCGATCAACCCCCAGGCGCGCATGGGCCTATCGATCTCGCCCTTCAACTGGTGGAACATCGCCGCCGACCTGGACCTGACGCGCAACCTGACCCCCGTCGACAACGTCGCCAGCCGCCAGTTCGGCATCGGCAACGAGTTCAACGTCTTCAACCGCTCCTGGATCAACATCCCGCTACGCGTCGGCCTGCTGCGCAACCTGGCCGAGACCGGCTCGGGCACGATGCTGACCGCCGGCGCGGGCCTCAACTTCCTGCATGTGATGCTCGACGTCTCCGGCGCGGTCAGCCCGAAGAAGGTGACCACGCAGAGCGAAGGCAAGGAGTCGAAGATCCCGAAGGAGCTCTACGCCGCCGTCCAGCTGAGCTTCCTCTTCGGCGGGTCCTTGGATTCCAAGCCCTCCGCCATTCCCGAAATCCAGCCCGAGCCTGCCCCCGCGATGAAGGCCGACGACCAGCCGGTCTCGACCGAGAAGGTGCGCGAGGCGGCCGAGAAGGCCCACAAGGACCTGGACGCCGAGTCGAAGAGGTAAGGGAGGGGGGGGGGGGGGGGTTTTTAAAAAAAAAAAAACCCCCCCCCCAAAAACAGAAACCCCCGGGGGCGGGCCGGGGCGGCGCAGCAGCCCCCCCCCGGGGGCCGACCCC
>CAYHNV010000026.1:0-14781 GCA_964358065.1 uncultured Elusimicrobia bacterium | reverse complement strand
GCCCGCCTTGTCGAATTGGTATGGGCGGGGTGGTCTGGGTTTAAATATTTTAAAGCGTGACCCCCCCCTTTACAGGTCCCAGCGGCGGATCAGGACGGCGGCGAGCATGCCGAAGCCGGCGTTCGCCATCCAGGCCGCGGCCCAGGGGGGCACGCTGCCGCCCACGCCCATCGCGCGCCCCACCTCCATGCACCAGAGGTAGGTAAATGAGATGGCCAGAGCCGTGCAGAAGCTGGCCACGCGTGAGGACTTGCGCAGGCGCAGGGAGATCGGGATGCCCAAGGCGCAGATCACGACGTTGGCGAAGGGATAGGCGATCTTGGACTGCGCGGCGACCTCATAATCTCGAGGCGAGCCTCCGAAGCGACCGACGCGGCGGGAATAGGAAAGGACCTCGCGCAGGGTCATCTCGTCGGGATTCAAGGGTCGCGGGATGAGGTCCGCCGGCGGCGCATCCAGATCCGAAACCTTCGACTGGAACGGCCGCTCCACCACACCCTCCGGCGTGAAGGTCCGCTCCACGCCTGAGCGGAACACCCAGCGTTTCGCGGGGCCATCCCAGACCGCGGACCTTGCGTCGAGCTGGGAATAAACGCCCTTGTCCCCCATGCTCTCCAGCAGGGGGCGTTCCATCGACCCCGCCTCCAGTCGGAGCAGGAGCGTCCGGATGAAGAGCTTGTCGTCGACGGCGACGGCCACGTCGCTGTACATGGAATACTCCGGTTCTGGATGGACCTTTTCCCGCCAGAGACGACGCGAACGCGCCCAGGCCGCTGGGCTGACGGTCTCCTGGGCGAGGAAGGCCAGAAGTGCCACCCCCAGCGAGGTCCAGAGGATGGGCAGCCAGAAGCGCTTCGTCTCCAGGCCGCAGGCCTGCGTGGCCAGCCACTCGCCGCTCTGCACGAAACCGCTCATCGCGACCAAAGTCGCCAGAAGGGTCGCCATGGGAATGACGCGCACGGCCCAATAGGGCACGGCCAGCCACAAGCATTCGAGGATGGTCCACAAGGAGGCCTTCGACTTCACGATATGATTCATCTTGTCGAAGGTGTCGCCCAGGAAGATGAGGATGGCGAAAATCGCCAGCCCGAAGGCCAGGGGGGCGAGGAAGCGCTTCATCATGTAGCGCGTGAAGATCGTCATTGGGAGGCCGCCATCCTCGTCAGCCACGCCCCGACGGCCAACCCCACCGCGTTCGCCAGCCAAGGTGCCACCGACGCCAGGCTGGCGTGACGGCGTCCGAGACTGACCCCGACGACAAGCAGACCGTAGAAGACGAACATCACCACGAGGCTGGCGACGAAGTCCGCGCCGCGCGCGCGGCGCCTCAGTCCCAGGCCCAGCGGGGTCGCCACCCAGAAGAACACGAACGGGGAGAGCGCCGCGGCCGAGCGCGCGGAAATCTCGACGAGGTACTCGAGGCGCTTCTCCTCGAGGAGGTCTGGACGGCCCGCTTTCTCCCGCAGGGCCCCAGTCGACATCTCCTGCATGTCCAACTCCCGCGGGACGAGCGGCGCCTCGAGGGGAAGATGCACGCGGTAGCGCTCAAAGCGGCCCGAGGTGAAGCGCTCCGGCTCCTTGTTCGGCAGGACGAGCTGACCGTCGATCAACTCCAAGTCCACGCCGCGCCCCGGGTCGAGCGTGATGACGCCCGCCCGGGCATTGATGCGCAGGGACTCCTGTCGATTTGGCCGCACGAGATAGACTCCCTCCAGCCGCCCCGTGCTGGGCACCACGTCTCGCGCGTAGAGCCTCCAGGGACCGATCGGCGTAAAGGTTCGCGGGCGCAGATCGATCTTGGCGATTTTCTGGGCCGCCTCGCTCGTGCGCCTCTTGAAAGAGCGGAAACCGTCCGGACCGACTTTATGATTGACGACGAGCATCAGCAGCGAGAGTGCCAAGGCCATCCAGAGGAACGGCCGGGCGATCTCGTGGAAGGAGAATCCGGCCGAGCGCAGGGCCATTACCTCTCCCTTGTCCGTGAGATGACCGAGTGTCACCATCACCGCCACCAGGAAGGCCATGGGCACGGCCAAGGTGGCAAAAGAGGGCAGCAGGCGCGAGAAACAGGTCATGATCCAAAGGAAAGGCAGTCCCTTCAGCATCGCCGTGGCGAAGAGCCTCAGGAACTGGTTCATGAGCAGCACCCCCAGAAAAAGGGCGAGCCCCGCTCCGAAAACAGGCAGGAACTGGCGGATGATGTAGCGCTGCAGGAGTGGCATCCTTGTGGATTCTACCAATGAGGGAGGGGTTGGGCCTTCAAATCTTTTTGAAGGCCTGCCCCCGGCTTCCTTGCTTTAGTAGAATCCGCGCATGGATACGAACAAAGCCCTCGCCTACGCCGAGCAGAACTACCCCGATTTCCTGGAAGAGCTCAAAGTCCTCTCCCGCATTCCAAGCGTCTCCTTCGCGGGCTTCGACCCGAAGGAGGTCGTGCGCTCGGCCGAGGCGGTGGCGGCGCTCTGCAAGGCGCGGGGCCTTGAGAACGTCGAGATCCTGACCCTGCCGGGCTCTCACCCATACGTCTACGCGGACTGGCTGCACGCCACGGGCAAGCCGACGCTCCTCCTCTACGCGCACCATGACGTCCAGCCGGCGGGACGCACGGAGCTCTGGAAATCCCCGCCCTTCGAGCCGACCGAGCGCGGCGGGCGCCTCTACGGCCGCGGCACGGCCGACGACAAGGCCGGCGCGGTGACGCACACCAGCGCGATCTCCTCGTGGCTGAAAACCCACGCCCAGCTCCCGGTCAACGTGAAGATCCTGATCGAGGGCGAGGAGGAGTGCGGCTCCGACAACCTGGAGCCGTTCCTGAAGAAGTACGCGGGCAAAGTGATGGCCGACGCGATCGTGCTGACCGACACGGGGAACTTCGACGAGGAGACCCCCTCGATCACGGTGGCCCTGAGGGGCTTGGCGGCGCTCGACGTGACCGCGCGCTCGATGGACCACCCGCTGCATTCCGGGATGTGGGGCGGCCCCCTGCCCGATCCGGTCCAGGCGCTGGCGAAGATGATCGCCTCCTGCACGGATGCCAAGGGCCGGATGACAATCCCGGACATCTACAAGAACGTCAAGAGGCCGGCCAAGGCGATGGAGGCCAGCCTCAAGGTCCTCAAGCTCAGCGAGAAGACCTTCCGCGCCCAGTCGGGCATGTTCGCCAAGACGAAGCTGATGTCGAGCCCCAAGGACATCTTGCGCTCGAACTGGTACCTGCCCGCGCTCTCCGTCAACGCGATCTCGGCCTCCAACAAGAAGGACTGCGCGAACATCATCAACGACTCGGCCTGGTGCCATCTCGGCATCCGACTGGTACCGGGGATGAATGCAGAAAAGTCGCTCGTGGCGCTCAAGAAGCACCTGCTCAAGAACGCCCCCTGGGGCGTCCAGGTCACGTTCGAAGGCGAGTCGGCCAGCCCCGCCTGGACGACGGACACCGACGCTCCCGCCTTCGCGGCCGCGCGCCGGGCCCTGAAGAAAGGCTATGGTCGGGCCTCGGTGGACGTGGGCTGCGGCGGCTCGATCCCGTTCGTGGGCCCCTTCTCGGCGGCCCTGAAAGGGGCGCCCGCGCTGATGATCGGCGTCGAGGACCCTCTCTCCAACCCGCACTCGGAGAACGAGAGCCTGCACCTGGGGATGTTCCGCAAGGCCATCGCCTCCGCCATCCACCTCTATGCCGAGATCGCCGCTCTCGACAAGGTGAAGTGAGAGCCCGGCCTTAGACGGCGAGGCTCAGGACTGCGCCAGTTCGCGGCGGCGGGTCTCGGCGAGCGCGCGCAGGGTCAGGGTCATGTCGGGGCTGCGGGCCACGATGCGGCGGAAATCCTCGGCGGCAAGGCAGAAGACCTCGGTTTCCTCGTCGGTCGCCACAGTGGCCGAACGCGGCTCGCCGAAGAGCAGGGCCATCTCACCGAAAAAATCGCCGTCCTTGAGGCGGGCCACGGGCTCCCTCCACCCCTTCTTGGTGATGACCACCCCTCCATGGTAGATCAGATACATGGCGTCGCCCGGATCCCCCTCGACGCAGATGAGCGCGCCTTTAGCGTAGCGGAGCATCAGCATGTACGGAAGGACTTCCCGCAGCTGGGCTCGGGCGAGCGTGGAGAAGAAACCCACGCCGCGCATGCCCTCCTCAATCCACGAGATCTCCTCGGACGCCACAGGCCGGGCGTCGAGGATGCTGGAGCCGGTGTTCATGACGGGATTTTATATAATTACACCTCCATGTCCGCATCCCCCCGCTTCCAGCCGGAACTGCACGACCAGGACAAGCTCCCCCCACGCTGTCCCGCCTGCGGCCATGATAACCCGGAAGCCGTCCATCCCTCCGTCGAAAAAGGCTTCGAGATCCTGCGCTGTCCCGACTGCGGTCTGGGACGGACCTGGCCTCCGGAGCCCGAGGAGCGCATCGGCTCTTGGTACCCGGAGCAGTACTACGGCAAGGAGAACGTCAGATTCAATCCCCTCTTCGAGCGCTTGGTCCGATGGTTCCGCCGGCGCCGCGCCGCGGTCCTATACAACCGCGTGCCGCGCGGCCCCCTCCTGGATGTCGGCTGCGGACGCGGCCTGCTCCTGAACTACCTCCGCGAACTAGGCTATGAGACCCATGGCGTGGAGCTCTCCGCGACCGCCGCCTGGCACGCGCGAAACGTCCTCAAGCTGCCGGTCATGACCGAGGATTTCTCGCATGCCCCGCATGAAAAGGACCGCTACAACGCCGTCATCTTCTGGCATTCCCTCGAGCACTTCGCCAATCCGGTCGCCGCCATCGGCCGCGCCGCCCAGTCCCTGAAGCCCGGAGGCCTGCTGGCCATCGCCGTCCCGAACTACGAGAGCTGGCAGGCCCGCTTCTTCGGACGCTACTGGTTCCATCTCGACGTGCCGCGCCACTACTTCCACTTCGGCCCCAAGTCGCTGGAGGCCGTCCTGGTCCGGCACCGCCTCCGCATCATCCGGCTCGACTATTTCAGCTTCGAGCAGAACCCTTATGGGCTGCTTCAAAGCCTCTACAACGCCCTCGGCCTGCGCTTCAACCTGCTTTATTCCCTGCTCAAGGACGGCAGCGCCCGCACCGACACCGCCCTTCATTACCCCTTCCAAACGGTGGCCATCGCCCTGCTCCTGCCCGTATTCCTCCCACTGACCCTGCTCCTCACCTTCCTCGAGGCCGCCCTGCGCTCCGGCGGGACCATCGAGGTCTACGCCTTCAAGGAATGAGACGATTTCCGGCGACCCTCCATGTCGTCGTCGCATGCGGCGTGGTCTTCGTTGTTTCCCTGGCGCTCGGCGGCCCTCCGCGATTTCTGCCGCCCTGGACCGCGCTCTTCGCCCTTTCGGCGGCGGCCCTCGCGCATCTCTGGTCGTCGGAGAAGCGCGCGGGCCGCAGTGCCCTCCAATCGCGTCCGGATGCCGCCTTATTCTGGCTCTGCGCGACCCTTTATCTGGCGTCCTTCCGCTGGCATGGAGGCGACGACATCCCCAACAGCCTGTTGCCCTACGCGATTCTCAAGCACGGCACGTTCTCCTTCGACCCTTACCGCCAATGGGCCACGCAGACGGGGATGCAGGACCTCATCCACGAGGTCCGCGGGCGTCTCGTCTCGGTCTACCCGGTTGCGGCGGGCGTGCTGGCCCTGCCGCTCTACCTGATCCCCGTCGCGGCGGGCGCGGCACCCTCCGATGTCTTCCTCCACAACCTCTCCAAGATCGCGGGAACCCTCCTGACGGCGGGCTCCGTCGTTCTCGTGCGGCGCACGCTCGCGACGCGATGTTCCCCGCGCTGGGCGATGGCCTGCGCCCTGCTCTATGGCCTGGGGTCCTTCGCCTACAGCGTCAGCTCCCAGGCGCTCTACTCGCATGCGCCGGCCCAGCTGGGCGTGGCCCTGGGCCTGCTGGCCCTCGTCCATGAAGGCCGGGCTTGGTCCGTGGCCGCGGGCTTCGGCTTCGCTCTCGCCTGGACGGCGCGCGAGGACAGCCTCTTCTACCTTGCCGCCGCGGGGCTCTTCCTCTTGATCCACCGGCGCGACCGCTTGGCGGCCTTCATCTCCGGAGCGGTCCTGCCGATCGCCCTCAACTCGGCCTACTGGCGCGCCTACTCCGGAAGCCTCTGGCGTCCGCCCTACTACGAGATGCAGGCCGATCTCTTCGGAGGCCTCGACGTGCACGCCCTCGTCGCCATGCTCGTCAGCCCCTCCCGGGGACTGCTCTTCTTCTTTCCCGCCGTCATTTTCGGGCTCTGGGGCGCCGCGAAGGCCTGTCGCAACCCGCGGACCCGTTGGGTACCCTACATGGCCCTGGCCTCAATCGCGATGTGGGTCTTCGTCGCCTTTCGCATCTCCTGGGTCGGGGGGACCACCTTCGGCACGCGCTACTTCGCGCTTCCCTGCATGACATTGGCGATCTTTGCGGGCGAACTGGAGGATGAGATCCGTAAATCTTCGCGCCTCTCGGCCGCATGGGCGGGGACCTTCGCCCTCTGCGTCCTCGTGCACGCCGCGGGTGCCAACTTCCAGTGGCCCGGCATCCGACTGAGCCTCGAAAGACAAGCCGCCGCGGTCTGGGACGTCCGACAGTTTCCGCTCGCCCACATCTTCATCGACGGCGGTCCCATCAGCGCCACTCCCCAGCCGTGGCGGACGCTGTACGCGCTGACCCTGCTCGCCCTGGCGGCGCTGCCGGCGACGTGGATGCTCCGCTGGATTTCAAGGGAACGCGGGTCTCATTGCCCGTAGGCGCTTCAGTGCCGGAGGGGTTCCGCGCAGGAGAAAGACCGCGCCGCCGCGTCGAGGTCGCCGGCCGCGACCTGGGCGAAGACCCCCAGGTAGCGCGACAGGCGGTTGCGGCGCACGGCCACCGCGCGCGCGAAGGCCGTGCCAGGAGCCCACTTCAAAGCCAGGCCGTCAAGGACCTCGCGCCAGCGCGGCTGGACGACCAGAGACTCGCGGATGCGCCACGGCACGCGCGCGAACATGTCGACGTCCCTGAGGAGATTGCGCCGCAGGGATTGGTTCTCGGCGACCAGGCGGTCCACTTCCGCCAGGCTCGCTGCCCAGGCCGGGGACTCAAGGAGGCCTTGGGCCTTCAGCGCGTTGGCCTTGGCCTGCGCGTACTTCGCTTTCAAGGCCTCGCCCCGCTTTTTATACGCCGCGCGCTGCGTCGGCGAGGCCGGCACCGCGTCGATGACCGCCAGCAGCTCGGCGGAGAGTAAGCCTTCCTCGGACTCCAGCCGCGAGAGCTCCTCTTCGAGCGCGGCCGCCGCGATCCAGCGCGAGGCTTCCTTCTGGTCCCGGCCCAGCTCGACGAGGAGGCCCTTTGTGATGGCGTTGGCGTCCTTGCTCTGGGCCGCCGCCGCGTCGAAATCGGCGACCGCCTTGCGCGCTCTGTCGAGCAGGGCCGCGCGCCGCGCCAGGCGCGGCGAGAACTTGTCCGCCGGCGCCTTCGCGCGCAGCTTCGCCTCCAGGTCCGGGTCCTTCCAGTCGCGGGCGGTCAGCGTCTGTCCCGCCAGCCGCGCCAGCTGGATGATGCGCTCCCGGCGCAGGCGCTCGTCCAGGTTGCCCAGGTCGTAGCGCATCCCGTGGCCGGGATAGGACAGTGTCGCGTAATCGAGCTTGCCCGTCTCCACGAGATGCGGCGCGCCCGGCGGGCGGCGGGAGTTGAGCGCGCTCTGCAGCGACAGCAGTTGCGGCGAGTAGCCGCGCAGGTTGCCGCCGCTCAGGCGGTCGTAGTAGCCGGAGAAGGCCGTGGCTGGGCCGGCCGCGGGCTTCTCCGTGGAGGACTTCCCGCCGTCTTTCTGCGTGATCACCCGCTCGGATTGAGCGCCCTTGCCCTCGAAGAGCGTGCGCAGCAGCTCGCGCCGCTCATCTTCGCCCATCTCATCGGTCTGCTTCTTGATGAGGCTGGAGTCCTTGGCGGCCTTGGTCAGACGCCCGAAGACGTTCTTCTTCGCGCCGGGGTTGTCCTCGTACGTGGTCCGGGACTGCCGGAAGAGGGAATCCTCGAAGAGCGTGTTGCCGTTCTTCTCGTCGGAGGCCAAGCCGATCGCGAGGCGCGCGGCCGAGTCGGGGTCGTTGGCGATCCAGTCCTTGATCGCGGCCAGCCGCGTGCCGGCGTCCCGTTCCGTCGAGAGCATGCCGCCCAGCCGCGAGTTCAGGAGCCGGTCGGCCAGCGCGTCGGTCGCGCCCTGGTCGCCGGTCAGGCGTTCCTTCACCGCGAGGACGGCCGGATTCTTCTCATCGGACGCGCGCGTCTTGGGCGCGTCCACCGCCGAGGCCGGCAGCGCCAGAAGGAAGACGAGCGGCAGTAATCTCACTTTGCCGCGGTCGGCGCGCTTGAGACCTCGGTCTCAAAGCTTAACACCACCTTCGATCCGGAGCGGGCCACGCCATCGTCGCCGATGCGCGCCAGGCCCAATAGGAGGCTCGAAGACGGCACGTCCCGGCGCTTCTTGGCTGTGATGTCGAAGAAGGTGTGCGTGTCGCTCTTGTCGATGACTCCCCAGCGCGCGAGCGCGAAGCGTCCGTTCGGAGTCAACGCCATGGAGATCAGGCGCGGGAAGGGCCCGACGCCGGCACGGAGCACTCCCATCCAGGTCCGAGCCTCCACGCTCCAGTCATCGCCCGCGCGTCGCGCAAGCAGGAGGGTCTGCCCGTCGGCGGAGAAGATCAGGGGTTGCCCGCGTTCGGGCAGGTCCACGCCCTCGTCCTTCCATAACTCCTGGCCGGCCGAGCCGTAGAGGCGGAGAAGCCGGTGCGTCTGCGGCGTCTTGCCTTTGAGCGGGTTCCAGGTCTGGCGGCTCTCCAGAGTCCAGGCCAACCGGCCGTCGGCTGAGGTCCCGCCTCGCATCTCCCGGGGCAGGCCGCCGTCCTCGCCGCTGCGCAGGGGGAGCTCCTGGGAGAGCGAGCCATCGAGGTCGTAGAGGAGCAGGGAGGCTCCCTGCTTGGTCCAGCCGGGAGATGAGCGGGTCGGCGCCATGTCGGCGAGTACGGGCGCGTCCCCCGCCCCGACGAAGGCCGGGAGGAGGAGAAGCGCCAGCGTCAAAGAGGCCGCGCTCATTGGGGAAGCAATTCCACGATGACCTTGCCCTTGGGGCGCGGGAAGGTCCGCGCTTTCCAGGGCTGGGCGAAGGCCTGGGTGACGAAGCTTGTCGGGGCCGGCTTCTTGATGCGATAGCGCACGACCAGGTCGTCGCCCTTGACGGCCGGAGCGTCGAAGGAGGCGGGAAATACACCGGTCGGGCGCTCGCCCCAGAACACGGCCACGACGACGGACTTGGAAAAATCCGGAGCGTTCGCGTGCAGGCCCAATCGGGCGGCCAGTGCCTTCCAGCCTTTCAAGTCGGTGACCAGCTGGTGGCCGGGCTCGAGGGGGCCGCCCTGCTGGCCTTTCCATTCTTCAACGGGAGCGGTCATGATCTTCTTCTCCATGTCCGTCTTGGCCGCCGGCTTGCGGACCTTGGCGGATGAGATCGAGGAGGCCGCCAGCAGCAGACAGACCAGCGATCTAACTTTCATAAGCGCCCCCGACGACGAGTTTCGGCATGCGGATCGTCGGCTGGCCGTCGCTGACCGGCACGTTCTGGCCTTCTTTGCAACAGGTGCCGATGCCCCAGCCCACATCCCAGCCCACGCGGTCGATGGACATCAACGCGTCGGGGCCGAGGCCGAGGAGGTTGGCGTCGCGCACAAGGTGGCGCACGACGCCGTCTTCCACCCACCAGCCCTCGTCCACCTCGAAGACGAACTCGCCCGTGGCGGTGTTGACCTGCCCGCTGCCCATGCGCGTGACCAGCAGGCCGCGCTTGAGGCCGCCGACGATCTCGGCCGGGTCGTCCTGGCCGGGGGCAATGTAGAGGTTCGACATGCGCGGATAGGGCCGTGAGGCGAAGGATTCGCGCCGGCCGTGGCCGTTGGAGTCGAGGCCTTCGCGCATCGCGCAGGTCCTGTCATACAGGAAACCTTTGAGCACTCCGTGGTCGACCAGCGTCGTGGGCCCCGCGGGAAGGCCCTCGTCGTCGAAGAAAAAGGAACCTCGCTGGAAGGGCAGGGTCGGGTCGTCCATGAGCGTGACGGATTTGGGGGCCACGACCTTGCCGATGGCGCCGCGGTAGGCGGGCGAGGAGCCTTCCTGCACGGCGTCCACCTCCAGTGAATGACCCATGGCCTCGTGGATAAAGGTTCCGCCCGCGGCCGCGGCGATGACGACCGGCATCTCTCCGGCCCCGGCCTTCGGGGCGCGCAGTTTGGCCAGAGCGCGCGCGGCGGCGCGCCGGGCCGCGTTGAAAGGCTCGGCACCCTCCATCAGTTCGTAGCCGCGCAGGGCGCCGAGCGACTCCTGGCCGCTCTGGAGGCGGCCCTTTTCCTCGGCGACGACCGAGACGCTCAAGAGCACGGTCGTCAGCGATTGGCGCGCGTCGGCGCCGTCGGTGTTGAGCACGCGCGTCGAGCGCGAACGGTCGCCGTAGGTCAGGCTCACCTGCCGCACGGAGGGGAACTCTCGGCGCACCATGCGGTCGAGCGCTCGCAGCAGCGTCACCTTGCGCTCCAGAGGCACGCAGGTCGGGTCGATGCGCGGGGTCACGCTTTTCAGAACGTGGGAGGAGAAATGCACGACGCGCTTGCGCCCCGGAGGCAGGAGTCCCGCGCGTAGGCGTTCCGCGGATTCTGGACGCATATCGGGGTCGCTGCCGAAGAAGGTCTCCACGCGCGAGCCCGTTTTTCGCAACAGTCTCAGTCCCAGGCCGCGGTCGGATCCGGCGGCCACGTCCTGGACGCGGCCGTCTTCGAGACAGGCGGAGGTCCAGACCGTCTCCTCAAGATAAGCCTCGCCGTAGTCGGCGCCGGAGATGGCCGCCGCGTACGCCTGGGCCGGGGCGGCGTTCACGCGCCTCTCTTGAGGGGCAGGATGAGCGTGAGCGTGGTGCCCTCGCCCAGCGTGGAGCGCAGTTCCACGCGGCCGCCGTGCAGTTCGCAGACACGCTTGACGAAGGCCAGTCCCAGGCCCATGCCGTCCATCTGGCCGGTGAAGTCTTTTTCCACCTGATGAAAACGGGAGAAGACGCGTTCGTGCGCCTCGGGCGGGATTCCGGGCCCGGCGTCCGAGACGGACAGGGCGACCCAGCCGCCGTTGGCGACCGCGCGTATGCCTACGGCGGGAGCGGGCTTCAAGTCGAACTTGAAGGCGTTCTCAACGAGGTTTTTGACCGCCTCGACGAGGAGCGCGCGATCGACGTTCAGGGTCAGGGCCGAGGGGCGATAATCCACCCGGGCTTTCTTGGCGAAGATCTTCTCCTTGAGGGCGTTGAGGGCCTCGGCCACGGCTTCGTCGACGCGGACGTCGTGGAGGTCGAGAGAGGCGTCGGGGCTCTCGACGATGGTGTAGTGCAGGAGCTTGTCGACCAGCTCGCCGACCTTGGTGCCTTGCTCGTTGATCGTCTTGACGGCTTTGTACAGCATCGGAGGAGACTTCTTCGGGTCCAGCTCGCCCAGCAGGATGTCGGAGAAGCCGATGACCGAGGCCAGCGGCGTCTTGAGCTTGTGCGAGATTAGAGACAGGAAGGAACGCTTGAGATGTTCCTGGCGCGAGGCCTCGGTTGCGTCCGTGAAAACAAAAAGGCGTCCTTCCCGTTCGGCCAGCGGGGCTCGCGTCATGCGTCCGGTCATGACCAGCATGACCGGTTCCTGGCGCACGGCCGTGAAGTCCTGGCTGGGCTTCTCCGAGGCGAGAAGCTCCGCCAGGGGAGGGGTGACGCTCATGTCCGCGAGACCCCCGGTCAGGTTCGCGAGTTCCGCGCCGAGCAGGCGCCGGGCGGCGTCGTTGGCGAGGATGACTCGTCCGGAGGGGTCGCTCAGCACGGCCCCGTCGTGCATCTGGGAGAAAACCGTCGAGAGTTTGAACTTCTCCTCGCGCAGGGAGGCGAAGAGCTGGGCGTTGTCGATGGCGACGGAGGCCTGGGAGGCGAAGGCTTCAAAGACCTCGCGATCGCTCTCGTCAAAGACCCCGCCCTGCTTGTTGATCGCCTCGACGACCCCCAGCAGGCGTCCTTTGAGCAGGAGGGGCACGGCCAGGATCGACCGCGTCGCAAACCCCGACTTCTCATCGATCTCCGGCGACCAGCGCGGGTCCCGGCGAACCTCGTTGATGATCTCGGCCTTGCGGGTCTGCGCCACGGTCCCGGCGATGCCCTGGCCCAGCTTCAGGCGGGTCTTGGCCGATTCCTCTCCGAGGCCCAGGGCCACGTCGAAGTAGAGCTCCTGCGAATCCGCGTCGAGCAGGAGCAGTGAGGCCGTCTCCGCGTCCATGACCCGGGAGGCCAGGCCTAGGACGGTGCTCAGCAGGTCGGGCAGTTCCAGTTTCGATGAGAGCAGCCGTCCCACCTCCAGCAGGAGTTCCAAGCGCTGCGAGTCGCGTGTGGCCATCCGCTTACGCCGCGACCGGCGTCTTGCCCGAGCCGGCCAGCATCTGGCCCAGCACGTAGCGCAGGACGCCGCCGTAGCGGTAGTACTCGAGCTCGATGGGGGTATCGATGCGGCAGAGGACCGAGAACTCCGTGGTCTTGCCTTGCGCATCCTTCGCGCGGACGGTGAGGTTCGAGCGGGGCTTGATGGCGCCGAGGCCGACGATATCGAAGGTCTCGTAGCCGGTCAGGCCGAGGGTCTGCGCGGATTGTCCATCGTTGAACATGAGGGGAAGTATCCCCATGCCGACGAGGTTGGAACGATGGATGCGCTCGAAGCTCCGGGTGATGACGGCCTTTACGCCCTGCAGGGCCGGGCCCTTGGCGGCCCAGTCGCGCGAGGAGCCCGTGCCGTACTCCTTGCCGGCCAGCACGATCGACGGGACCTTCTCCGCCTGGTACTTCATCGCGGCGTCGAAGATGGACATCTGCTCTTTCGACGGGACGTGCGCGGTGTATCCCCCGGTCACGTCCTTGAGCATCAGGTTCTTGATGCGGATGTTCGCGAAGGTCCCACGCATCATCACTTCATGATTGCCGCGCCTGGCGCCGTAGGAGTTAAAGTCGGACGGCTTGACGCCCTTGGACTGGAGATAAAGCCCCGCGGGGGAGTCCTTGGCGATGTTGCCGGCTGGGGAGATGTGGTCGGTCGTGACTGAATCACCAAAGACGGCCAAGGCGCGCGCACCCTTGATGTCGGCTAAGACCCGGGGTTTCAACGACAGGTCTTCGAAGTACGGCGGGAGCCGCACATAGGTCGAGTCGTTGTCCCAGGCATAAAGCTCGCTCGCCTTCACCTCGATGGACTTCCAGTTCTTGTCTCCCGCGAACACGTTCTTATACCGACGCAGAAACGTCTCCCGAGAGAGATTCTTTCCCACCGCCTTGGCGACCTCGTCGTTGGTCGGCCAGATGTCCTTCAGATAGACGGGCTTGCCGTCCTTGCCGGTTGCGAGGGGCTCGGTGGTCAGGTCGAGGTCGATTCTGCCGGCCAGGGCGTAGGCGACCACGAGGGGCGGCGAGGCCAAGTAATTCGCTTTGACCAACGGATTGACTCGGCCCTCGAAGTTGCGATTGCCGGAAAGCACGGCCGCGACGACGAGATTATTTTCCGAGACGGCTTTGGCGACCTCCGCAGGCAATGGTCCCGAGTTGCCGATGCATGTCGTGCAGCCGAAGCCCACGAGGTGAAACTTCAGCGCCTCAAGGGGTTTGATCAATCCCGCGGCCGAGAGGTAATCCATGACCACCTTGGAGCCCGGGGCGAGCGAGGTCTTCACCCACGGCTTGACCGAGAGGCCCTTGGCGACGGCCTTTTGAGCGAGGAGGCCGGCGGCGATGAGGACCGAGGGGTTCGAGGTGTTGGTGCAGGAGGTGATTGCGGCGATGGTGACGGCACCGTGGCCGATCTTGTAGTCCTTGATCGCCACTTCCGTGCCTGCGGGGGCCGGGAGATGACCCTTTTTATCTTTTTCCTTGAGAAAGGCCGGAAGAGCCTCGTTCCACTGAGCTTTGACCTTCCCGAGTTCAAGGAGATCCTGAGGGCGTTTGGGTCCAGCGAGGCACGGCTTCACGGTGGAGAGATCGAGAGAGATGGTCTCAGCGAACGACGGTTCGACCTTGTCGTTGCGGAACAGGCCCTGGGTCTTGCAGTAGGCCTCGACGAGAGCCACGTCGTCTTCGGGGCGTCCCGACAAGCGGAGATAGTCGAGGGTGCGTCCGTCGACGGGGAAGAAGCCGATGGTGGCGCCGTACTCGGGGGCCATGTTGGCGATGGTCGCGCGATCGGCCAGCGCCAGGCCCGCCACGCCGGGGCCGTAGAACTCGACAAATTTTCCCACCACGCCCTTCTTGCGCAGCATCTGGGTGACGGTCAGCACCGCGTCGGTGGCCGTCGCGCCCTCCGGGAGCTTCCCGGTCATGCGCAAGCCCACGACCTCGGGGATGAGGAGCGGCATGGCCTGGCCCAGCATGGCGGCCTCGGCCTCGATGCCGCCCACGCCCCAGCCCACCACGCCCAGGCCGTTGATCATCGTCGTGTGGGAGTCGGTGCCGATGCAGGAATCGGGGTAGGCGACGCCCTCGTTGGTCCAGACGACCTTGGCGAGGTACTCCAGATTGATCTGGTGGACGATGCCGGTCTCGGGCGGCACGGCGCGGAAATTGGCGAAGGCCTTCTGGCCCCATTTAAGGAACGCGTAGCGTTCCTGATTGCGCTCGAACTCGATCTCGGAGTTCCGGGAGAAGGCGTCCGAGGTCCCGAAGAAATCCACCTGCACGGAGTGATCGACCACGAGGTCGACGGGCTGGAAGGGGTTGATGCGCTTGGG
>CAYHNV010000025.1:0-19915 GCA_964358065.1 uncultured Elusimicrobia bacterium | reverse complement strand
GCACCTACCTCCTGGCCTGCGCCGCCGCTCGCGGCAAGGTCAAGCTCCTCGGCGCCGAGGCCGGGCATCTGGGCGCGGTGATTTCCGCCTTGAAAAAGTCCGGCGCCAAGGTGCGCTGCGGCAAGGGCTTCATCGAGATGTCGATGGACCGGCGTCCTCGGCCCGTTCCCATCGTGACTCGCCCTTATCCGGGGTTCCACACCGACTTGCAGGCTCCGTGGATGGCCTTGATGACGCTCTCGACCGGGTTCTCGAAGGTGACGGAAACCGTCTTCGAAAATCGCTATCTGCACGCCGCCGAGCTGGGCCGCATGGGCGCTCAGATTGCCGTCTCGGGCCGCTGCGCCGTGGTGGCGGGTGTCGAGCTCCTGTCCGGGGCCCCCATCATGGCCTCGGACATCCGCGCCGGGGCCGCACTCTTCGTCGCGGCTCTGGCCGCCAAGGGGCGTACGACCATCTCGCGCGTCTATCACATCGACCGCGGCTACGAGTTTCTTACGGAGAAGCTTTCCGCCCTCGGCGCACGCGTCGAGCGCCAGCAATGACCTCCGTCGCCGGCGGTTGCGTGGGCATCGACGTCGGAGGGACTTTCACGAAAATCTGCCTCGTCGGGCCAGAAGGGGCCGTGAGGCGGTTCGTGCATATCCCCACGCAGCCTCAGAGCGATCCCGCTGAATTCGTGCGTCGGCTCATGGTCGTCATCGGGGACTGGCGTTTCTCTTCTCTTGGCCTAGGACTGGCGGGGGGCGTCGATCCGGATGACGGCGCGCTCCTTTTCGCGCCGAACTTGAAGTCATGGCTTGGATTTCCGTTCAAGCGGGTGTTCGAACGGATGCTTCAGGTGCCCGTGGCGGCGGAGAACGACGCGAATGCGGCGGTCTGGGGCGGCTATGTCGTAGCACTCAAGAAGCGGCCCCGCCATGTCGTCGGCCTCACTCTCGGCACGGGGGTTGGAGGTGGCCTGATCCTGGACGGGCGCCTGTATCGGGGTGCGACGCGCTCGGCCGGAGAGGCCGGACACCAGACCCTATCTCCCGGGGGTCCGCTTTGCCATTGCGGGCGGCGGGGCTGTCTCGAAGCCTATGTGGGGACCTGCGGTATCCGGCGCGCGGCGCGCCGTCTCATGCGCAAGCTTCCTAAGCCCCTGACCCCGAAGTCGGTCGCGGAGGCGGCGAAGGCGGGCGACTCCGGCGCGCTCCGGGTCTGGGAGGAGGTCGGGGGCTGGCTGGGTCTTGGCATCGCCAACCTCTGTCTTGTCTATAACCCAGAGGCTGTCCTGCTCCTGGGCGGCGTGGCGCGGGCCGGACGCCTGCTGACAGATCCGGTGCGCCGCGTCTTCGCCGAACAGCCCTTTCGAGAACCTTTCGAGAGGCTGATTCTCCGCGCGCCGGCCGGCCGTGACTGGGGCTGCGTGGGGGCGGCCCTGCTCTCCCGGGAGGTCCGTTGACGCGGACGGTCCTGCTGTTGCTTCTCGCCGTGTCCGCCGCGGCTTCCGACTATGTTCTGCCGGCGCCTCCGCCAGGCCCGCGCGTTGATTATTCCGCGGAGACCGTCGAGTTCGACTCCGCTCACTCAAGCCTCCACCTCTCCACCGGGGTGGTCCTGCGGGAGTCGACTTGGACGGTCAAGGGCCAGGACATATGGGTGGACACGGCCAAGCGCGTGGGGCGTTCTGACGGACCGATCCTGATGGAAGACGGGGTCTCGGCTGTCTCCGGCGAGTCCGGCGATTTCGACTTCGTCAAACACACGGGCCGCCTCTATCATTCCTCAAGCGGTCACGCCGATTGGCGCATCCACGCCCGGAAGGCCGAGCTGGGCGAGGACCGCCGTCTCGAGTATCGCGGCGCCGACTTTACGTCCTGCGACGCCGTACCTCCGGACTACCGCTTCCACGCCTCCTCCGTCGCCATCATCCCCAAGAAAAGACTGCAGGCTTGGAACGTCCTATTCTATCTGGGTCCTGTCCCCGTCTTCTACACCCCTTTTCTCTACAAGTCGCTCTCGCCGGACCACCTCATCCGCTGGAGGACTCAGCCCGGCCTGGACGCCCGCAACGGGCTCTACGCGAAGAACACGCTGTTCACCTCTTATTCGGACTCCGTCTACAGCAAGCTCTTCGCCGACTATTACATGAAGCAAGGATTCGGCTATGGCGGCGAGTTGAACCGCCGCAAAGGGGAGGACTCGCGCGCGATCCTCTACGGTTATCGAATCAAGGAGACCTCGACTTGGCACAGCGACGGGGCCAATAACTCGCGGGTCGTGACTTCGACCCAGGTCGTGCGCTGGCAGGTGCTCGGAGACATCTATCAGGCGGTCGGTTCCTCGAACTCGGCGAACTCCTTCCAGGGCCGTCTGCAGGCCCAGTCCGACGCCGACTTCAACAACCACTACACGCGCTCGAGTTCCTTGCGCGTCACCCCGGATCTATTCAACAGCGCGGCGTTCGTGCACCGGTTCTCCCAGGCGACGGCGCGCCTGTCTTGGTCGCGCTACGACGTGGCCGACGCCAGCCGCCGGAAGTATTTCAAGACCACCGAGAGCATCCCTCGCCTGGACGTCAATAGTTCCTCGCTCCGGATCGGGCGTCTTCCCTGGCTCAATACTTTCAACGGCTTCGCCGACAGCATCTATGTCCGCGGGCGCGCGTATTTGGAGAAGTCCGTGGGTGCCGGCTGGCAGGGGACGCGCAACTTCCAGCTTGGGCGCGGCGTGAGCTTCACGCCGGCGCTGTCGTATAACGAGGTCTACTACAGCCGGCAGGAGACGTCCCGGGCACCGATCTTCGACGCCCTCATCGGGCGCTGGAACGCCAACGAGACGCTCCGTTTCAACACCCCTTTGGGCGGCCTGGATGCGACCCACACCTACCAGCAGCGCCTCAAGCACGGGACTCTCCAGCACGACGCCGGCGCCGTGGACAAGGGCGTCGAGGTGAACGCCGTCAGTGTCTCCAACGTCTACATCCTCACTCCCCGCGCCTGGACGCGACTCTCCTCCGGCTACGACTTCCGCACATTCCGCGGCTATTCCGTGGGCTTCCGCCAGCGCGTCCAGCCGATCACGGCGGAGGCGAACTGGCAGGCCTACGAGAAGCTGGTATTCACTCTGCGTGAGGACTATCAGCTCGACGAGGGCAACCGCGCGTTCCTGGCCGACATCCACTGGGGCGACGAGGAGGGCAAGGCTCTCGGCGGCTCCGTGTTCCACAATGCCGCCGATGCGACCCTCTATTACGGGAGTCTCAACTTTGCCGTCGCACCCTCGAGCCCGACCTGGCGACTGGCCGCGGTCGTGCACGCCGTGGCGGTGTGCAACGGAGGCGTGGGCGGCCTGCGCCGCGGGAGGATTTTCGACAAGGAGCTCTCCTGGACCAAGCGCTGGCATGACTTCTATACGAAGCTCACCGGGCGCGCGCGCGCCGGAGGAGTCAAGGAGCTCGCCATCCGCATCGACATGAAGTTCGGCGCCGCCGATCCGAAGAAGGCCCAGCGCCGCGATTGGGAGGCCGAATGGTTCCCGGAGGGGGAAATGCTAAGATGAGTTCCCTCGGATGAAAAAAGGATATTGGCTCGTCACCGGAGGGGCCGGCTTCATCGGTTCCCATATCTGCGAGGAGTTGGTCCGCCGCGGGGAGCGCGTGCGCGTCATCGACAACCTCTCCACCGGCAGCCTCGGCAAGCTGGCCTGCGTGCGGGGCCGCGTCGAGTTCATGAAGGGCGACGTCACCCGTCCCGCGGACTGCGCTCGTGCCTGCAAGGGCGTGAGCTTCGTCCTTCATCAGGCCGCCATCCGCTCCGTGCCCAAGTCCATGGACCGTCCCTTGCCTTCCAACGAGGCCAACGTGACGGGGACCCTCAATCTGCTGGTCGCGGCCCGCGATGCCAAGGTCCGGCGTTTCGTCTACGCCTCCTCCAGTTCCGCCTACGGCGCCTGCAAGGTCTTCCCCCAGCGCGAGGACATGCGGCCCCAGCCGATGTCGCCTTACGCCGTTTCCAAGCTGGCCGCCGAGCACTACGCCATCGTCTGGGCCAAGTCCTTTGGCCTGGAGACCGTGTCACTGCGCTACTTCAACGTCTTCGGCCCGCGCCAGGACCCCGAGTCCCTGTACTCGGCCGTCATCCCCAAGTTCATGGAGCAGACCTACCTGGGCGTGCCCCTGGACGTGCATTGGGACGGCAAGCAGTCCCGCGACTTCACTTATGTCTCGAACGTGGTCCGCGCCAACATCCTGGCCGCGCTGGGCCCCAAGGCCGCATCTGGTGAGGTCTTCAACGTGGCCAACTCGGAAACCTACAGCCTTCTTGACGTGATCCGCGTCTTGGAGCGCATCACGGGCCGGCGTCTGGCGCGCCGCCATCATCCCATCCGCGCCGGCGACATCCGCAAGACCTGGGCGGACAACCGCAAGATCCGGCGGGTCCTCGGCTACAAGCCCGTGTGCGGCTTCGAGGAAGGTCTTCGCGACACCTGGGACTACTTCGTCAACGACTACTTCCCGAAGAAGCACGCATGAAGATCCTGGTCACGGGCGGTCTCGGCTTCATCGGCTCGAACTTCATCCGTCACGCCCTGAAGGCCCGGCCCTCCTGGTCCATCGTCAATCTCGACAAGCGGACCTATGCGGGCAACCCGGCGAACCTGGCCGACATCAAAGCCCGCTATCAGTGGATCAAGGCCGACATCTGCGACCCCAAGGCGGTCGAGCGGGCCATGAAGGGCTGCGAGCTGGTCGTCCACTTCGCGGCCGAGACCCATGTCGACCGCTCCATCCTGGACGCGGGTGCCTTCCTCCAGACCAATGTCATCGGCACCCAGGTCCTGCTCGACGCGGCCCTGCGCCAGAAGGTCCGCCGCTTCCTCCATGTGTCCACCGATGAGGTCTACGGCTGCGTGACCCGGGGCTACTCGAAGGAGGGCGACCACCTGGAGCCCAACAGCCCCTACGCCGCCTCCAAGGCCGCCTCGGACCTGCTCGTGCGCTCCTATTTCGTCACCCACAAGGCCCCGATCGTCACGACCCGCGCCTCGAACAACTACGGGCCCTACCAATATCCCGAGAAAGCCCTTCCGTTGATGATCACGAACTTTATGGAGGAGAAACCTTTCCCCATGTACGGCGACGGAAGGCAAGTCCGGGATTGGCTGCACGTCGTCGATCACGCTCGTGCCATCCTGCTCGTGCTGGAGAAGGGCGGACTGGGGGAGATCTACAACATCGGCGGGTCGTATACCTGCGCCAACAGGGAGTTGATCGCCAAGGTCCTCGGGCTGATGTACAAGGATGCCTCGCTCGTGACGCGGGTGTCGGACCGCAAGGGCCACGACCGGCGCTACGCCTTGGACTGCTCAAAGCTGAAGCGGCTTGGTTTCAAGCATGCCTACGATTTCGAGAAGGGCCTGCGCGAGACGATTGCTTGGTACCAAGCCAATGGACAGTGGTGGCGTCCCCTGAAGGTCGGTGGAGGCTACCGTTCCTACTACCAGACTCAATATAGGGGAAAATGAGCAAGAAGACCGTCGTGCGCAATGGACATCGCCCGGTCGCCCCCATTTCTTGGGGCCATAGCGGCGGGGGCTGGATCGAGGCCGTGGTCGGCTCCATGTTCTCGGGCAAGACCCAGGAGCTCATCCGCCGGCTGCGCCTGGCCTCGATCGCGCGCCAGAAGGTCCAGGTTTTCAACTCCGCGCTCGATGTGCGCTACGCCAAGGACCATATCGTCTCGCACGACCTCTCAAAGACGCCTTCGATCGCCGTGTCCAAGTCCAGGGATATCCTGCGCCGCATCGATCCGGACACCCAGGTCGTCGGCGTCGATGAGGTCCAGTTCTTCGACGACGAGATCGTCGCCGTCTGCGAGCAGTTGGCCGATCAGGGCCGCCGGGTGATCGTGGCCGGCCTCGACCAGGATTTCCGCGGCGTCCCGTTTCCCGTGACGAGCCTCCTGATGGGTGTCGCTGAGTTCGTCACCAAGAACCTCGCCATCTGCATGGTCTGCGGCAATCCCGCCAACCGTTCCCAGCGCCTCGGCCGGGGCCGCAAGGTCGTCGACGTCGGTGCCGCCGACAAATACGAGGCCCGCTGCCGTCACTGTTTTAGGAAATAGTAGGGGTCAGGCTTTCAGTTCTGAAAGCCTGACCCCATCTTCCCAAGGAGGTTCCAATGGCTGATCGCCCTTATAAGACCGACAATCCGGTCGTCGTCATCGAGAGTACGCTGGGCAAGATCGCCGTCGAGCTGTTCCCGAAGGAGGCGCCGGACACGGTCGCCAATTTCATGAAGCTCGTGGCGAAGGGCTACTACGACGGGGTCGTTTTCCACCGCGTGATTCCCAAGTTCATGGTGCAGACGGGCGATCCCACGGGCACCGGCCGCGGCGGGCCCGGCTGGACGATTCTTGATGAGTTCCATCCGAAGCTGCGCCACGCCAAGGCGGGGATGCTCTCCATGGCCAATGCCGGTCCCGACACGGGGGGATCCCAATTCTTCATCACTCTGGGCGCCACCCCGCACCTCGATGACCGTCATGCGGTTTTCGGGCAGGTGGTCGAGGGCCTGGACATCGTCGTGAAAATAGGCGATGCGCCCCGGGACCGCGGCGACCGCCCGAACACGCCCCTCAAGATGGAGAAGGTGTCGCTCGTCCAGCGTTAAGGATATACTCTGCTTATGGGAACGATAATCGCCTGCGACGATGATGATTCCATCCTCGAGCTTCTGCATGAATGCTTATCGAACTTCGGCCACACGGTCATTAAGGCCCACGACGTGTCGCAGCTTTGGACGCTGTTGCGCGACATGAAGCCCGATTTGCTGATCATCGACATGCAGATGCCCGGTGGCGGCGGCCCGGGTGCGATGAACAATCTGCGCGCCATCGGGGCCTCAAATCAGGCGGTGATTGTTTACTCGGGAATGCCCGCCGACAAGCAACTCGTATGGGCTCATGACCGAGGCCTCACGAAGGCGCGTTTCATCCAGAAGCCGTTCGACCTCTTCGAGTTCACGCGAATCGTCCACGAGCTTTGCCCTCCTCCGCCGCCGGAGGCCGCGGCCGCGTCTGCCGTCAGCGAGACCCGCCTGCGCGCCTGCAGCCGTTGCGGGGCGCCTTTTGAGTGCGCCGATGCCGGGGTCGCCTGCCTTTGCCCGAACTGCCTGCGTTGAGCGCAAGCCTATGACGGTCAGCCTGTTCAGCTGTTCAGCCAGCGGAACTTCCAGTTCAGGTCGAAGCCGCGCTTGCGGGCTTCCTCGATAAACAGCTCGGGGGGCACCCCGGCCTCGACGGTGTAGGCGCCGGGCGCAATGCGGCCTTCGCCCGCCATCTGGGCGACGATGGAGGCCGGGAATGCCGTCGTGCGCATCATGGCGGTCATGGCGTTGGCGCGGTCGTAGCGGTCGATCAGGTCATGGACGACCTCGGCTGGGCGGCCGTCCTTGATGCCGCGCACGACGTTGTGGATGACGACCATGTCCTCCTCGCCGGGACGCAGGAAGTGGCGGCGGAAGAGCTTGACGGCCAGCTCGCGCGGCGCCACCTTGACGCCCGTGCGGACTTCGATGGGCGCCAAGTCGAAAAATCCAAGGGCGCGCATCGCCTCCATGGCCGGGATGTGGCCGGGCAAGCGAATGAACTTGTTGAACATCGTCTTGACCTTGCCCTGGTAGGTCTCGGCCAGCGTGGAGAGGCCGCCCGCGGCGTGGCCCGCCTCGACGCGGCCCCAGGGGGCCAGCTCGAAGCAATCCAGCTCCGAGAGCGCGGGCAGAGTCGTGAGCTTGCCGTCCTTCAGGCACACGGCCGTGCCGGCGTACTCGTTGATAAGACCGTGTTCGGAAAAGGTGAGCATGTAGTTGAGCGGAGGGACCGGCCTCTGTGGCAGGCCGCCGTCGTAGAGACGGACCTCGTCGACGCGGTCGAACATGGACATCGCGTGCACGGCCAGCGTCGAGATCATTCCCGGTCCCAGGCCGTTGTCGGGCAGGATGCAGACTCCGGCCTTCACCGCTTGGCGGTGCAGCGCGATCTCTTTCTTGACGATGTCGGTGTTGCCGCCCAGATCGACGAAGTTCGCGCGGGCCGCGATGGCGGCCTTGGCCAGCGGCAGGTTGAGGAAATAGGGCACGCAGGAGACCAGAGTATTGAAGCCACGAGCTTGGCGCTTGACCGCGGCGGGGTCTGCCGCATCGAGGCGCTTGAACTGAGCACGACCGCGCGCGACCTTGGCGAGGAAGGCCTTGGCCGAGGCCAGGCTATGGGTGTCGGCGTCGCACAGGAGCACCGACCCTACGGCGGGGTTGCGCAGCATGTCGAACGCGCAGGCGCGGCCTTGGAAGCCGGCGCCGAGGACCATGTATCTCATCATGGCCGTGATTCTACCAAAAGCCTACTTCTGCGGGGCGGGACCGGCGAGGGCGGCCTTGAGGCCTCGGATGAGGCCTACGACGAGGGCCGCGCCGCTGACGGTCATCAGAAGCACTCCCGCCAGCCATAGAATCTGGGCCAGGCGCGCCAGAAAGAGGGCACCGACGGCCTTCAGCGTGGGGCGGCCGCTGACGGCGGAGGCTTCGCCCATGGCGGCCTTGAAGGGGCGCACCATCTTGTCGAGGAGGGGCTTGGAGCCTTCGGCGGCCGCCAGCCAGCCGGCCGCGGCCTCACGGAAGAAGACGGCGGCCTTGCCGTCCGGCTTGGCTTCCTCGAAGGCCCCTGCGAGGAAGCCGAAGGGAGCGCGCATCAGGCCGGTGAGCGCACCCAGCGCCAGGGAGAGCAGGAACTCCGCCGCCAGGACCAGGCCGGTCGGCACCCAGATGGCGGAGAGCCAGACGCCGTTCCAGTAGGTCTTCTTCAGCCAATAGCTCGCGTGGCTGCCGAGGTTGGTGAGGAACTCTCCATCGTGCGCCCAGAAGGAGAGCGTGCCGTACCAGGCGCGCACCGCCTTGGGGAGCGTCTTGAAGGCGCCATGCAGGCCGGAGAAGACCCAGCCCGGCAGGTGGATCAGCAGCAACGGGCTTGTGAGCGCGGCAAAGCCGAGTGCCGTCCAGCCCCACGGGCCCATGAGTCCCATCCAGGCGGCGCCGATGGCCACAGCGGAGCCCAGGGCGCCGAAGAAGGCGCCCAGCTCGGAGGCGTCGTCGAAGCTGCGCGCCTTGCCGCCGTCGCGCAAGGCGACGTAGCGGCTGAAGCCCCAACCGCCGAGGGCGGCGATGGCGCCGGCGATGATCGCGTGTCCGGAGAGAAGGAGGAAGAGACCGTTCCAGACCAGCGCCCGACCGGGCAGGGATTTCAAGAGAGACGGGGTGCGAGCGCCCATGAAAGGCATTGCCGCCAGGGGCAGCATGAGGGCGGCGTAGAGCAGGGCTTTGACGGAGAGAGCCGTGACGAGCGGCAGGCCGAAGTACACGGCGGGGAGCAGGGTCAGGGCCATGGCGATCAGCTTGGGGGCGAAGGGCGCCTTGCCGGGCGCGGTCGGAGGGACGGGCTGGGACGGGTCCGAGGGCTTCTCTCCAGGGCTGTCCTTCGTGTTGATGTGGAGGCTCGACGGGTCGTGGCGCTGAGCGTCGTATGAAGTCATGCGGCCGAAGGCCGCGATGAGGCCGGCGACGGAGAGCAACGGGGCGGCGGCCAGCGCGTAGAGGGCCCAGCCGAACTGGAGGGCGGTCAGACTGATCGAACCGAGTATGCGCGAGACGAGTTTCGGGGAGTTGGCCAGAGGGAGGAGTTTGACCTCGAGCGGGTTGAAGCGCGCGACCTTGCCGTTCTGGAGGTTATCGAAGACGAAACGGGAGGCTTCGGCGAAATACACCATGGCCTTGCCTGCAGGGAAAAGCCTGGAGAAGGCGCCCCACAGGAAGTTGACCGGAGCCTGAACGCCGGCGATGTAGACGCCGAGGACGCCGGCCACGAGCCGCTTGAAGGCCTCGACGAGAACGATGGGCGTCCAGATCACGGCCAGCCACACGGCGTTCCACTTCGACTGCGTCCAATAGCGTCCGGTGAACTCGGCGAGGCGGTCCAGCAGCACCGTGTCGCGGTGCACGGCCGTCATCACGCGCAGGAGGCCCCTCGCACCGATAAGCACGCCGGCGATCGCGTTGCCAAAACCCTCGCCCACCCAGGACGGCAGGTGCAGCCAGAGCAGGGATGAGACCGGGTAGGCGATGTAGGGCAGGGCCGCGGCAGCCCAGCCTGCTGGAGTCGCCGCCGCCGCGGCGACCAGGGTCAGCGTCGCCACGCCGCCGAAGTACGCGGAGAGGGACTCAAGGGCGCCGTGCTGCGCAACCTTGCTTTTTCCCAGGCCGTAACGGAGGAGAGCCCAGCCGCCGACCGCGGCGAAGGCGCCGGGCCAGTAGAGGCCGGAGGCAAGCGCCGCCACGCCCAGGCCCGCCACGGCGAAGCCGGGCAGGGATTTCAGGGCTTTAGGGGAGGCCTCGCCTAAAAAGGGCATCACGGCCAACGCGAGCGATCCCGCCAGGACCAGACCGCCCAGAAGCGTGGATCCAGCCGCCAGCAGAGGCCAGCCGAGGAAGACGGCCGGAGCCAGGGCCAGGACGGAAGAGATCAGTTTCGGCCAGAACGGAGCGTTGGGGCCGCGCGGGGCGGGTGCGGAGGGATGGTTCTCGACAGATGACGGGACCTCGGCCCGGCGGATGAGGTCTCCGGCCGGGCGCGCCAACAGGGCGCCGCGCGGGGCGAGCTCACCCATGCGGCCCGAGAGGGATGCGGCGAGATCATCAGATGCGGGGAGGGCGGGCGCTCCGCTCAGGGCGGCTTCCAGGCGGCGGCCGAGACCGCCCAAGGATGACGGCGAGGCCGAACCGATCTCGCCTGCGGCTTCGAGCGAGGCGGAGACTTCTTGGGCGACGGGCTGGAGTGCCGCGGACGGCGAGACCTGAGGGGACACCGCGGCGGCGCGCGCGGTGGGCAGCGTGATGGAAGGTGAGACGCTCACGCCGAGCAGCGATGTCAGTCCCAGGCTCATAAGGGGGCTGCCCAGCGTGGCGGGCGTTCCAACTCCCAGGCCGAGAGAGGGGAGAGCCGTCATCGCGGGCCCTTGAGGCGCTCTCGCGCGCGGGCTCACCACGGCAGCGGCGGCGGCGTAGGAGGGAAGGCCGGGCGCTGTGGCGGCGAGGGCGGCGCAGAGGCTGGAGGCGATGAGGCGGGAGAGAGGGCGCGTATTCATGCCCCGATGCTACGAAAACGCGCGCTCCTGATGCCTGGGTCCAGGGGCCCATACGCTCGACGACAAAAGGCCCTCCCCGCGGTCGGGGAGGGCCTTTGCCCGCCGACGGAGGGCGCGCCAGGTTCGTTACGGCACGAGGTCGGTGGTGCAGGCCGGGACGTTGCAGGTGATGACTCCCGGAGGTGCTTGGTAGGTGATGATGTAGCCGCCGTAGACGGCCGGAAGCGGCGCGTTCCGGGTGAACGTCACCGAGTAAGACGGCGTATTGTCCGTCGTGATTGCGCCCAGCGTGAACTTCGTCATATTGCCCAGGTTCACGTCGAACACGGTGGAGGTGACGGCGCCTCCGAAGTAGCTCCCGTTCTTGACCAGGTAGCGTTCCTGGGCGCCCTTGAGGCCGCTGAGAAACTGCATGGCCTCGGCGAACTTGCCTTTTTCGACGACCTTGAAGTACTGCGGTACCGCGATCGCGGCCAAGATGCCGATGATGAGCACGACGACCAGCAGCTCGATCAGCGTGAAGCCGGCCTGCGGGCGGCGCATCGTTTTTGAGATTCGATTGTTCATTTTCCCTCCAACAACGCACAGCCTGGACTTCGGCCTCAGTGTAGCAGAAGTGCTCCGTTCTCCGCATCTTCTTATTGTGGGTGAAATGTGAATTCCTCTATAATGCAGTCGTGCCACGCATCGTGATGGTCGAGGACGACCCCAAGATCGTGCAGGCCGTGGAGAAGACCCTGACCTTGGTCCCCGGCTACTCGCTGGAATGGGTTCCGGACCCGGATCGGGCCGTGGCCGAGGTCATCGCCAAGAAGCCCGACTTGGTCTTGCTCGATGTGCGCCTGTCGGGCGGCGACGGCCGGGTCCTGCTCCAGGTCCTGAAGGAAAATATCGCCACCCGCGCCATCCCCGTCATCATGCTCACCGGCCTGGCCGGCGAGGGGGACAAGGTCCTGGGCCTCAACCTCGGCGCCGACGACTATGTGGTCAAGCCCTTCGGGGCGATGGAGCTTTTAGCGCGCATCCAAGCCGTCTTGCGGCGGACAGGGGTCGGCAAGGACGAGCGCAAGTCTGTCTCGGTCGGCGGCTTGGAACTGGACGTTGAGAACCGCCGCGCGTCGCTTGAGGGCGCGCGCCTCGATCTCCAGCCTCGGGAGTTCGAGGTTCTCTTCCTTCTTGCCGTGAACGCGGGCAAGTCCCTTTCCCGAGAGTTTCTCATCGAGCATACCTCGGCCTACGGCCTTCGCGTGCCCACGCGCAGTCTCGACACGCACATTAAGAACCTGCGCAAGAAGCTGGGCGCTAAGGGCAAGATGATCCACACCGTTTCCAAGCTGGGCTACCGCCTTGAGCCCTGAAACCGGACAGCGCCGGCCTGTCTATTTCGCCTTCCAGGGGCTGTTCATGGCCGTTCTGCTCCTCCTCTTCCTTTACCAGCCGCGTGCCCAGTACGTCGCGGGGCGCCTTGTCTTGGTCCTCAGCCTTATGGTCGGGAGCATGGCGCTCCTGCGTCTGGTGCCCGACCGGGTCCTCACCCGCTGGTGGTTTCATGCGGCCCTTTTCGTGGGAGACGTGGGGGCGGCGATCCTGATCCTGGGCTGGACGCATTCGCAGTCCAACCTCTTCCTCATCTATCTCATCATCGTCTTCGGTTCGGCCCTGACGCGCAGTTCGCGCCAGCATCTTGTCGTGGCCGCGGTGACGATCTTGCTCTACCTCGTTTCCGGCTGGCGCCCCGTGACGGGCTGGCCGCACCAGTCTGAGTTTTGGTTGAGGGCGATGTTCCTGGCGGTCTCCTCGGCGCTCATGACCATCCTTGGCCGTGATTCGCGCCTGGCGCAGGACGAGCAGCGCCGCCGCTATGAGGAACGCCTCGTCCAAGTCGGCCGTTTGGCCACGCTTGGGCGCATCGCCGGGGAGGTGGCGCATCGCATCAAGGGTCCGCTGACGACCATCGCGGTCAACGCCGAGGTCTTGGCTCACCGGCCCGGCTTCGACAAGGCGGTCCTCAAGGAACTCCAGGAGATCGGCGCGGAGGTGGAGAAGTGCAAGGCCATCCTCAAGGACCTCCTCGACCTCGGCCGTATCGAGGAGATGGACGTCGCCGCCTTCGACCTGCGCGCGCCTCTGAGCTCCGCCTTGAAGTCGATCGAGACCCAGGCCCACCAGAGATCCGTGCGTCTGGTCAAGGAGGGGCTCGAAGAGGCTTCGCGCGTGCGCGGCGACGCCGTTCTTCTCCAAGAGGCCGTCTTGGCCCTTCTGCAGAACGCGATCGAGGCGGTATCCGACGGGGGCTTGGTGCGCCTGCGCGTCTCCACCGCGGGGGGCTTTCGCCGCGTCGAGGTCGTTGACGACGGGATCGGGATCTCTTCCGGGGACCTGGAGCGCATCTTCGAACCCTTCTTCACGACCAAGAAGGACTCGGGCAGCGGGTTGGGCCTCTCGGCGGCCCTGCGCATCGCCGCCAAGCATGGCGGGACCGTCGAGGGGGAGAGCGACGGGCCCGGGCTCGGCTCTTGCTTCACCCTCCTGATTCCCGTCGCCTGATCCCCCGCGGGCTACTTGACGCCGGACCAGTGGGGCGTGGAACTCGCCCCGGGGATATCGGCGGCGCGGCGCGGCGCCGAGCCGTCGGCGTCCATCACGTAGATCTTGGAGCGGCCCTCGCGCGTCGTGGAGAAGGCGAGCAGGCGCGCGTCCGGCGACCAGGTCGGGTCCTCGTTGGAGCCCTCTCCGCGCGTGAGCTGGCGCACCTGCGAGCCGGTCACGTCGACGAGGAAGATGTCCATCCTGTCCTTGTTGTGGGCGCGGCCGGCGAAGGCGATCCATTCGCCTGTCGGCGACCAAGCCGGGGCGTCGCACCAGTTGAGGTTGGTGAGCCGCCGCGTCTTCTTGGTCGCCAGGTCCAGCACGTAGATCTGCGGGTTGCCCGAGCGGTCGGAGACGAAGGCGACCTGTCGCGCGTCGGGGGAGAAGGTCGGCGTGCTGTCCGCGCCGAAATGCGCGGTGAGGCGCTCGAGCTTGCCCGTCGCGAGGTCCTTGAGGAAGAGGTTGGGGCTTTTGCCGCGCGAGAGAGTCATCAGCAGTTTGGACCCGTCCTGAGAAAAGCCCCCGGCGATGTTGAGGCCTTGCTCGTCGGAGAGCGTCGCGGCCCGCCCGGTTTCCAGATCCAGGAGGAAGAGATCGGGGTTGCCGTCTTTGTAGCTGGTGTAGGCCACGCGCCGTCCGTCGTGGGAGATGCGCGGCAGAAGATCGATGGAGCGGTCGTCGGTGAGGCGCTTGACGCCCTCTCCGTCGTAGTCCATCAGATAGACTTCCTTGTGGCCTGTCGCGTTGTTGATGAAGGCCAGGCGCGTGCGGGCGACGCCGTCGCGGCCCGTGGCCGCCTTGACCACGTCGTCGGCGATCCTGTGGGCGAGGGCGCGCAGCCACGAGGCCTCTTGACGGTAGAAGCGCTCAAAGACGGCCTCGCCGCCGCCTGCGTTGGCCAGCTTGACCTGCGCCGAGATCTTGTCGCTCGTCTGGCCCGCCTGCGCCGTCAGTCGCCAGGTCGCACCCGCCGCGGGGGCCGCACCCGGTTGCTCATCCTTGACCTCGAAGCGGCGCGACAACATGAGGTCCGAGCGGATGATCTCGCGCAGGCTCCTCGCGAGGAGGGCGTCGGAGCCGCGGCGCGGGTCGGCCGCATTGAAGACGGGCAGGACGAGTATCGGGGCGGCCGTGGCGGCGGCGCCGCCCACGTCCAGCCGCACTTCCGTCTGCGCGGCCGCGGGCAGCGTCAGGAGCGCGCTCAAGAGGGCGGCGACCGTCATTTCTTTCCGGGTTTGGCCGAGAGGCTCTTGAGCGCGGCCCGGGCTTCCTTGGCTTCCGGGCTCTTCGGAAAGTCGACCTCGATGGACTCGAGATAGGTTCGGGCTTCTTCGGGGTTCTTCTTGAGATTGATGAGGCACAGGCCGTAGCGCAGGCGCGCGCCCGGCGTCTGGCCGCTTTTCGGGTACTTGTCGAGTACCGTCGCGAAATGTCGACCGGCCTTTTCCCAGTGCCGAAGACCGAAATGAGCCAGGCCCAGGTCGTAGCTTGCGACATCGACGAGCTCCCCCTTGGGCCAGCGCTTGAGGTAGTCCTCGAAGCCGGCGGCTGCCTGCGCGAAATCCTTGGCCTGGAGCCGCTTCTCGGAGGTGACGAAGATGTCCGTGGCGGCGGACTCGAGCTTCTGGGCCTGCAGCGCGGTCTTTTGTTCCTCCAGTCCCTTTTGCTGGGCCGCGGCCAGCGTTGTTGCGAGCAGGCTCACCTTCCCGGAGATCTGCGAGCCCAACTCGTCGAGCTTGGTGGAGAGTTTGCCCATGTCGCCCATCTGCGCCTTCACGGTCTCGGTGTAGGCGGTCAGGTCCTCGCGCAGCTGCTTGATCTGCACGGAGAGGTCGGCTTGGTTGGCCTGCATGGAGCCGACCGTCGTCTTGAGGTCCGACACCTGGGTCTTTAAGTCCTCGGACTGTTGGGACAGGTCCAGCACGTCCTTCTGCGTGGCCACGCACGCGGAAAGGCCGAGGCCTAGGATGACCGCGGGCAGGACTTGCTTCACTTCTTGGCGCGGAAGAGGGTCTCGGCCCGGCGGTTCCGGGACCAGCACTCTTCGGTGCTCTCGGCGCAGACCTGCTGTTCCTTGCCGAAGGAGATGGTGGCTACGCGGCGACCGCCGATGCCAAGGCGGATGTAGTAGTCGCGGAGCTCCTTGGCCCGTTTCTGGCCGAGGGCCAGGTTGTAGGCGACGGTCCCGCGCTCGTCGCAGTGGCCCGAGACCATCACGTCGAAGGTTGCGTCGGCCTTGATGACCTCCGCGTTGGCCTTGAGCACGGAGAGGGCCTCGTCGGAGAGCTTGGCGCTGTCGTAATCGAAGGGCACGGACTTGAGGTCCGCGCGCGCGGAGAAGCCGCCGGTGCGCAGGGAGGCCTCGGTGACCTCGATGGGGGGTGCTGTGGGCGCGGCCTCGGAGGCACCTGCGGCGTCGGCCTTGCCGTCTTTGTCGAGGGCGTTCTTCTTGGAGGCGTTGGGAGCCGCGCAAGCGGCGGCCAGCACCACGATGACCAGCAGGCAAAGAGATGATGGTTGTCGCTTCATGGGGGCTATCATACAAAAATTGCTCATCGTCAGTCGCAATCGACGCCGGAGGCGGTCTTCTTCAGGACTTCGCCCTTGAGGCCGATCTCATAGCACATCGGGCGGCAGGTGTCGATGTTGACCTGCATGATCTCCTCGGGGGTGAGTTTCTCGAGTTCCATCACGATGGCGCGCAGGGAGTTGCCGTGGGCCGCCACGAGGACGTTCTTGCCCGCGGCCGCGGCTGGGAGGATCTGCGACTTGAAATACGGCAGCGTGCGCGCCGCCGTGTCCTTGAGGCTCTCGCCGTTGGGGGGCTTGATGTCGAAGGAGCGACGCCAGATGTGGACCTGCGCGTCGCCGTATTTCTTCGCCGTCTCCGCCTTGTCGAGGCCTTGGAGGTCCCCATAGTGGCGCTCATTGAGCGCCTTGTCTTTGGCCACGGGAATACCGGTCTGGCCGACCTCCTGGAGCAGGATGGCCAGGGTCTCCTGGGCGCGCTTGAGTTCGGAGGTGAAGGCCAAGTCAAACGTCATGCCCTTGAGTTCACGCCCGGCGCGGTGCGCCTCCCGGGCGCCCGTCTCGGTGATGGAGCCGTCCCCCCAGCCGGTGAAGCGGTTCTCCAGGTTCCACTGCGACTGTCCGTGGCGGACGAGGACGATGTGTCCCATCTCAGTTCTCCTTCTTGCCGGCGAGCAGTTCGGCGATCGTCTTGCGGAACTCGGGGAGGTGGATGGGCTTGGGCAGGAAGCGCGAGCCTTCCGTGTCCGAGATCTCGGCGAGGATCTGCCCCGGGTCGGCTTTCCCGCTCATGAAAAGGATGGGTGTCGTCTTCGTGGCGTTGTTGCGGCGCAGGGATTCATACAGATGCGCGCCGGTATTGCCGGGCATGTGGTAGTCGAGGATGATGAGCTCGGGTTTAGCGGAGCGAGACAGCTTCATGCCTTCGACGGGGTCGGGGGCGGATGACACCTCGTGGCCGTCGTGCTTGAGGACCTCGGTGATGATCGAGACGATCTCGAAGTCATCATCGATGATCAGGATGCGCGCCATGGGAGGATGATAGCGTTTAGAGGGGCGGGGGAGGAAAGCTATAATGGATGCGTGACCGAGCCTCTCGGACGCTTGCTGACGGACCTGGGCGAGCGCACCACCTACGATGCGGTCGCACAGTGCTCGCGTTGCGGTTACTGCGAGCAGGCCTGCCCCACTTACGTCGCCACGGGCCGCGAGGCCTATTCGCCGCGCGGGCGCAACCAGATCATTCGCCTCATGATCGAGGGCAAGCTTGACGATCCGAAGGCCGCCGAGGACGCCCTTTCGGCTTGTCTGCTCTGCGGGGCCTGCCAGACCGCTTGCTACGCCAAGGTCGCGGTGGAGGACTTGGTGCTGGAAGGCCGGCGCGCACTGCGAGGGGAGACCCATTGGCTCGTCGCGCGCGTCACGAGGATGCTGGTTGAGAATCCCGCGGCGTTGGCGCGCCTGCTGAAGATCGGCTATTTCCTTAAAAGGATGGGGATATCTCGCTTGGCGCGGCCGCTGCTGAGAGCGGCCGGATTTCACGTGCTGGCCGCGATGGATGAAGACGTTGAAGAGGCCCCTTCACGCCTTCTCGATGATGAGCTCTCGGTCCTTCGCGCCCGGGGCGAAGGGAAGAACTGGAGCTATTTCGCGCCCTGCGGGCCGCGCTACCTGTTCCCGCGCGTCGGGGTGGCCACCTGGAAGGCGCTGACGAAGCTGAAGGGGCCCGGCCGCCATAGCGAGAACACCTGCTGCGGGTTGCTGGCTTACAACTACGGAGACCTGGAACAGGCGCGTGCGTCGGCCCGGCGAAACATCGAGCGGGCCGAGGCGTCCGGAGCCGAGCCCATTATCGGGGACTGTTCTTCCTGCGTGGCTTTTCTGAAATCCTACTCTCAGCTCTTCCTGATGCCGAGCGATGCCGAGTGGCGAACGCGCGCCGAGCGCTTCTGCGCCCGAGTGAAGGATGTCGTGGAGATATACGGCGAGTCGGTCAAGGACCTCCCTCTTGCCGAGACGACCGGAACGGTGAGCTACCACGACTCCTGCCGGGCCCTCAACGGCCAGGGTCTCAAGGAACAGCCGCGCCGGGCGGCCAAGGCCATGGCGGGCGAGTCCTTCCGCGAGATGAACGGGGCGGACGTCTGTTGCGGCGGCGCGGGAGCCTTTTCTTTCGTTCATGGAGAGCTTTCGAACGAGATCCTGCGCCGCAAGATCGGCAACGCGGCGGCCGTCCAGGCCGGCACGCTCCTGACCAGTTCGACTTCCTGTCTCATCCAGCTTGCCCGCGGATTGAGGAAATACTATCCTGACGCGCAAGTGCTTCACATGTCCGAGTTCGTCGCGAAGGCCCTCGAGGAACGCCATGGGGCGTAGGCAGGAACTCGAGAAACGCCAATCACTCCTCGCCCGGTTCGGCCGGATGATTGCGGCCGAGACCCATCTGGACGGCCTGCTGACCATCATCGCCGAGGAAGTCCGCAACATCCTCACGGCGGACCGCTGCTCGGTTTTCGTCGTGGACCCTTATAAAGGCGAGCTCTGGACCAAGATCGCGCTCGGCATGGAAGAGAAGATTCTGCGTATTCCTCTCGGCCAGGGCATCGCGGGTTTTGTGGCGAAGACCGGTTCCGCGGTCAATATCCGGGATGCGTACAAGGATACCCGCTTCGCCCAGGACCTGGACCGCATCACGGGCTACCAGACCCGCACCGTGCTCGCCGTGCCCCTGCGCGGACGAGACGGCAAGGCCCTCGGGGTCTTCGAGGTCTTAAACAAGAGCAAGGGGGCTTTTACCGAGGAAGACGAGGGCCTGTTGCGCATTCTGGCCACCATGGCCGCGTCCTTCATCGAGAACGCGACGCTCTATGAGGACCTGCGGAGGTCCCATCTCGAGACCATCTACCGCATGGCGCTCGTCGCCGAGTACCGCGATCAGGAAGACACGGGTCGGCATCTGCGCCGCATGAGCCGTTTCTCCGGGATTCTCGCCATCGGCATGGGCGTTTCCGCTCCCGAGGCCGAGGATATCCGCTACGCCGCCCCTCTCCACGACATCGGCAAGGTCGCCATCCCCGACTCAATCCTGCGCAAACCGGCTAAGCTCACGCCGGAAGAGTACGAGGAGATGAAGAAGCATACGGTCTACGGCGCGAAGATGCTGGCCAATGCCGAGAGCCGCCTTCTGCGCCTGGCCTCTAAGATCGCGGTCTCCCATCATGAGTGCTGGGACGGCTCCGGCTATCCCTACGGCCTGAAGGGCGAGCAGATATCCCTTGAGGCGCGCATCGTGACTGTCGCCGATGTCTTCGATGCCCTGTCTTCCAAGCGCGTTTATAAAGGCGAGTGGACCGTCGAAGACGCCCTGCACTACATCGAGGACAAGGCTGGAATCCTCTTCGACCCCAAGGTGGTCGCCGTCCTGCGCGAGCGTTTCGGCGAGATCCTCCTGGCACGCGACGAGGAGAATCGACGGATGATTGAAGACGAGGTCGCCGGTCTCCAGCCGCAGCAGCCGCAACAACTTCCAAAGCCCGCCTGATTCTGCTAGAATCACCAAGAACCGCGGGCGTGGTTCAATGGTAGAACGGGTCCTTGCCAAGGATCAGACGGGGGTTCG
>CAYHNV010000024.1:0-20006 GCA_964358065.1 uncultured Elusimicrobia bacterium | reverse complement strand
GATTCGGCCGCGACGGCCCGTCAAATCGTAAAGTTTATTTATTGACGACGCCTAAACGCAAGAAAAGCGACGAGAAGTCCCGTCAGGCAGCCGGCCAGGGTGATGACACAGCGCTTCCAGGTCGCCAGGTCCTGACGCCGGCGCGGGATGGTGACCCCGCCGAAGCCCTGCAGTTCGATATCGGCGCCCGAGCCGAAAGCCAGGATGGCCAGGGCGTGGCCGTACTCGTGAGCCAGAAGCGACGCCCCGATCACCACGACCCAGATCAGCGCGCGCCGCGGGTCGCCGTGGCCGGCGTACCAGCCGTAGATCCCGGCCATCAGCCTGATGGGGGGGGGCGCGCTGACGCCGATGTCCGTGCGGGCCTTCCTCAGCAAGTCGATCATCCTCCAGCAGTGTAGCTCACTTTGATAGACTCTCGGAATGTTCACCGACCTGATCGCCTCGCTCACCTCCCCGTCCGCCTACCGCCGCTTCGCCGGCGAAAAGCCCTTGCGGACCGCGGCCTACACCGCCTTTCTGTCCCTGATCTTCGTCGTGGCCCTGTCCGTGGCCATCAGGATCCGCCTGACTCCCCTCTTCGACCAGACCTTCGATTGGCTCAAGACCACGATGCCCGCCATCACCTTCTCCGCCGGCAAGCTCACCAGCACCGCGCCGACCCCCACGCTCGTGGAGCACCCCCGCTTCAAGGAAGTCGCCGTGATGATCGACACCTCCCGGACCGAGCCGGTGACCGCGGCGCAAATGAAGGACGCCAAGGCCCTCGCCTACCTCACAAGCAACGCCCTCTACATGGAGCGCGACGGCCGCCTCGAGGTCTTCGACCTGTCCAAGTCCGCGTCGGCCAAGACCATCACCGTCGACGCGCAGAGCTACGGCGAGATGGAGCGGGTCTTCAACTGGGTCTTCTACCCGCTGGTAATTCTCTTCTTCTTCGTCATCTTCTGCATCTCCCTCTGCTTCTTCGCGGCGATCTACGGTCTGGCCGGCATGCTGGTGGCGTCCCTGACCGGGGCCGAGTTGGGCTTCGGCGCCCTCTTGAAGCTGGCCCTCCACGCCCAAAGCGCCGCGGTGCTCCTTCGCGCCGTCGACGCCCTCTCCCCCGCGAGAATCCCCTCGGCCTGGGCGGTGTCTCTGGCCCTGAGCATGACCTATCTGACGCTCGGTATCCGCGCCGCCGGCAGGCCCGACCCGGCCCGGACGCCCCCCGCCCCCGCCGCATGAGACGCGCGTTCACCCTGGGGCTGGCCGCGCTCATCCTTTCAGCCTGCGAACTCCTGTCGGGCGATTTTCGCGTCACCGGCACGGTCTACCTGGCTTC
Source organism: uncultured Elusimicrobia bacterium (assembly GCA_964358065.1). Classification (GTDB taxonomy): domain Bacteria; phylum Elusimicrobiota; class Elusimicrobia; order UBA1565; family UBA9628; genus GWA2-66-18. The sequence goes on along the minus strand of CAYHNV010000024.1, from coordinate 18,682 downwards.
CGTCCTCAGCGAGCGCGCCCCGAAAACCAACGTGGCCCTCTTCCTCGTGGCGACCAACGAGGGCGGCGTGCCCGTCGCCGTGCACCGCATCGTCAATCCCGAGTTCCCGGCCTCATTCGAGATAAACCATCACGACCTGCTCGTGCCGGCCCTGCGCCGTCATGAGGAGCTGAGCCTCCACGCGGAGATGAACACGCACGGCGCCGTCGGCGCGCCGCGCCCCGGCGACCTGACTGGACGGGCCCCGGGCACGATCCACTCGGGATCGCGCGGCGTGCGCGTGCTCATCGACAAACAGCGATGAGGACATCCCTGCCCTTGACGGCGCTCGTCTTCCTGGCCGCCTGTGCCGCGCCAGCCCCGCGCCCCTCGCACGGCGAGGTCCTCACCGGGCTCGACGTGCTGGAGGTCGAGGGCTTTGCTCCCCTCAAGGGCAAGAGGGTGGGCGTGATCACGAACCGGACTGGGGTGAACAAGAAGGGGCGGTCCATCGTCGACATTCTCGCCGAAGCTCCGGGCGTGGACCTGGTCGCGGTTTTCTCGCCGGAGCACGGCCTCTTCGCCGCCTCCGAATCCGAGATCGTCGGACGCGGACTGACCACGGCCGGGGGACGGAAGATCCCCGTGATCAGCCTCTACTCGGGCGGCATCGAAGGCATGCGGCCGAAGGCCGAGGACCTGGGAAGGTTGGATGTGCTCATCTTCGACATCCAGGACATCGGCGCGCGCTTCTACACTTACCTTGCGACAATGGGCATGGCGCTGGAGCAGTCCAAGAAGTCCGGCATCGAGTTCCTGGTCCTCGACCGCCCCAACCCCATCCGCGGCGACATCATCGAAGGGCCGATCCTGGAAGACCCCACGCTGCGCTTGATCACCCCCACCGCCTACTTCCAAGTGCCGGTGCGCCACGGCCTGACCCCCGGGGAGATGGCGCTCTGGCACAACCGGACGGTCGCCCACCCGAAGCTGACCGTGGTGAAGCTCCAAGGCTGGAAGCGCGAGATGTGGCAGGACCAGACCGGCCTGCCCTGGGTGCCGCCCTCGCCGAACATGCCGAGCGTGGACGCGGCCTCTCTCTATCCCGGCATCGGGATTTTCGAGGCCTCGAACCTCTCGGTCGGCCGCGGCACGCCGCATCCTTTCCGCTGGATCGGAGCGCCCTGGCTCAATGCCGAGGAATTGGCCGCGCGCCTCGAAGGCCGTCTCGACGGGGTGCGTTTCTCGGTGGAAGACCGCACTCCGACCAAGAGCGTCTTCGAGGGCCAGGCCTGCCGCGGCGTGCGCCTGACGGTCACCGACCGCGACGCGATGAGGCCGCTGGCGGTGTTCCGCCACATCGCTCTGGCCCTGCGCGAACTGCATCCCGACAATTTCACCTGGCGCTGGGACGAAGCCAAGCGCATGGTCGGCGTGGATGAGTTTCGCCGCCTCTGGGAGTCGGGCGCCGCAGACGCGGCCTTCCTCAACCTCTTCGACAAAGGCGCGCGAGACTTCGAGACAGACCGTCGCGGCGTGCTGCTCTACTAGGAACCTGAGCCGGACAGGCTCGCGTTATCGGCATCCAGGATTGGTCCCAGGGCCCAGGCGACCCCGAAGGTACCGAGCGTGCCCACGATCACGAGCCAGCTCCAGCCCAGCGGGAATATCCCCTTCTCCGACAGCACCAGCAGCGAGGCGTTGACCGCGGCCATGATCCCCATGGCCGCCGCGGTGGCGCGGTCGGCCTTGCGCTTCGTCATGAGCCCGAGGAGGAACACCCCCAACAGCGAGCCGTAGGTGACCCCGCCGATCTTGAAGGCCAGCCACAGCATCTTGTCGAAGTGGCTGAAAACATAGGCGATGACGGCCAAGGCGACGGAGAAGAGCCCGACGCAAATGCGGGACACCTTCAGGTAATGCGCCTGGGCGGCCTCGCGGCGGAACAGCGGCTTGTAGAGGTCCGTGACGAAGACCGCGGTCAGGGAGGCCAGGGGCGAGTCGATGGAGGCCATCACGATGGCGGTCAGCACCGCCCCGCGCAGGAAGGGCGGCATGGAGACCGACGCGAAGTGCGGGTAGATCTTGTCGAGCTTATCGGGCAGGGCCATGCCGGGGTTCTGCTTGTAGAAGACGAAGAGGAGCGTGCCCACGCCCATGAAGACCAGCAAGGTCAGCAGCGAGCCGACGATGGAGAGGAGGATCGTCTTCTGGCTCTCGCGGCGCGTCTCCACCGTCAGCAGCTTCTGCATCATCTCGTGGTCGGTCCCGAAGGCCGCGGCCGAGCCGAAGAAGCCGTTGAGGATCGCGACGAAGATGACATTGGGATCGGTGAAGAACTTTACCAGAAACCCCGGCTCAGCAGGAGAGGGTCCCCAGTTGATGATCTGGAGCTTTCCCGCCTGACCGGCCAGAGTCAGCGCCGCGGGCAGCCCCCCCTCCACGCGATTGAGGAGGAACAGAATGGTCAACACTCCCGCGCCGAGGAAGCAAAGCGCCTGGAGCACGTTGGTCCAGACCACGGACTCGATGCCTCCGTAGCTGATGTAGATCATGCTGACGATGGTGAAAAGAAGAATGGTCGGCACGAGGTGCCAGCCGAGGAGCACGCTGACCGCCAGGCTGGCCGCCATCAGGCGCACGCCCGAGGCGAGCAGGCGCGTGACGAAGAAGAACCCCGTCGCCGTGTACTGGGTGCGCACGCCGAAGCGGTCGCGGAGGAACTCATAGATCGTCGTGCTGTTGTATTTGTAGAAGGCGGGGATGAACAGGAAGGCGATCAGCATGCGCGCCCCCGCCGAGCCGATGAAGAACTGCGCATAGGTCCAGTTCTCCCGGAAGGTCGTCGCCGGCACGCCGATGATGGTCATGGCGCTGATCTCGGTGGCCACGAAGGAGAGCATGGCCACCAGCCACGGGATGCGGCGGCCTCCGAGGAAGTAGTCCTTCGTATCCTTGACCCCGCGGCCGCCCCACCAGCCGATGAGAAACATGGCCGCAAGCACGCCGAGAAGGACGGAGAAATCGGCCGGCGTCAGACCCGAGCCGCCGGGAAACCACGAACCGATCATTTCACCCACGATTCCTCCTTCAGCATGACCGGCATCCGTCCACGGATTGCCGGGCGGTCGGCTAAGACCCGCGCGGCCGCGTCCTGAGCCGCCTCAGCGCGGGAGAAGGCGCACAGCCCCGCGACGCGAGGCGGCAGTCCCGCCAGTTCAAAAGGGCTGCCGAACGAGACGACGACGGCGGCGGGCGCGCGATGCAGCGCGGTCCACAGACACGCACGCTCCCCCGGCGAGAGGCGGATGCGGCCGCAATAGGCGCGGGGACCGACAAACACCCCAACCACCAATGTCTCGCCGGCCGATGCACTCCGCCCAAGACGCACCTTCACGCCGCAACGGCGCAGGGCCGAGACGAACGCGCGGCCCTCGGGCGGACGCGAGCCCTGCGGCTCGAAATAGACCGCGCGGCTCAACGAACGGACACGCAATGGGCTCGACCAAGCAAGGCACTGATCGAAGAGAACGACGGCACGGCGACGATGGGATGTGCTCCCGACGATTCGGACGGACGGACGGCGGTCCGGCACTCGTGAAATCACTTGGTCGAGGCGGCGGCACGACTCGGCGGCGCGTTGAGCAAGAGAGGAGTCGTTCGCCACGGCGATGCGCAACTCGGCGATGAGAGCTCGGGCGTCGCGCGGAACCAACAGGATGTCGGCCCCGCCTCGCAAAGCGAGGAGGGCCGCCTCGCTTTCGCCAAAACGATCGGAGACGGCCTTCATGTCGAGCGCGTCCGTCGTCACCAGGCCGCGGAAGCCCCAGGAACGCAGCAGTCGGGGTCCGGCGGCCGAGAGCGTGAAGGGGATGCGTTGAGGCTCGAGCGCGGGAACAAGGAGGTGCGCGGTCATGACCGAGTCCGCTCCCCGCGCCAGGGCCTTGAAGGGGGCCAGTTCTCGCCGCGCCAGCGTCGCTCGGGACGCCGAGACCCGCGGCAGGTCCAGGTGGGAATCCTGGCGCGTGGACCCATGCCCCGGGAAGTGCTTCAGGCAGCCCAGCGCCCCGCCCTCGCGCAGGCCGGCCAGGAAAGCGCGCGCCAGGCGCGCGGCCTCATCCGCGCGGTCCGAGAAGGCGCGAAGATTCACGATGGGGTTGGCGGGCTCGCCGGCGAGGTCCAGCACCGGGGCCAGGACCCAGTCGATGCCCAGGGCGCGAGCCTCGCGCGCGGTGATCAGGCCTTTTTCCCGCGCGGCAGCCGCCGAGCCCGAGGCGCCGATGCCCAGGTTCGTGGGCAGAGCCGTGGAACCGCTCACATGAGCCCAAGGGCCTTCCTCGTAATCCGCGCAGAAGAGCAGGGGACGACCCGCGACGCGGCGCAGGCGCGCGGTCAAAGCCGCGAGCGTGGAGGGCGTGCCGCGGTAGAGGCAGAAGCCTCCGACGCCGAGGCGGACGAGGTCCTCGGCCTCGCGGGAATCCTGTTTTCCAACGGTGAAGCCGGGAAAGACCAGGCGCGCGGGATCGGCCATCGGGCGATGATGCCTTTTTCGAGCTCTTTCGGGCAATAATTGTATAATCAGCCCGCCGTACACTTCCCCCAAGCATGATCTCCCGCGTCGTCCTGGCGTTGACCGTCCTGTCGGCCCTGAGCGCTCCCGCCTCCGCCGCCGCTCCCGCGGCGGCCTACGATGCCAAGGCCGCGCCTCTCGACGAGCTCTCCCGCGATCTTCTCACGAGCAACGGCTACGATCTCCAAGCGGACGGCAAGATCTGGGATAAGATCTCCGAGACCCCCGTCCCCCATAATGAGATGCCCCACCTTCTCTCCCATCTGGCCGGCGCCCGACGCCTGAGAGCCCTGCTTGAGCTCAATCTCATCCTCAACCGCAGCGAAGGCGAGAAGCAGCTCACGGACGCGGAACGCGAGAGCGTGCGCACCATCGTGCGCCAAAGCTGGCCCGTCTTCGGCGTGGGCACACGCCGCGACTTCCGCTCTTACTTCAGCATCCAGGAACTCGAGACGCTCGACAAAAACCCCCCTCACTTCGACAGGACCTCCGCGCTCTCCTCCCTGAGGGACCCCGAGCCCGCCTCCGCCGCGGTCGAGCCTGCGCACACAGCACTTCCGATCGCGCCCCCCGCCGCGACCGGCATCGGGGTCTTTAAACCCTGGACACCCCCGGCCGCCTCCACTCCCACCGTCGTGGCCGTGACGACCGTGACGCTCGAAGCCCCGCCGGCGACTCCTGCGCCGGAGCCCGCGAAGCCGATCCTCCCGGTCGTCGTGGCCGAGCAATACGACCAGTTCGTCGCCGAGGGTCCCTACACCGGCGAAGGCAAGGCCCTGCTCCAACTCCTTGGCCGGAAAGCCCCGGATTACTGCCTCCCCCTCCTGCGCCGCACCGTCCTCTCAGCCATGCCTCAGATCGTCCTGGATGGAACGCGCACGGGCGCGGGACTGCGCGCGGGCCTGGTCGTCGATGCGGCCAAGCCCGGTGCCCCCCCCGTGATGGCTCTCAGCCCCGGAGCGGTCCATGTGGAACGCAAGAGCGGGCTCTTTGGTTCCCGTCAGGCTCTGCTCCTGTGCGAATCGCCCTTGGTCTACGCCGAACTGGGCGTGCCGGTCCCCGCGATCGACGCCCTGCGCAAGGACGCGGTCGCAACGCGCGTGGAGAACGGCCCCTGGGGTGCGACCAAGGTCTTCGGCGACGGCAGCCGCCGCGGCTCTTACTCCACGCAGGAACAGGCAGGAGAACTCCTGGAACAGCTCCTCCTCTTGGGCCTGAACCGGGAGCGCCTCGACGCCTCGGCCTACGCGGCCAAGCGCTGGGCGCGCACGGCGCGCCTCCTGTTCTCGGCCCGCATGAAGGATGATCTCGGCCACGACGGCTTCCTCGACTTGGACCGCCGCACGGAACTGCGCGAGTGGCTGGAGCGGCCGGATGAAGCGGACGACCTGGCTCTGAGTTCCTGGGCCGGCTCGCGCCTGCAGCTTCTGGACCCGCGGCGCGGCACGCCCGACGGCACGCTGGACTTCGAAGCCCGCGCCCGCGGCGCCTGTGTCCGGATGTCCCTCGAAGACGCCCTGGCCGAGACCGCCCGCCGCCGCGCCCGGCGCGTGGGCACGCTCGAAACGCTTCTGGCCGCGGAACTCGCGACATCCCGGGAAGCCAACGCCGCTGCGCAAGCGGCGACTGACGCGGAGACGGCCGAGCGCAAGCGCCTGCTCGCCATGCCGCCGGCCTGCCAGGTCCCGGATGCCGGCAGAAACGAGGCGTTGCGTCAAGCCTCCCTGATCGCCGCGGAAGCGCTGCGTGCGGAACGCTCTTTTCGCGAGAAGCAGGTGAGGGGAGAGGATCATGCGAACTGAGATCAGCCTCGCCGTCCTGGTCCTGATCACGCCGGCCTCGGCCCGCGCCGAGGACTGGCTGCTCTCCGCCGAGAACGCCGCTCGCGCGGCCGTCATCCCCGGAGAGGCCGCGCCGGGAAAGCCCCAAGAGGCCTGGCTTGCGTTCTCGCCCGCCGCGCGGACATTCGTCTGCGACTTGCCCAGCTCGGGCTGGCATCCCGTCGAGGAAGAGAGCCCCGTGGGCACCGTGGTCCGAGTCTTCGGCCCCGAGGACCCCTCCGGGCTGATCCGGGCCACGCTCTCGGTGCGCCTGATCGACCAGGATTCTCCCGGCTTCCTGACGGTCAAGCGCGGCGTGGACGCGATGCGCGCCCCGGACAAGACGACTTCGCGCTCCGCGACGCCGGTGCGCTCCCTGCGCGTGCCCGCGGGACTGGCCCGGATATTCGAGGTGACCGAGACGCGTCGCCTGCCCGCCGACGAGGGCCCCTCGACGCCTCTTGAGCTGCACCACTACGTCGCGGTGCTCCCACAAGGCGGGCAGTCCTACTTCGTGATGCGCCTGATGACCGCGCGGGCCGATTACCTGGACTTCCGCGACGACTTCGTCCGCTTCCTCACGTCCTTGCGCCCCCTGAGCGCCGGCGGGCGTTAAGGCAGGCGCTTCAGTATCTCGGCGCGGAGTTCGAGCATCACCCGAACGTAGTTGTCCGAGTGGTTGTAGGCGTAGATGGCGCGGCCGATGGGCGAGCCTGGCTCGAAGGCGGAGGAAGAGTCATAGCCGTGCCGGACCAAGTAATTGGCCGCGCTTCCCAGGGCGTCGGGCCACTCATCCAAGCGAGTGCGGCCGTCGCCGTCGAAGTCCACGGCGTAGGCATTGAAGCTGGAGGGCATGAACTGGACAAAGCCGAAGGCCCCGGCATATGAGCCGACGATGGCGTGCGCCGCGACCGTCTGCCGCCAAGCCATTGTCAAGAACGCGGCCTCCTCGCGCGCGGCCCAGTCCGAGCGCTTGTGGACCTTGAGCATGATGGTGTAGAGCGCCGAAAAGACCGGAAACGTCCCGACGCTGGCGCCGTAGCGGGTCTCGATGCCGGAGAGCGCGGCAAGCAGAGTTGCGTCCACGCCGGTGCGACCGTTCACCTGGCTCAAAAGGCCGCGGTGGTCGCGCATAAAGCGGGCGCCGTTGGCGACGTTGTCCTCGGTCAAGAAGAACTTGCGGTACTGCTCGTAGGGCAATCTCTCGGCCGGACGGCCGAAACGGTCGGTGACGGCATCGATGACCGCGGTGCGCGAGTCATCGAAGACGGAGTCGACATAGGACTCAGGCACGCCGGAGCCCGCCAGCTTCGTCTTCGTCAGAGCCCGAGCCTGCGTGGGCGTCATCGCGTCAGGAACCAAGAAAACGGAAGCCGACAGCGCGGCGGACAGTTCGGCGCCCAGGACGTCGATCTGGGAGCGAAAGCCCGCCTCGGCGGCGTCATCCGACGTGCGACCGGCGGAAGCCGCCGGAGCCAGAAGCAGAAGGGCGAGGGCTATAATCCTCATCAGTCCATTATACACGCGCCAAGCCCCGCTTATCATCATGCCGGGGACGTCGTTCGGCCAGAATGCGGCCCCGGGGATCATCCTCGCGACGAGTCCTCGCTCGAGCGCCGCGGCGCCGAAGGAAAACGCCGTATCGACGTCGTGCTGATATTGACCCACGCCGATCGATTTCGGATCGATCTTGGTTCGACCGGCAAAGCGCCATTCTATGCGTGTCGGCTGCCAAGGCGCTCGGAGATCCAGACCTTAATGATGGATTGCCGGGTGACGCCCAGTCGGTCGGCCTCTTTGTCCAGAGAATGAATCATCCATGCCGGAAAATCCACATTCACGCGCCGCGGCTCTTCATTGGTCCGTTTGGCACGGGCCAAGTCGAGGTGCTTTGAGATGTCGTTTCCGTCATCGAAGCGCTTGTCTAGGTCTTTAGCTTTCATATAGGTCCCTCTCTTCGGTTCGAGATCGCCGCACTGAGATGATGCGAATGTGCATTAGTCCCACCAAAAGGGTGCGGGGCTCATCGGCGCTCTTGAGGGGGATTTCCAGCAGCTCCGGGTCGTCCCACAATACTTGTGCTTCCGTGAAATCGATGCCGTGCTTCTTCTTGTTGGACTGGCTTTTCCGCTCGTCGAATTCGAAATTCATTTAGTATAGATAGTATACCGTATCTATCCTATTCCGTCAACCGCAAGTCAGTACGTCTTACCGGTCAGCTCGGCTGCGAGCGCGTCCATCCCGTAGACCTTGCGCATCGCCTCAACGATTGCCGAGGAGTGCACCGCCACCGCGCGGTTGCGCGTGTCCTCGTACGCGTAGCGGCCGACGAGGGACTGGATGTTGCCGTCGAAAATGAGCCCGACGTATTCCCCCTGCGCGTTGACCACCGGCGAGCCGGAATTGCCGCCGATGATGTCGTTGGTGGTGATGAAATTGAGCTTCGTGCCCAGGTCCAAATTCGTCTTGGCCGCCTTGACGCGTTCGGCCAGGCCGAAGGGAGGCTTCTCCCCCATGCCGATGGCCCGGTCATAGAGGCCGTGAAAGGTGGTGAAGGGTGCGACCCGGGTCGTGCCCAAATCATAGCCCGCCACACGGCCGTAGGAGAGGCGCAAGGTGAAGGTGGCATCCGGGTAGGCGCCCTTGCCGTAGACGGCGAAGCGCGCCTTGGCCATGCGGTTTCCTTCCGCGGTCATGACGCTCTCGATCTCATCCTCATACCACTTTCGTTGAGCTCTGTAGACGGGGTCCAATCGCCGTGCCCAAAGAATCAGCTCGTCCTTCGAGCCAGCCGCCGCTTTCTCGCCGCCTTCGACGAGTTTCTTTCGTTCTGCCGGGTCGGATAATTTCGTGCCTGCGATGAGCTTCTTGGCGACCTGTTCGGGCGCGTCTCCGCCCAAGGCGGCCATCACGAATTCGTCCTTGGGCCCGAGTTTCCAAAGCGCATCCTCCAGCGTCCGAGCGAGAAGTTGTTCTTCCATATCCGGATAGATCGGCGCCGGCGAGAAAAGACGGAACCGGAGCGATTCGAGATTGGATTCCCGGAATTCCTCATAGCGCTTGTCGTTGGGCTTGGCCACCTCGGCCGCGTAGCGGACGATGGCGTTGGCCAGCCCCGCGATCTTGGTCGCGTCGAAACGCCGGTAGGCGGTCTGCAGGCGGCGCTCGCCCAGCTTCTTCTGGGTCGCGGCGATCTTCTCCCATGAAGGGCGTGCGGCCTTCAGGGCCGGGTCCCTGGATCCGGACACGACCTTGCGCAAGGAATCCTCGGCGGCCTTCAGCGACTTGATCAGCGCCGGCTCGAGCAGGCCCTCGTACTCGCCGGAAACCGCCTTGATGGCATTCTCGATGCCGAAAATGCGGTCCCTGGAGCGGCGCTCCTGCTCGACGCCCTTCTGAGCGTAATCGTAATAGTCCGCGCGCTTCTTCTTGGCGACTTCCAAATAGAGCGGCAGGCCGAAGTCGCGCTCGTACTCCAGCTGCGCCACGGTCTTCAGCCGGTCGGTGTGGCCGGGATGACCGGTCACGAAGACCAGCTCGCCGTCGGCGGCGCCGTCCGCCGACCATTTCAGGAAGTGCTCGGCTTGAAGAGGCTTTCCGTTCTCATAAACGCGGAAGAAAGCGAAGTCCAGGGCGTAGCGCGGGTAGGTGAAGTTGTCCGGGTCGCCGCCGTAGAAGGCGGCCTGGATCTCCGGCGCCATCACGAGACGGATGTCGGTGTACTTCTTATAGCGGTAAAGCCAGTATTCGCCGCCCTGGTAGAGCTCGACGACATCCGAGCGCAATCCGGTCTGATCGGTGGAGGCCTTGGTGATGCGGGAAATCTCGGCCTTGCGCTGGTCGTTCTGGTCCTTCTCCGAGGCCTTGGGGTCGACGGCCTGCACGATGCGCGCCGTCACGTCCTCCATCGCGACGAGGATGTTGAGCTCCAGGTCGGGGCAGGCACTCTCTTCCTTGGAAGAGCGGGCGAAGAAGCCTTCCTTCACATAGTCCTTTCCCGGAGTGGACATCTTTTGGAGCTGGCCCAGGGCCACATGGTGGTTCGTCAGGACCAGTCCATCCCTGGAGACGAGAGTCCCCGAGCCTCCATCGTTGAAGCGCACGGAGGACAAGCGCAGATGGTCCAGCCATTCCGGCGTCGGCACGAAGCCGTAATGGTCCTTCAGGAACTTGATCGGAAGGTTGTCGAACGTCCACATCCCCTCGTCTCCCCGCAGCAACGGGACGGTAGCCACGCTCAGGGCCGCGGCCATAACGGCGGCGCGGGCGGTCTTTTTCTGATGGGAAGAACGGGTCGCGGGCATGGAGAGCCTCCTGAGCCTACTGTCGGAAAGTCGGGATTCTACCAAATGCGGTCGGACGCTCAGCCGCCGACGCGCTTGACCTTGTAGCCCTGCCCGAGCAGGCACTTCTCCAGTTTGTCTCGGTGGTCGCCGTGTAAATAGAAAATACCATCCTTTAGGGTGCCCCCGCAGCCCAGGTGGTTCTTGAGCTGTGAGAGCGCCTTCTCCTTGAGCGTCGGGTGCATGACCAGACACTCGAGGCGGGTCACGCCGGAACCCTTGGCCCCGCGCACGAAGCACAGGCGCACCGGCTCGGGTTGACGCTCGCTCAGGGTCTTACTCCTTCCACAGCTCGTAATAGTCGCTGGTCTCGGGTGCGCCCGGGAAGTAGGGGCTGAAGCGGTAGCCCTTCACCCAGTCGCGCTGGACCCGCAGCACGTCGCCGCGCGGCTCGGCCACGGGCACGAAGACCGCGTCCTCGCGCGCGAGGCGCTGGATCTGCGCCAAGAGGCTCAGGCGCTCGGCCTCCGACGGGGCCTCCTCGGCGGCCTCGATGAGGCGGTCGGCCTCCGGATCCGCGTAGCGCATGCGCAGGGCCATGCGGCCGCGGCTGTGCAGCAGCGCGCGGGTGTAGAGCAGCGGGTCGCCCGCCGGCTCCCAGACCCCTTGGATATAGAGCGGGATGCGGCGCTTGCCCGCGCGGTCGAGGAAGGTCGACCAGTCCACCGTGCGCGTGTCGAGGCGGAACTTTGGGTTGATGGCGGCCAACTCGCGGCGCAGGATGTCCACCAGCGCCGGGCGCCAGGATGAGCCCGTGTTGACGAGCACGGTGAACTTGAAGCCCTTGTCCCACAACTTGCCGCCGAAGGCCCTCTTAAGATGCGTCGCGGCTTTCTTGCGGTCGTGCTTGAACTCCAGGCCGCTCTTGGAATAGCCGGGAAGGCCCGCGGGGATGAAGCCGGAGGCCGCGCGCCCCCGCCCGCGCAGGACCTCGCGCACGTAGCGCGCGGAGTCCATCGCGTGGGCGAAGCCGAGGCGGACGTCCTTGTTCGAAAAGAAATCGGACGGGATGCCCTCTCCGTCGAGCTGCCCCGAGCCTAGGTCCGTATCGCCCGAGGGCTCGACGCGGAAGTTGAAGAACATGATCGGATTGCGGTGGGGCTGGCGCAGGCCGTCGAAGACCTTCACGCCCGACAGCCCTCGAACGAGCGACTCCTCCACGATGGAGGCCGCGATCACATCCGCGTCCCCGTTCTTCAGCATCAGCACCCGCGTCGAGATCTCCGGCACGGCCTTGACGACGATCCGCTTCAGCCGCGCCGGTCCGCGCCAGTGTCCGTCATGGCGCGTGAAGATGATCTGGCGCGCCGCGCGGTCCCAGCGCTCCAGGCGAAAGGCTCCGGTCCCCAGGGCGCTCTGCAGCAGCGCGCGCGAAGCGTCCGGCCCCGCCACCTTCGAGAGCCCCGCCTGCGTGCCGTCCCAGTCGCCCTGGGCGGCGCACCACGCCCTAGAGAGGATGAACCCGTCGGCGGCGAGGATGGCGAGGAAGGAAGCTGAGGGCTTGGCCAGGCGGAAGACCAGGTCCCGGCCTTCGACCGTGACCGCCTCCGAGGCTTTCTTGAGGATTTCCGCGGCGGACGGAGGAGCCTCGGGCTCCGGGTCCAGGCCCAGCACGACGCGGAGCAATTCGTCGGACAGGCCCTCGGAGCCAGTCACGACGAAGCGGCGCAGGATGGAGAGACGGGCGTCCTCCACCGACAGGATCGTCCCATCCTGGAACGCGACGCCTTCGCGGATGGGGAAACGCCAGATCTTCCCATCCGCCGAGACCAGGCCGTTCTTGGATGACGGAACGGCGGTAGAAAGTCGCGCAATGAACTCGTCGCGCGTGCCGGGCTTGATGGAGATCAGGGTCTCGTAGACCACGGCGGCCAGATGGCGGGAGTAGCTGTCGGACACGCGCGCCGGGTCGATGCCCAGGTCGTCGCTGCGCGTCAGGTAGATGAGCGTGTCGGGGTTCTTCGGCGCCGCGGCGGCAACCATGGAGGCGAGGAACAGAAGCGCCGGCACGCCCGCTCTCGCAGCTTGGGGCCTCATCCCACGCGCGCGCAGCGCCGAGCGAGGAGCGGCAGGGAGATGTCGAGCCTGGCGTCCATGTCGAAGTGACCCCGGTCGTGCTCCTCGAAGACGTGCTTGACCTTGAGGTGCTTGAGGGCGTCGGACAGGCGCCGCGCGCCCAGATGGAGGAAGAACTCATCCTTGGTCCCCGCGTCGAACCAAAGGGTCTTGAGGCGGGAAAGGGTCGCGGCATGCTTGGCGCAGGCGAAGACGGGGTCCAAGGCATCCCAGCGCTTCCAGACGGCGGGGACGCGCTCGCCCGTGCGCAGGTCCACTGGGAGGTCGAAGCCGTAGGGGCTCTTGGGGTTTGGCGAGTAGCAGGCGGCCATCCCCAAGGCGTTGATCGCGCCGTGGTCGAAGCCGACCTTGTCGCGTGAGCGGCGAAACTCAGCCAGGAAGCGCGGCATCGAGCGTCCGCACTTCTCCACGGCGCCGCAGAGCTTGAGCAGGTCGCCGCCGTAGCAGGCCGTAAAGCCCATATCGCCGGAGTGGCTGACGCAGTGGGCGAAAACCTCCGGATGGTGCATGGCCAAAGTCAGCGCGCCGAAGCCTCCGGAGGATTTGCCGAAGACCGCGCGGCCCTCGGGCGAGCGGACCGTGGCGAACTTATCCTCGATGAATCCGACCAACTCGTAAAGGATATGGTCGCCGTAGAGGCCGGTGGCCCCGGAGTTCAGATACTGGGAGCCGCCGAAAGCGGTGAAGCAGTCGGGGATGACGAGGATGGCCTCATGGGACTTGCCCGTGGAGATGAGGCGATCGAAGCGCTCGACGACGTTCTCCTTCCAGGGATTGCAGTTGACCGAGCCGCGTCCGGTGCCGGTGAAACCGGGAAGATAGAAGATGACAGGATAGCGTCGGCCGCGCTTGGCCCCGTATGAGGGCGGCAGGTAGACGGGGACCTCGCGCCGCCGCGGGTCGCCGAGCGGGTTGCCCTTGAGTACGAGGCTTGAGACGGTCTCGATCTGAAGTCGTCCGTTCATGCTCCGCTCCGCTTCGCATGACTTCCTTTCATGAACGCATCCTCCAGGAGGGCGCGCCGCAGCGAACCGGCGCTGCAGGCCAGGACCTTTCGGGCCCCGCGCGCGGACAAGCGTCGGCGGGCCATGACCACGGCGAGTTTCACGCTGCCCCCCGACGCGCGGAACAGGCTCCGCGCGCGCGCCGGCGTCACGCGGCCGAGGTCGGCCGTGATGCGCTCGGCGCGCAGACGCAGCTTGCGCGAGGTGGGTTTGAGGTCCACCATCCAATGGTCGTAGACCTTACCGATCCTGATCATCGCGCCGGTGGTGAGGGTGTTTAAAACAAGCTTGGCGGCCGTGCCGCTCTTGAGGCGCGTCGAGCCGGTCACCACCTCCGGCCCCACGTCTGGAACAATGACGATATCCGCCTTGACGCCGTGAGGACGCCCGTTCGAGGTGACCAGAAGCGTAACCGCGCCCCGGCGCCGGGCCTCGGCGAGGGCCTCGCGCACGAAAGGAGTCGCGCCGCTGGCGGCGACGCCGACCACGACGTCGCCGCGGTAAACCCCGGCGACGGATCTTCGGCCGAGGACCGGGTCATCTTCAGCCCCCTCCTTGGCACGAAACACCGAACGAGGACCACCGGCGATCTCGGCACGAATCTCACGTCGGCTTGTATTGAATGTCGGCGGGCATTCGGCCGCTTCAAGCACGGCAATGCGGCCGCTGGTGCCCGCGCCCAAAAACAAGATGGAACCTCCCGCGGCGAGAGAAGCGGCGATGGCGTCAACTCCGCGGGCGATGGCGCGCGACACCTTGGCCACGGCCAGGGGCACGCGCCGATCTTCCTCGTTGATGAGGCGGACGATGTCCGCAGTGGAGCAGCGGTCGATGTTCCGCGTGCGCCGGTTGGCCTGCTCGGTCGGCAGACGCGCGTAGGCCCGGGCCGAGAGGAGCGCCACCTTAGTCCGAGACGTCCGCATCCGGCTCGAAGCCGAACGCGGGCGCCGTGTCCGTCTCGACTGCGGACGCCGCCTCGGTCGACACAGCCGGAGGCTCGGGGGCAATGGGGTTGGCGACCCAGGCAATCACGCGCGCGGAGAGGCCCTTATTCGCCTTGAGCAGGCGCGTGCCGCGTTCCTCGGGGACCACGAACAGCGTGGTGTTCTTCTCACCGACCGCGTTCTTGGCGAAGGCATAGAGCAGAGGCGTCTCCCTCGATGAGCGCTTGTCCTTGTCGGAGTGAACCATCAAGAGCGGCGTGTTGCGGCCCTTGAAGGCCCGCACCGCGTTGACGAGAGGGATCTCCTGCCAGGCCAGGCCCGGGGAGAGCATGATCACGAACGGCACCCGGGGATGGACGGCTGCGTACTTCACGCCGACGCTGCCCCCGACCTCGGCCCCGGCCACGCCGATCGTCTCCTCGGGCACGCCCTGGAGCGCGAGGTAGGCCACCGCGGCCTCGGCATCGCGGGTCATATCCGCATAATCGTTGACCAGCTTGGTCGCGCGCAGCTTCTTGTATGAAAGCTCCTCGCCGGAGGGCGAGGTCCGGCTCTCACCGTGCCCGCGCAGGTCCACCGCCATGTAGCCGCAGCCCGCCTTGGCCAGGGCACGCGCGAAAAGACGCCAGTCCTCCTTGCGCTGTCCGGTGCCGTGCAGGAGCAGGAGAGTCGGCCGGCCCTCCGCGGCCTTCAGCCAGACCGCCTTCAAGGCCCAGCCGTCCACGGCCTGGAGGTCGACAGCCTCCCCCGGAAGATGCTTGAGCACGGCGGCAGGCGGCACGGGGGCGGCGGAAACCGCCAGGGAGAGGACAAGCATTGCCGCAGACAGCATGCGCCCTACTTGAGTATCTCTTCGGGCTTGAACCAGAGCGCGACCTCCCGGGCCGCGTCCGTCGGGTCCGAGGACGCGTGGACCACGTTCTCGAACTGACCGGCGGTGGTGATGCGGCCGAAAGAGCCGCGGATGGTCCCGGGGGCGGCCTGCTCGGGGTTGGTGGCCCCCGCGACCGCGCGGACGGCCTTGACCGCGTTCTCGCCGCGATAGACCAGGGCGAGGATGCGATGGTCCTGGATGCCATGGAACTCGCCGCGGATGTACCTGATGAGGCTCTCGAAGAAGGGCTTGTCGGAGAGCGCCGCGTAGTGCTCACGCGCCAGCTTCTCGGAGATGGCGATCATCTTCGCGCCGACCATTTCGAGTCCGGTGGCGTCGAGACGGTCGATGGTGAGGCCGGTCAGCAAGCGCCGCGCGCCGTCCGGCTTAATGAGAATGAGCGTCTGTTCAATGGCCATTGGTAGGGCGCATTCTAGCGGATTACCCCTTATGAAGGGAAGCGGAGGCTGAGACGCCCAGCGCGCGCTGGAGCTGGGCCGCGAGGAAGTCGGCGAGGAAGTCGGGGTCGAAAGGCCAGGCGTAGTCTATCTTCACGCCGGGATACGCCGAATTGGCGGCCAGCACGATCTCCGGGATCTCGTGCTCGGCATGCATGCCGCCGCGGGTGAACATGGTCGAAACGAGGCTGATGCGCGTGAAACCTTCCTGGACCAACTGCTCGATGGCTGTTTCGACGGCGGGAGCGCAGAACTCGTTATAGGCCACGACCAGCTTCCGGCCGCCCAGCTTCGGGGCGAAGGCCTTCGCGATCTCATCGACGCCGGCTTTGTACGCATCGTTCTGCGGGGTGCGCGGCCACTCGCGGACCTGCTTGTCGAGTTCCGCCTCGCGAGGGCTCCTCTTCATCTCCTTGCGGGCACTGCGTTCGCCTTCCAGGCGCTTGAGCTCCGCGATGAGAGGACGCGGCGTGTCCGTAGCCGCGGCCCCGTGGCCGATGAGGATGATGGCTTCTCCCATTGGTCGGCATTATATCATCTGACGCGATGTGATAGAATCCACCCCCATGGCCCAGATCATGGTCGTTGACGACGAACTGGAGATCGCCACCCTCCTGCGCTTCGTGCTGGAACAGGACGGACACACCGTCGGCGTCGCCATCCACGGCATGGATGCCCTCGAAAAGCTGGGGATGGAACCCGCCAAGCCTGAACTGCCCCTGCCGAACCTCATCGTACTGGACATCATGATGCCGGTGATGGACGGCTATCAGCTCAACATGCGCCTGCAGTCTCATCCCAGGACCAAGGACATCCCCATCCTGGTGCTGACCGCCAAGGGCCAGAAGATGCGCGACCTCTTCGAGATGGCCCCCAACGTGGCCGCCTACGTGCAAAAACCCTTCGACCCGAAAATGCTGCGCGAGCTGATCTCCGGCATCCTGACTTCGAGGAAAGAAAAAAATGGCTGAGCCCGCGAAGACGACCGAGGAGGGCCGGGGTCTGGAAGAGTTGATGTCGCTGAAAAAAGCAAAAATCGCGGAGCTGCGCTCCCGGGGCGTGGACCCCTATCCCGCCCGGACCATCCGTCGGCATGACTGCTCCGCCGTCGCGCGGCTGGGCGCGGCACTCCTTGAACCGGCGGCGCACTCGGCTGAAAAGGTGTCTATCGCGGGACGACTGAGCGAACTGCGCGACATGGGAAAATCGATTTTCGGCCGCTTGGCCGACCTCTCGGGCAATGCCCAGGTCTATTTCAAAAAAGACGTGCTCGGCGAGCGGCCCTTCTCTCTCGTCAAGAAAGACGTGCACGTGGGTGATTTTTTATCGGTGTCAGGATCGGTCTTTAAAACCAAGACGGGCGAACCGACCGTTGCCGTGGAATCCGTGACCTTGCTTGCCAAGGCCCTGCGCCCCATGCCCGAGAAATGGCACGGCCTGACCGACGTCGAGACGCGCTACCGCCACCGCCACCTGGACCTGCTGATGAGCCCTGAGTCGCGCGGGGTGTTCCTCAAGCGCGCGAAGATCGTCACGACGATTCGTCGTGTCCTCGATGCGCGCGGCTACGTGGAAGTCGAGACCCCGGTGCTCCTCGCCCAGGCCGGCGGCGCCTCGGCTCGGCCTTTCCACACGCACCACAACGCGCTCGACCAGGACATGGTCCTGCGCATCGCCACCGAGCTCTATTTGAAGAAGCTGGTCATCGGAGGCCTGGACCGCGTCTATGAGATCGGTCGGGTCTTCCGCAACGAGGGCCTCGACACGCGCCACAACCCCGAGTTCACCATGCTCGAGGCCTACGAAGCCTATTCCGACTATGAAGGCATGGCCGCCCTCTTCGAGACCCTGCTCCGCGAGTGCGCCGAGGCCTGCGGCATCTGCGAGGTGGAATGGCGCGGAGTAAAGGTGTCTCTCAAGCCCCCCTTCCGGCGCCTTTACCTGCCCGAGGTCTGGAAGGACCGCTGCGGCGAGCCCATCGAGCATGTTTTAGGCGGAAAGGGCTTCAACCGCGCCGGGCTCATAAAGCTGGCCGAGAAACTCGGCCTGCACGCGGGAGAAAAAACTCCCAGCGCCAAGCTCTTCGACCGCATCTTGGAGGCGAAAGTCGAGGACCTGCTCCAGCAGCCGACCTTCCTCTTCGACCACCCCGCCGCCATCACGCCGCTGGCCAAGCTCAAGCCCGGCAGCGAGTCCTTGGTCGAGCGCTTCGAGTGCTTCGCCGCCGGCGTGGAACTGTCCAACGCCTACTCCGAGCTCAACGACCCCCAGGACCAGCGCGACCGCCTGGCCGAGCAGCTGAAGCAGAAGGAGGCCGGCGACCAGGAGACCGACCTCCTCGACGAGGACTTCGTGCAGACCATGGAAACGGGCATGCCCCCCATGGGCGGCATCGGCGTCGGCATCGAACGCATCACCATGCTCCTGACCGGCAAAGACTCCATCCGCGACGTGATCCTCTTCCCCACCCTCAAGCACGAATAAACGCTTGCCAAGAATGAGGGTCCAATGAGCCTCGAACTCTTCATCGCCCTCCGCTATATCAAGGCCAAACGCAAAGGCCTCTTCGCCGTCGTCACCACCTCCATCGGCGTCGCCGGCGTGACCGTGGGCG
>CAYHNV010000023.1:0-20233 GCA_964358065.1 uncultured Elusimicrobia bacterium | reverse complement strand
TCGCCCGAGGCCTACGCCAAGCGCACCGTGTCCCTCGAGGTCGGCGGGAAGCTCACGCGAGAGGAACTGCTGGCACAACTGGTGTCGATCCACTACGAGCGCAACGAGATGGAGTTCACGCGCGGCAAGTTCCGCGTGAAGGGCGGCGTCGTTGATATTTTTCCGGCCTACATGGAAACCGCCTTGCGCGCGACTCTGGAGGACGGGACGGTGACGGCCTTGAGCGAGTTCGATGCGTTGACCGGCCGCCGCATCAGGGACCTGGGAAGCGAGCGGGTCTATCCGGCCAAACACTTCGTCACCGACGGTCCCGAGCGCGAACGCGCCATCGCCGCGATCAAGGGAGAACTGACCCAGCGCCTGAAGTCCTTCGCCGCGCAGGGCAAGCTCCTGGAGGCCCAGCGCCTGGAACAGCGCACCCGCTACGATCTGGAGATGCTCCGCGAGGCCGGCTTCTGCCACGGCATCGAGAACTACTCGCGACACCTCTCGGGACGCCCCCCGGGCGAGCGTCCGAACTGTCTCATCGACTTCTTCCCCCAGGACCACCTGCTCGTCGTCGACGAGTCGCATGTGGCCATCCCTCAGATCGGGGGAATGTACGAGGGCGACCGCGCGCGCAAACAGACCCTCGTCGACTTCGGCTGGCGCCTGCCCTCGGCGCTGGACAACCGCCCGCTTCAGTTCTCGGAATTCGAGGCGTTGGCCGGCCAGACGATCTTCGTCTCGGCCACGCCCGGCCGCTACGAACTCCAAAAGACCCGGGGCGAGGTGGTGGAGATGGTCGTGCGCCCCACCGGCCTCATCGACCCCGAGACCATCATCCGCCCAAGCGTCGGCCAGCTCGATGACCTCATCGTCCGCATTAAGGCGTGCGTCGCAAAACGCACGCGCGCGCTGGTCACCACGCTCTCCAAGCGTACGGCCGAGGACCTGGCCTCGTATCTGACGGGGAAAAGCCTGCGGGTGCGCTACCTCCACTCGGACATCGACTCGCTCGAGCGCATCCAGATCCTGAAGGACCTGCGCGCGGGCGTCTTCGACGTGCTGGTGGGCATCAACCTCCTGCGCGAGGGTCTGGACCTGCCCGAGGTCTCGCTCGTCGCCATCCTCGGCGCCGACCACGAGGGCTTCCTGCGCTCCGAGACCACGCTCATCCAGATTTCGGGCCGCGCGGCGCGCAACGTCGGCGGCCAGGTCATTCTCTATGCCGACACGATCACCGGTTCGATGAAGCGCGCCTTGGGCGAAATGGACCGGCGCCGAACCAAGCAGGTCGCCTACAACAAAGAACACGGCATCACGCCCAAGACCATCATCAAGGCGGTCGAAGAATTGGAGGAGTTCCAGACCACGGCCAAACGCGCGGGCCTGATGCTCCTGCGCGAGACGGAGCGGCCACTCAACGCCAAGGACCTGCCTTCCATCATCAAAGAGGTGTCGGCCCGCATGACGGCCGCGGCGGACGCCCTCGACTTCGAGCAGGCCGCGCTCCTGCGCGACCAGCTCTTTGAGCTCAAGGGCATGTCCGCCAGCCGGCCCAAGGGCGGCTCACTTTGACGCTTGCTTCCATAAATAGTCTAATCGTCCAGGCGTGCTGCGCCGAACCACGCGTGACGAAAGACTTGGGCCTCAAGGACATGCTCGGCCTGGAAAGACTGAGCCCCGCACAGATCGAGTCCATACTCGATAAGGCCGCGTCTTTCAAGAAATCACCGCCCTCGGGCCTCCTCGCCGGACGCACCGTCGCCTTCCTTTTTTCCGAGCCCTCCACGCGCACCCGTTCCTCTTTCGAGATGGCGGCCAAGCTCCTGGGCGCTTCGGTCCTAAGCTTCTCCGCCGCGGGCTCGTCTCTGGCGAAGGGCGAGACGCTGCTGGACACCATGCTCAACCTCCAGGCCGTCGGCGTGACGCACTTCGTGGTGCGCCACGAGCGCTCGGGCATCCTCGAGGACTTGGCCCCGGCGGTGAAGGCCTGCGTGGTCAACGCGGGCGACGGCCGGCACGAGCATCCCACGCAAGCCCTGCTCGACTTGATGAGCCTGCGCGAGCGCTGGGGCGACTTCAAGGGACGCAAGGTCGTCGTGCTGGGGGACATCCGCCACAGCCGGGTGGCCAGATCGAACCTCTTCGCCCTTAAGAAGCTGGGCGCCAAAGTGGTCTTCTGCGGACCGACCCCGCTGGCACCGGACGCCTTCCAGGAACTGGGAGCGACGGTCGAACATGACGTCGAGAAGGCCCTGCGGGGCGCTGACGCCGTCAACGTCCTGCGGCTCCAACTCGAGCGTATGGAGCAGGGCTTCGTGTCCTCGCTGCCCGACTACGCCCTGGCCTACCAGCTCACGACCGAGCGCGCCGATCTCATGAAGCAGGACGCGTTGGTCCTCCACCCCGGCCCCCTGAACCGAGGCGTGGAGATATCCTCCGAGGTGGCCGACGGGCCGCGCTCGCTGATCCTGGAGCAGGTCGCCAACGGCGTGTTCGTGCGCATGGCGGTCCTCGCACTCTGCGACGAGGCGCGCGCATGACCGGGAGACTGCTCATCACCAACGGGCTCGTCATCGACGCGGTCGGCAAGATGGAAGCCGTACGCGACATCCTGATCGTGGATGGGAAAATCAAGGAAGTCGCCGCAGGCCTCTCGAAGAAGAAAGCGGTCCCCGGCACGGCCACCATCGATGCGAAGGGCCTCTGGGTCATCCCCGGCCTGGTGGACATGCATGTCCACCTGCGGGAGCCCGGTCGCGAGGGCGACGAGACCATCGCCACCGGCACGATGGCCGCGGCGCGCGGCGGCGTGACCACCATTCTGGCCATGGCCAACACCGAACCGGTGACGGACAACCCTTCCCAACTCGCCTTCCTCCGCGCCAAGGCCGAGGCCGACGCTCTCGTCACGGTCCTTTTCGCCGGCGCCGTCAGCGTGGGACTCAAAGGCGAGAGGCTCACCGAATTCGCCAGGCTTCGCGCCGCGGGGGCCGCCGCGCTCTCCGACGACGGCCGACCCGTGATGAACGCCGGGCTCCTGCGCCGCGCGCTCGAATACGCGAAGGACCTCGGGCTGCTCGTCATTGATCACTGCGAGGATCTGACCCTCTCAGCCGGCGGCTGCATGAATGAAGGTGCGGACTCCCTGCGCAAGGGCGTCAAAGGCTCGCCCTGGGCGGCCGAGACGGTCCAAGTCGCGCGCGACATCGCGCTCGCGCAACTCACGGGAGCGCGAGTCCATCTCGCCCATCTCTCCGCCGCAGCCTCGGTCGAAGCCGTGCGCCAGGCCAAGAAACGCGGCGTGCCCGTCACGGCGGAGGCCTGCCCGCACCACTTCGCGCTGACCAGCGACATGATCCCCGGCTACGACGGGAACTGGAAGATGACCCCCCCCTTGCGCCGCGAGGACGACAGATCGGCCCTGCTTGCAGGCCTGGCCGATGGGACCATCGACGCCATCGCGACCGACCACGCTCCTCACGGCTGCGCAGCCAAGTCGCAGGGCCTCGACCTGGCGCCCTTCGGCATCATTGGCCTGGAAACCTCCCTGGCCGTCGTGCTGACCGAGCTCTTCCATAAGAAGGTCCTCTCGCGCCGGCAGGTCGTGGAACGCATGTCGGCGGCACCCGCCGCGCTGCTCGGTCTCAAGGACCGAGGCACGCTGGCCCCAGGAACACGCGCCGACCTGGCCCTCATCGATCCCGACGCGGTCTGGACTCCGCAGTCCCCCTACCTGTCGCTCAGCCGCAACACGCCCTTCTCCGGCCGCCGCCTCAAGGGACGCGTGGTGAAGACCCTATCAGCCGGCCGCGTGGTCCATGCTCTATGAATCTCTGGTCAAGCCCCTCCTCTTCCGGCTCGACCCCGAAAGGGCTCACGAGGAGGTCTCGGGGCTGATGGCCCTGCTCGCCCCTCTTCCCGGGGCGGCGGCCATTCTGTCGGTTTTGACGGGACGCGGTTCTCGAGGCCTGGAGAAGACGGTCTTCGGTCTGAACTTCCCCAACCCCGTGGGGCTGGCAGCGGGCTTCGACAAGAACGGTTCGCTTGCTCATCTCCTCCCGGGACTTGGCTTCGGCTTCATCGAGATCGGGTCCGTCACTTTGGAACCGCAGCCCGGAAATCCCCGCCCCCGCCTTTTCCGCGTCCCGCAATCCCATGCGCTGGTCAACCGCATGGGATTCAATAGTGAAGGAGCACGGCTCATGGCAAGACGTCTTGCCTGCCAACCACACCCCTCCGTACCGTTGGGCATCAATCTCGGCCTCAACAAAGGCGTTGAACCCTCACAGGCCCCGTCCGCTTACGCGCGCACTTTCCGGATCCTCGCCGAACACGGGGATTATTTCGTCATTAATGTTTCCTCACCCAATACCCCCGGCCTTCGTGACCTTCAAAAAGTCTCGGAACTCTCCGCCATCCTTGAAGCCGTGCAGGAAGCAAATCCCGGTCATAAGCCCGTCCTCGTGAAGGTCTCTCCCGACCTGGCTGATGAAGACCTGGCCGCGTTGGTGGAGACGGCGGGGCGCCTCTCTCAGGGACTGGTCATCTCGAACACGACGGTCTCTCGCGAGGGCATGGAGGATGGCGAGGCCGGCGGCCTCTCCGGCCGACCGCTGAAGAAGCGCTCGACCGAGTTGGTGAGACTCGTGCGGATCATGACGAAGCTCCCCATCATCGGAGTGGGCGGCATCGCCACCGCCGAAGACGCGAGAGAGCGTCTCGACGTCGGCGCGGACCTCGTCCAGCTCTACACGTCGCTCGTTTATGAAGGACCCTGCGTCGTGAAGACCATCCTCCGAGGCCTGGCGGAACGGCGATGACGCAAGTCATCGTGGCATTGGACGTCGACACGATCAAACGCGAGGAAGACCTCCTCCGGCAGCTCAAGGACGCCATCGTCTGGTATAAAGTAGGATTGCGCCTCTTCACCGCCCACGGCAAGCGCGCTGTGGACTTGGTCCGCCGCCACGGCGGCAATATCTTCCTCGACCTCAAGCTCCACGACATCCCGCAGACCGTGGCGCACGCGGTGCACGAGGCGCAGAAGCTGGGCGTGGACGCGGTCTCGATCCATCTGATGGGCGGTCCGGATATGATCGCCGCCGCCGCCGCGGTCTCCCCCCGCCCGAAGCTCTGGGGGGTGACGGTCCTCACGAGCATGACTGCCAAGGACGTCCGGATATTTCACCCCGGCGCGCGCGTGCCGACGCTGGTGAAATCCCTGGCCAAATCCGGCTGGATGCACGGCGCCGACGCCACCATCTGCTCGGCGCGCGAGGTCGAGCATCTGCGCGGGCAGTTCCCCCATCTGGACATGAAGTTCGTGACCCCCGGCATCCGCCCTCGGGGCGCGCCCGCCAACGACCAGGCCCGCGTGATGACCCCTGGAGCGGCCGCCGCACTCGGCGTCGATTTCATCGTCGTCGGTCGGCCCATCACCCATGCCCCGGACCCGCGCAAGGCCGCGATGGACATCCTCACCGAGATGAAGTCTTGCTCTCCACGCTCTCTGGAAACGGCATGAACATCGAAGCACTTTTTCTTGAGAACGCCGCGCTCCTCAAAGGCCATTTTCTCCTGTCCTCGGGCCTTCACAGCGACCATTACCTCCAATCCGCCATCATCCTCGCCCAGCCCGCGCACGCCGAAACGCTCGGCATAGCCCTGGCCGCAAAGCTCGGCGTCAAACCCGACCTCGTCGTTTCCCCCGCGATGGGCGGCCTCATCATCGGCCACGAAGTCGCCCGCGCCCTGGGAGTACGACATTACTTCGCCGAGCGCGTGGATGGGGTCATGACCCTGCGCCGGGGCTTTTCTCTCGACCGGGGAGAGAGGGTGTTGGTCATAGAGGATGTGGTGACGACGGGCAAGTCCACCAAGGAAGTCTTCGAGGTGCTGCGCGCGGCCGGCGCCGAGGTCGTCGCCGCGGGCTCCATCGTCGACCGCTCCGAAGGCAAGTCCGCCCTCGGCGTGCCCTACGCCGCACTCTGGACCGCCTCGGCGCCGAGTTGGAAGCCCGACAACTGCCCCCTCTGCAAGTCAGGCGCTTCGTTCATCAAGCCGGGAAGCCGCAAGGAGCCGAAATAATGGCGAGCACCGCCCTCACCTATCGCAAGTCCGGCGTGGACATCGACCTGGCCGACAAGCTCGTCGACCACATCCAGAAGAAGGCCCCGGCCATCGGCGGCTTCGCGGGCCTCTTCCCGCTCGACCTGGACGGCTCGGGCCCCTGGGACCTGGTGGCCTGCACCGACGGCGTGGGGACCAAGCTGAAACTGGCCTTCGCCCTCGACAAGCACGACACCATCGGCATCGACCTGGTGGCCATGTCCGTCAACGACCTGGTCACCTGCGGCGCCAAGCCCCTCATCTTCCTCGACTACTACGCCACGGGCAAGCTGGCGCTGAAGCGTTCCAAACGCATCATCGCCGGCATCATGGAGGGCTGCCGCCAGGGCCGCTGCGTGCTCCTCGGCGGCGAGACCGCGGAGATGCCCGGCATGTACCCGGAGGGCGAGTACGACCTGGCCGGCTTCGCGGTCGGCATCGTCAAGCGCTCCGAGGCCATCAACGGCACCAAAATATTCCCCGGAGACCTCATCATCGGCCTGCCGTCCTCGGGGTTGCACTCCAATGGATATTCCCTGGTCCGTCAGGTCTTCAAAGGCAAGGACCTTGCCAAATGGGGAAAGGCGCTTCTCACGCCCACGCGCATCTACGTCGACGACATCCAAAACCTGCAGGCGGCCTTCCGCGCCGACCAGAAGATCATCCTGGGGCTGTCCCACATCACGGGCGGGGGTTTAGTCGAAAACGTGCCCCGCATCCTGCCGCGCGGACGCAAGGCGATCTTCCGCAGGAACGCATGGAAGCGCCCGCCCCTCTTCGCCGAGGTCCAGCGCCGCGGCAACGTGCCGGAGAGTGAGATGTGGCGCACCTTCAACATGGGCATCGGGATGGTCATCGTCATCCGCCCCGACAGCCTGGAACTGGCCAAGAAGGTCCTGCCCGAAGCGCGCCTCATCGGCGAGATCGTCGCGGGCAAGCACGAGGTGGAGATCTCCTGATGGAAAAGATCGCGGTCTTCGCATCCGGGGAAGGAACCAACCTCCAGGCCCTGATCGACGCCTGCGCCGATGGGCGCGTGCGCGGGGAGGTGGCCCTCGTCGTCTCCAACAAGGAGGACTCCGGAGCGCTGCGCCGAGCCCGGCGCGCGGGCATCGAGGTCCTCTTCGTCCCGTCCGCCGCCTACCCCACGCCCGAGGAATACAACGCCTTCGTGGCGCTCGAATGCAAGAAGCGGGACATCGGGCTGATCTGCCTGGCCGGCTTCCTGATGAAGCTTAAGGCCCCTCTGCTCAAAGCCTTCCCGGGCCGCATCCTCAACATCCACCCCTCGCTCCTGCCCGCCTTCGGCGGCCAGGGCATGTACGGCCGCAAGGTGCACGAAGGCGTGCTGGCCGCGGGGGTGAAGGTCTCGGGCGCCACGGTCCACATCGTCGATGAGGAATACGACCACGGCCCTATCGTCCTGCAGGCGACGGTGCCGGTCCTGGCGGGCGACACGCCGGAGACCCTGGCCGCGCGCGTGCGGTCCCAAGAGCACTGGATCTACCCCCGCGCCGCGGCGCTCATGACCGCCAAGCCCGCCGCGGTCGAGGCCTCCAACCGCGTGCGGCGCGCGCTGATCTCGGTCTCGGACAAGACCGGGGTGGTGGAGTTCGCCAAGGGCCTGCACGAGCTGGGCATCGAGCTTGTCTCAACCTCGGGCACCTACAAGGTCCTGGTCCAGGCCGGCCTGCCCGTGAGACCACTGGAGACCATGACGGGCTTCCCCGAGATCCTGGACGGGCGCGTCAAAACCCTGCACCCGCACGTCCATGGCGCCATCCTCCTGCGCCGCGGCGACCCCAAACAGGTCCGCGAGGCCGAGCTCTTCGGCCTGGAGCCCATCGACCTGGTGGCCGTCAATCTCTATCCGTTCGCCAAGACCGCGGCAACGACCGCTTCGCCCTATGACCCCGCCGTGATCGAGCAGATCGACATCGGGGGCGTGGCCCTGATCCGCGCCGCGGCCAAGAACTTCGAGGACGTGGCGGTCCTCACCTCCCCCGACGACTATGCCCCAACCCTGGCGGAACTGAGCGCCGCGCAGGCGCGCCTCACCGAGCCGACGCGCCGCCGGCTTGCGCTCGCCGCCTTCAAGCACACGGCCGACTACGACGGCATGATCGCGCGGGCCTGGACGGGGGCTTTGAGGAGCGACGCCCCCCGTGAGAGCTTCCCGCCCGTCCTCACCACGAAGCTGATGAAGGTCCAGGACTTAAGGTACGGCGAGAACCCCCACCAGAAAGCTTCGTTGTACGCCAATGAGAACGGAATGTCGTTCACCCAGATCCACGGCAAGGAGCTCTCGTACAACAACCTGCTGGATGCATCAGGAACTTGGGACGCGGTCAGTGATTTCCAAATCCCCACCGCCGCGATCTTCAAGCACGCGACTCCCGCGGGGATCGGCTCGGGTGAGAAAATCGAACTGGCCTTCGCGCGCGCCTGGGCCTGCGACCCTCTCTCCGCCTTCGGCGGCGTGCTGGCCTTCAACCGTCCCTTGAGCCGCGCCATCGCGGAGCTCCTGTCTAAACGCTTCGTGGAGGTTCTGGTCGCCCCCGGCTACGAGCCCGAGGCGCTGGAGATCTTGAAGAAGAAACCCAACATCCGCCTGCTCGTGCGCACCAAGCCTCCCACCAAAGCCCTCCAGTTCCGTTCCATCGGCGACGAGGTGCTGGTCACTGAACCCGACCGCGCCGTCGCGGGCCCGGACTGGAAGGTCGTGACCAAGCGGGCGCCGACGCCCGACGAGGAGAAGGCCCTGCGCTTCGCCTGGACGGCGGGCAAGCACGTCAAATCCAACGCGATCGTGCTGGCCGGACCCGAGCAGACCGTGGGCATCGGCGCGGGCCAGATGTCGCGCGTGGACTCGGTCCACATGTCGGGCGTGAAGTACAAGCTCTGGCTGCGCGACAACCCCGGCCCGAAGGCGCTCGTCCTGGCCTCCGACGCCTTCTTCCCCTTCCGCGACGGTATCGACGCCGCCGCGACCCTGGGCATCTCCGCCATCGCCCAGCCCGGCGGCTCGGTGAAAGACGCCGAGGTCACCGCCGCCGCCGACGAGCACGGCCTGGCGATGGTGTTCACGGGAATGAGACACTTCCGACATTGAACATGCACCGCCCGACCATGACTTATGCACGTTCGAACATCGAAACTCGCACCGGTGCGAGTTTTGCCTGGAGCTACGAATGAACGATAAGGCTTGGCTCGCGCTCGAAGATGGGACCGTGTTTTCGGGCCGCGCGTGCGGCGCGGCGGGCGAGACCGCGGGTGAGTCCGTGTTCAATACGGCCATGACGGGCTACCAGGAAATCCTGACCGACCCCTCCTACTGCGGCCAGCTCGTCGCGATGACTTATCCTCAGATCGGCAACTACGGCATCACCGCGCGCGACCATGAGTCCAACCGCCCGCGCCTAGCCGGCTTCATCGTCCGGGAGCTGTGCAAGACGCCCTCCAACTTCGAGTGCGTCGAATCGGTCGGCGACTTTTTAAGGAAGCACGGCATCGTGGCCATCGAGGACATCGACACCAGATCCCTGACCCTAAAACTCCGCGACAACGGCGCACTGCGGGGCATCATCTCGACACTCGAAGGCGATCACAAACGGCTGATCGCCAAGGCCCGCGCCGTTGCGTCCATGGCGGGACAGAATCTCGCGAAGGTCGTCACTTGCGAACGCGCGCACACCTGGGGCGAAAACGGCTGCGAGCCGCGCGGCCTGCATGTGGTCGTGATGGATTTCGGGGTCAAGCACGGGATATTGCGCTGTCTGACCGCGCTGGGCGCCAAGGTCACCGTGGTCCCGGCTGGCACCTCCGCCGACGCCATCCTGGAACTCAAGCCGGACGGCGTGCTCTTGTCCAACGGGCCCGGCGACCCGGAGCCCGTGACCGACGCCGTCGAGACCATCCGCAAGCTTATTGTCGAGCGGCTGCCCCTCTTCGGCATCTGCCTGGGCCATCAGCTGTTGGGCCTCGCCCTGGGCGGCAAGACCTACAAGCTTAAATTCGGCCACCACGGGTCCAATCATCCCGTCAAAGACCTGCAAACCGGCAAGATCGAGATCACCGCCCAGAACCACGGCTTCTGCGTCGACCTCAAGTCCCTTCCCAAGGAGGTCTCCACGACGCATATCAATCTCAACGATGGGACCTCGGAAGGCATGGCCCATGCGCAATTGCCCGTATTCTCGGTCCAATACCACCCCGAGGCCTCGGCGGGACCTCACGACAGCCGCTACCTCTTCGAGCGTTTCAAAACGCTCATGACCCGCAAACGGGAGGCCCTTCGTGCCTAAGCGCGACGACATCAGGAAGATACTCGTCATCGGCTCCGGCTCCATCGTGATCGGCCAGGGCTGCGAGTTCGACTACTCCGGCACCCAGGGCCTCAAGGCCCTGCGCGAGGAGGGCTACGAGACCGTCCTCATCAACTCCAACCCCGCCACCATCATGACGGACCCGGAGCTGGCCGACCGCACCTACATCGAGCCCCTCACCCCCGATTATCTGGAGAAGGTCATCGCGGCCGAGCGTCCCCAGGCCCTCCTCCCCACCCTGGGCGGCCAGACCGCTCTCAACCTCACCGTCGCGGCCGCCGAGCGCGGGGTGTTCAAGAAGTATGGAGTCGAAGTCCTCGGTGCGAACCTGGAGACCATCCGCAAGGCCGAGGACCGCCAGCTCTTCAAGGCGGCGATGCAGAAGATCGGTCTGGACCTGCCGAGATCATTCGTCGTCACCGACACGACCGACCTCAAGCAGGTCGTGCGCGAACTGGGATTTCCCCTCATCGTGCGCGCCTCCTTCACCCTGGGCGGGACCGGCGGCGGCATCGCCTACCATTTCGACGAATTGCGAAGCCGCGTGCACCGGGCTCTCGAGGCCAGCCCCGTCAAGAAGGTCCTCCTCGAGGAGTCCGTCATCGGCTGGAAGGAATACGAGCTGGAGGTGATGCGCGACCGCAAGGACAACTTCGTGGTCATCTGCACCATCGAGAACATGGACCCCATGGGCGTGCACACCGGGGACTCGGTGACGGTCGCCCCAGCTCAGACCCTCACCGACCGTCAATATCAGGAGATGCGAGACGAGGCCAAGCGCATCGTCTGCGAGGTCGGCGTCGAGACCGGGGGCTGCAATATCCAGTTCGCCGTGCACCCCCAAACGGGCCGCCGCGTGGTCATCGAGATCAACCCGCGCGTGTCGCGCTCATCGGCCCTGGCCTCCAAGGCCACGGGCTTCCCCATCGCGCGCATCGCCGCCAAGCTGGCCGTCGGCTATACCCTGGACGAACTGCCCAACGATATCACGAGGGCAACCTTGGCCTGCTTCGAGCCGGCCATCGACTACGTGGTGACCAAGGTCCCGCGCTTCGCGACCGAAAAGTTCGGCGAGTTCCCCCTGGACACCGCGATGAAGTCCGTGGGCGAGGCAATGGCCATCGGCAGGACCTTCAAGGAGTCGCTGCAGAAGGCCCTGCGCGGCCTTGAGAGCGGCAAGAAGGGCCTCGAAGGACATTCGGGCCCGGAGGGTGGCGAGGACTTCGACGATGAGACCCTCCTCCAGCGCGTGGCCGGCCCCAGCTCCGCGCGCCTCTATCATGTCGCGACCGCCCTGGAACGCGGGATGAGCGTCGAGCGCATCGCCGAGGTCTCCAAGATCGACCCCTGGTTCCTCCACCAGATGAAGGAGATCAAGGATTTTGAGAAGACCCTGGCCGCCGCGACGCTCGACGCGGAGACTTTTCTCGCGGCCAAGCGGCTGGGCTTCTCCGACGCCCAGATCGCGCGCTGCCAAGGCAAGAGCGAAGCCCAGGTCCGCGCGCGGCGCGTGCGCCTGGGCGTGCGGCCCTCCTACAAGCTCATCGACACCTGCGCCGGGGAGTTCCCCTCGACAACTCCCTACTTCTACTCGACATACGAGGAGACTGGAGACCTCCTGCCCGCCAAAGACGGCAAGAAGAAGGTCGTGATCCTCGGCTCGGGACCCAACCGCATCGGCCAGGGCATCGAGTTCGACTACTGCTGCGTCCAGGCCTCCAAGGCCCTGCGCGCGCTCGGCTGGCAGTCGGTGATGGTCAACTGCAACCCGGAGACCGTCTCAACCGACTACGACGCCTCCGACCGGCTCTACTTCGAACCCCTCACCTTCGAAGACGTGATGGAGATCATCGACGTCGAGAAGCCCGACGGCGTCATCGTGCAGTTCGGCGGCCAGACCCCGCTGAACCTGGCGGCCCGGCTCGCGAAAGCGGGAGTTCCCATCCTTGGGACCCAACCCTCAGCCATCGACATGGCCGAGGACCGGCGCCTGTTCGGCGCCGCGCTCAAGAAGCTGAATATCCTCTCTCCCGAGTCCGGCATCGCCGGCAGCGGTGCGCAGGCCCTCAAGATCGCCCGCCGCATCGGCTATCCCGTCATGGTGCGGCCGAGCTATGTGCTGGGCGGGCGGATGATGGAGATCGTCTACGACGACGCGGCTCTGCTCGACTACTCCGAACGCGCGCGCAAGGCGTCGCTGCATCCCTCGCTCCTGGTGGACCGCTTCCTCTCCGACGCGACTGAACTCGATGTCGACGCCGTCTGCGACGACAAGGACGTCTGGATCGCCGGGGTCATGGAGCACATCGAGGAGGCCGGCATCCACTCGGGAGACTCCGCCTGCACACTGCCGCCGCATTCGCTGCCGCCCGCCGCGCTCGCCCTCGTGCGCGAGCACACGCGCAAGCTCGCCCTGCACCTGAAGGTCAAAGGGCTTCTGAACGTCCAGTACGCGGTCAAGGACGGGGCGATTTACGTGCTGGAAGCCAACCCCCGCGCCTCGCGCACCGTGCCATTCGTCAGCAAGGCCATTGGGCTGCCCGTGGCGCGCATCGCGACCTGGGTGATGATGGGCAAGCCGCTGAAGAAACTGGTCCCGGCCGCCGCGCTCAAAGGCTTCGAGCTGCCCTACACCGCCACCAAGGAGGCGGTGATGCCGTTCATTAAGTTTCCAGGCGTCGACCCCCGCCTGGGGCCCGAGATGAAATCGACAGGCGAGGTCATGGGCCTGGACTCGGATTTCCCCCGCTCCTTCGCCAAGAGCCAGGAGGCCGCGGGCCTCTGCCTGCCCACCGCGGGCTCGGTGTTCATCTCGGTGCGCGACGACGATAAGTCTCATATCCTGCACGTCGCCCGCTGCCTGCGCCAGATGGGATTTACGCTGGTCTCCACACGCAACACCGCCGATTTCCTGACGCGGCACGGTCTGCCCACCCAGCGCGTGGCTAAGATAGGCGAGGGCAAGCCCGACGTGGTGGACCTCCTGCGCCAGCGCGGCCTCTCCCTGATCATCAACACCCCCTCGGGAAAGCGCGCGCGCACGGACGGCTACTCGATACGCCGCACCGCTCTCGAACTGGACATCCCCTGCATCACCAATATCCGCAGCGTGAACGCGGCCGTGCACGCCATCGCGGTCCTGCAGGGGGCGACCATGGGCGTCAAGCCTCTCCAGGACCACTACAAGTCCCTGCCCTACACGGCGCAAGTGATGACGGATTTCAAGAACTAATGAACGGCGTCTTCGCCCCAGGCGGCGCCGCGCCGGAGAACGGCAGAGCCGTGAAGGTCCCGGGCCAGCGCTTCTCCAGGGCCCACAAGGCCGCGGCCATCGCGCGATTGGCGGCCAATAGGGCCTCCTCCGGAGTCGCGCCCTTCCCCACAGCCACGAGAACAGTGCCCGTCGACGACAACTCCATCCGTCTGAGCACCGCTTCCGCCGCCTCGCACTCCGAGTCGGTAAGACCCACGAGCTCGAGCCGGTCGGGCGTCGGCGCGGCCGCATCTTCGGACCTCCATGCCTGGAGTTCGTCGGCCTCCTTGCCCAGGGCCTCTCCCAAGTCCTCCACCGAGACCGCCCAACACATGGCCAGCGCGGTCACCACCATGGACCTGACCAGAGACTCGGACTGGACGCCGCGCCCGTACCGGCACAGGAGCGCGACCGCATTGGACAGCCCCGCCATTCGAGTCGCGCCCGCGATAAGCGTCGCGGCGACCTGGTCGCCCCGATCGCACGAACCCATCGCCCTCAGGCGCCCACTCTGAATGGCCCCCTTGGCAGACCCGAGCCGCCCGATCAATTCCTCGATCCTTGGCGTCATCCTCTCCTCGAACTCCCTCTCAGCATGAGCAGGGCCCAGGGCCAGCCCACGGCAATGCCCAGCAGGAGGCCCCCCACCACGTCGCCGGGATAATGGACGCCGCAGTAGACGCGGCTATAGGCCATGAGCACGGCTGCGGCGACAAAGACCGGCATGGCGGCGGGATAGGCGACGGAGAGAACCGCGGCCGCGGAACCCGCGTTCGAAGCGTGGTTCGACGGGAAGCCGTAGGTCCCGCCCGAGGAACTGCGCAGTTCGACGGCCGCTCCGGCGCGCTCGGGGCGCAGGCGCGCGGCCCACGGCTTGAGCACGCGATAGGCCAGCACATCCGTCCCCGCAACCGCGATGACGGCCACGACGAGAACCTGAAGGGCGCGCTTGCGCCCCTTCCACAGCCATAATCCCAGAGCGGCGGGGAGCACGCCGTAGCGGAACCACGGGACCCGTTGGATGTCCGTGAGCACAGGCATGAGGGCGTCCAGGCTCGAATGGGTCCAGTCCCTGTTGATCTTCAGCAACAGCCAGCAGTCGGCCGAGGCGAGCCAGGATAGGGGAGCGATCATCTCTTATGATGCTACCAAATCCTTCCCTGGCCGCTATCTGATAATCTATCCTCCATAATCATGTTAACGGCGCTCCTGATCCTGGCGTTCGCGGCCTCGATGGCGGGCGGACTGACCACGGCCGCCGAGGGTGTTCTCGAGCGACTGGGCATGGCCAGGATCCTCTCCTTCCGCTCGGGGCTCCTGATCGCCGTCGCGCTCGGTTCGGCCCTGCCCGAGGCGTGGCGCGCCAGCCCCCTCGCCGCCGCGGCCGCCGCCGCTGGAGCGCTGGGGCTTGGCTGGTCCCTGCACCGCGGCCACGCCGAAGAGCACGAAGGCCACGAACTGACCCATCCCCATATCCACGGCGACGCCGCAACCCATCTTCCCTCGATGGTCGCGGCACTCTTCGCGCACTCCCTCATCGACGGTCTGAACCTAGGCGCCATGACGCTCGTGGGCGGCCCTGCCCTGCTCGCGGTGGGCACGGCCACCAGCCTGCATAAGCTCGCCGATGGATTCACGCTGACGAGCCTGTTTCCTCGGACCGCGCATGCGCGCGGCCGCGTGCGTGCCCTTCTGGTCGCCGGGTCGCTGATGACGCCGTTCGGCGCGGTGCTGGGACGAGAAGGGGTGCTCAGTCTCGGCCCGGTCCTGACAGGTCTGCTGCTGGGATTTGCCGGCGGCTCGTTTTTGTTCGTCGGCGCGTCTCAGATCGTTCCGCGCCTGGGCCGCAAGCGCGACATCGAATCGGCCGTCGCCTTCGCAGCCGGGCTGGCCGCGATGCTGCTCTTGAGCCGTCTGTCGGGAGAATCATGATTGCCCTGACCTTATTGCTGCTTGCGCCGTCCCCCGCCCGCGCCATGCACGGCTACCCGATCTCCCCGGTCCATGTCTCTCTGAGAGTCGAGCCCGACCGCGTCGTGGCCGACATCGATTCGGAGTCCACGATCTGGATCGAGGAGATCCTGCGCCTCAATCCTTTGCCCCCGTCGGATTGGCCCGCGCCCATCCTCCAAACGGCGCAAGACTATGTCAACGCCCATCTGCGCCTGAACGCGAACGGCGTGCGGCTGACGGGACGCCTTGCCAACGCGGCCTTCGTGCAGAGACCCTGGCAGGTCAATGAGCAAGGCCGCGTCTTGATGCGGCTGATCTATCCTCCGGTCCGACCGGAAGCCGTCATCTCATGGCAAGCCGATTTCTTCGAGGACTACCGGCAGGAGATGTTGGCGTTCCTCAAAGGCCGGCCCCTGCCCGACGCGCAAAACTACCGGACCTTGATCAGCGAAACCCGTCCTGGCCGCATCAAGCGCGTCTTCATCGCCTTCGCCGTCGGCGCGAAAGGGCTGTTGGGCGCCGCCGAAACATGGCCCGCGCTCGCGGCCCTGGCCCTGGCCCTCGCCCCGGCTGCGCCCGCAAGACGGCGCACGATTGGAGGGCTTCTGGCCCTGGCCGCCGGACTGACCGCCGCCGTGAGGCACCCCTCCTCCGCCCCAGACGCCGCGGCCTGGGCCGCGGGTCTGCTCGCCGCGACCGCGGCCGGCGGGTGGCTGGGCGCCGTCGTCAACGATCTTCTCGCCGCCGCGGCCTTAGCCGCCCTCGGCTGGGTCTGGGGCGCGTGGACTTTCCCCTGGCTGCCGGCCGCGACCCCCGGCGCGGGCCTTTGCGCGGCGGCCGCCGTCGGCACGATGACCGCCGCCGCCGCCCTGCTCGCGGCGGGGTGGGGCGCGGCCCGGGCCGAACGCAACCGCCTGAAAACGATCTCCGAGATGCACGCGGCCCGGCTCTTCGAGCGCCGACGGCGGCTGGCCGCCACGGCGCTGCTCCTCGTCTGCGGCTACGGACTGTCCCAGAACATCCCCCGGTGAGACCACAAAAGGTGCCCCCTCGATGAACGCCCTCTCCTTTAAGAATGTCGGCAAGCGCTACCGCACTTCGCACCTCGGCCGCGTGAGCGAGACCGTCGGACTCGACGGCCTGGACCTCGAGGTCGGACGCGGCGAGGTCTTCGGCCTGCTCGGGCTTAACGGCTCCGGCAAGACCACCGCCATCAAGCTCCTGATGGGCCTGCACCTGCCCACGACGGGCAGCGTCGAAGTCCTGGGTTGTCCGGTCCCCGACATCGAAGTCTTCTCTCGCATCGGCTACGCGCCGGAAGCGGCCTACCTGAACAAATCGATGACCGGGCGCGAGAACCTCAACCTCTTCGCCGCCCTCTCGCGCATCCCCTCCCCGGAAAGAAAGGCGCGAGTAAACAACATGCTGGACCGGGTCGGGCTCGGCCCCGCCGCGGAAAAACGCCTCAGCGAGTATTCAAAAGGCATGCTCCAGCGCGCCAGCCTCGCCCAGGCCCTGATTCACGATCCGGAACTCATCATCCTCGATGAGCCCGTGACCGGCCTCGACCCCCTCGCCATCAAGGAAGTCCGCGCGCTCATCCTCTGGCTCAAGGGCAAGGGCAAGACCGTGCTCTTTTCCTCGCACGATATCTCAGAGGTCGAGAAGGTCTGCGACCGCATCGGGATTTTGAGCGGCGGGCGCCTGGCCAAGATCATGACGCAGGATGAGTGGCGTGGCAAACCGAACGCTTTGGAAGACGCCTTCGCGGCATCGGTCAGGCGCACCGACGGCGTGGGCGAGATCAGGCTGGATTAGGGGGCGACATGGGCATTATTTCGGCCGTCTTCGACTACACGTTTCGGGAGCACCTCCGCCACAAGGTCTGGCTCTCCTGCGTCCTCTT
Organism: uncultured Elusimicrobia bacterium; assembly: GCA_964358065.1. GTDB lineage: Bacteria > Elusimicrobiota > Elusimicrobia > UBA1565 > UBA9628 > GWA2-66-18. Next base: position 2,700 of record CAYHNV010000023.1, on the reverse strand, counting down.
CGGGCTGGTCATGGTGTTGGGGGCCTTGGTGGTCTCGGCCCTGGCCTCCGATGAGCGCGCCCGGGTCCTTCTGGACCTGGGACTGGCCGCCAACGAAGTCATCGCCATGGTCTCCATCGTGTTCCTGACCGTGCACCTGATCCTGCAGGAGATTGAAAGCCGGGCCGTCTTCCTCATCCTCACGCACCCCGTAAAGCGTTCCCACTACCTGCTCGGACGCTTCCTCGGCACGCTGGCCGCCGTCGGACTCGCAATGGCGGCGATGGGACTGGCGCACTGGCTGTTGCTCAAGCTGTTGGGCTGGAACGGGGACGGCTCCTACCTGCTGGCGTGGTCCTGTTCTTTCGCGAAGACGGCGGTGATGGGGGCGCTCGCGCTCCTGCTTTCGCTGACGCTGACATCCGAAGCGGCCGCGATGGCCTTCGCCGTCTTCTTCTGGGTCCTGGGCCATTTCTCCGCCGAGATGCGCTTCCTGGGCAAGAAGTCGGGCAACGCCCTTCTGGGGGCCGGCCTGACGGCCTTCTCCAACATCGCACCCGACTTCACGCACTTCAACTACCGCGACGCCTGGCATGCCGGAGCGCCCGAGGCGGGCTGGGCGGCCTGGGGCGCGATTTACGCCCTGGCCTATTGCGGCGCCTGCTTGGCGCTGGCCACGCAGGTCTTCGACCAGAAGGAGTTCTGAAATGCGCCTGACGAGACCGCTCGCGACCGCGGCGCTCTGCGGCGCCGTCGCTCTGGCGGCAGGCTCGAAGATGAGCGCCCGAGCGCGCAGGTTCCCGTCGCTCTCCGAACTGCCCGCGACCCCTTTCTCCCTTCAGGACGTAGCCCTGTCCAGCTGCGGGATGCGCGCCGCGGCCGCGGACCTGGCGTGGGTCCAGATGCTGCAGTACGCGGCGGGCAGGCTCATGGAGATGCCGCCCGATCGCCCGGGCCGCTCCTACGACCAGCTCAAGACGATGGCCCAGCGCGTCGTACGATTGGACCCGTCCTTCCACCGCGCCTACCTTTATGGGGCCGGCATCCTGGGCTGGTTTCGCGGCGTGGACCGCCCGGATGAGGCGGTGGAACTCCTGGAAGAAGGACTGCGGCGCGACCCCGGCGAACCGCTCTATTCACTGTACATCGCGGCCCTCGCCTTTAAGAACAAGGGCCAGGCGGACAAGATGATCGCGCTCCTCGAAACAACCTTCGACGATCCGCAGACCCCCACACAGATGAAAACCATCCTCGCCAACACCCGCAAGGCGCGAGGCGAATACGAGAAGGCCATCGGACTTTGGGAGCGGGTCCTGGAGAATCCCCACGACGCCTCCGAACACCCGCGCGCCCGCCAGCAGGTCTCCGAACTCGAACGCCTTCTGCGCGCGCGCAAACCATGACGAACGTCGACTTCGCCTTCCTCGCCGTGCTCGGCTTGCGAAAAGGTATTCTTGCCCCATGCCAAGATCTTTCCGCCCCTTCCGGGATCGAAGACCCGGCCAATCGTTGCACCGCAAGCGGAGTGAGGCGCATGCGTCGACGGGACGCTACGACGCGGCGGCCGACGGGCCGCTCGAGTTTCCATCGCTCGTGTTGGGAACACCGTTCACCTTCGATGCAGGCATGGCCGCGCGGCTCCTCCGCCGCGAAGTGAACACGAAGGAGGCGTTCTCCGTACGGGACGCCGCGGGCGTCTTCTTCCGGGCCAGCCTGAAGCAACTGAGCGATCACGGCGGGACGGCCATCCCCTACGAGAGATTCGCCGTCTCTCCCGAGCCGACCGTGGAGATCACGCTCGCATGCGCCGTGCTGGCGCGCCAGAGGATGCTCTTTGTCGCGCAGAAGGCCACGGAGATGGGGGTGACCCGGATCGTTCCCCTGCTCACCGAACAATCCGTTCCGGCGCATGGCCTGGAACACGAGAAGGCGCACGCGTGGCCCGGTCAGATCATCCGCGCGGCGAAGCAATGCCGCCGGAGCTCTCTTCCAGAACTGCAGGTGCCGACGTCGCTTGATACGTTCCTTGCCTCCCCATCGGCGACCGAGGCCGAGTTCTGCCTGTGCCTCGACAACGCGGGAGTCCGTATGCCGACGCCGGCCAATGACCCGCGAAAAATCGTGCTCTTGGTCGGGCCGGAAGGCGGATTCTCCGACGCTGAGCGCTCGAAGCTGGCGGGCAAGACGCATTCATGCCTGCTGGGCGGTCGCATCCTGCGCGCCGAGACCGCCGTCCTGGTGGGACTCGCGGTCGTGCAGCTCTCCTGGGGCGATTTCCGATCCGCCATGACCTGAACTGTTGGGAAGCACGTATGCTAAAATCCCCTCCCGTACACGGAAGGGTGGCCGAGCGGTTGAAGGCAGCAGTCTCGAAAACTGATTTACGCCGCTGCGAGAAATCACGTTGCTGATTTTCTCGTCGAGAGACTTCCTGGCTCGTCCTGTCTCGTAGTGCCGTTTGGACCCCAAAACACTACGTAGGCACTACGCTGGAAAACGGCCGATTTCGGACCAGGTCATGTCAAGTTTCAAGGTATAATTTCGGGAACGTGAGCGCATCCGATCGGGCATGAGCGGCCTCTTGAATTTTCGGCACGCGCGCGGCTTCCAAGCCTCAGAAGCCGTTTGGGCCACGCCCCGCACGCGGACACCCTTCGCCTGCGGCGGTCGCTTGGAAAACTTATGGATTTGGGTTCGGGAGCGTTACAGGCTCGAACCGGG
>CAYHNV010000022.1:0-20312 GCA_964358065.1 uncultured Elusimicrobia bacterium | reverse complement strand
GCCGCCGCTTCAACTGTCCAACCAAACGAGGCGGCGGTCAGCAGAATCGAATGGTTAGCCGGCACGGCCCAACTTCTCCTTGAGCCATTTAGCGTGCTCTTCGTCCAAAGCGCGAATGTCTTTTTCCTTCCCGAGTTTAAACAGTGCATCCACACGAAGTGAAGTGTCAACGAGCAGTGCGATCGCCGCATCAAGCGTTAGGTCCAAGGCATCATCCACTGGCGCGAGGTTCACAATGAACATCTTCGCGTCCTTCGTTGGGCGCGCGTACGCAAGCAGATTGAATCCATGGATCGCGCCTGAAATTCTGCGATATACCATGTTGTACCAATCGCTGAAATTGAGCTTCTGCGCCAATGCATCGATGCTGAGCATGGGTGGGCCCTGTCTGGTGAACTGCTTCCAGCCTTCCGTTCCCAGGCGTTTCTTCTCTTCCGGGAATAGCTCACTCAACGTTTTATAAAGGGCCGAATGCTTAGCCCTTTCTTCTTCCTTGACGAAGCCGAGAAGCTTTTCGTCGTTTGCGAATTCCCACATCAAATACTGCCTAGCTGTAGTAGGTGCGTCCGCGGATTCCGCTAGGAAGTGCAGGTGTAAGCGGGTTTCGATCATTGGTCGCAATATTTTCTGCGCTTCTGGAACAAGGCCGCGTTCTAGGAGAAGAACAACTGAACGAAAGGCGCGCAACTGCCGGGCGTGGTACGCCAGCACAACCCAGCGCACATGGAAGTCGACTTTTTCATTGGTTGGCCCCGGCAAAACCAAGGACGATGCTAGCTGCCAGAGTTTATCGGCCGCGCCAAAAATGTCGGCATGTTTTTTGAGAATTACGGATGACCCGACGTCTTCTTCGATAAGTTGAATCATTCCATTTGTGCGGGTGCTACTTGCATCTTCCGGTTCCCGAATCAAATCCAGCGCTGATGCAGGAACAGAGCTGTGCAGTGCTCAGATTCTTGGCATCTTTCTGGCTGCAGTATTCAGGGAGTTTTTTCACCTTGTACTTCCCGACGGTGCTCTCCTCAGGCATTGCAACATCGCCACCTAGTATTCCGAGTGGATCTCCGGGCTTCCCGATAGGCGTGAGACCCTGGTCTGTAACCTGGACAACATCGCCTGTTTGTTTATCGAGGCGGAAGACTGCTCCGTTAGCGGACGAAACGAGCTGATAACGATCTTGGCTCTTGTAGTTCTCGCATCCCGAAAGAATGAAACAGGCCACGATCGCACCGATGAACTTAATTTGCATATTTCTCCTCATATCTGTCCGGCTAACGCTAGGCTGAGCGGCGGCGGCTATTAAGCCATTCCTCACGGCCGCCGTCCGCTCTAGCCGATGTTATGCGTCAAACTGCGTACTGATGAATCAGTTCCGACACGAATGTCTGATATGGAACTCCCATCTGCTTGGCTTTCTGCTTAATGTTGTCCAAATCCTGACTATTGACCCGGATATTTAGGACGGCATCCTTTTTGCGCCTGGCTATGGCTTCGGCTATCCGGTCAAATTCAGCCTTTTTCACAGGCCGATATTCACCGCGGACTAATGCCGCTTCGATCGCCTTCTCGCTACGACTAAGCCTAATCTTTTTCATGAAAGCTCTCCCTGACGCCATTTCTTCGTGAACTTCCGGCTGGGATAAAGAGTCTTGAGGAATATCTCATCGCTACGCTCCACATAAGGCACGATCCAAATATACCCATGCAGTTCGAAAAGGAGAACATTCTGATGCGGCCTCGCCGGATTCTCCCTTGCGCCCAGTGGCGTTGCTTTAAGAATTTCCTCGAACGAGACGCCCCGCGTGCGTTTCAGCAACTCGCTTTTGTGGGAATCCCACCGAATGCTCATCTAGAATTAGTGTAATACATTACGTGTATACAAGTCAAGGACCCAGGGCTGTGTCTACGCAGACCCCTTGTTTATCCGTAAACGTTAATTGGACGCATAACGCAACGCTCGGCCGCGCGCGCTACAAGTTCTCATTACCGCGCGCGTCGGCCGCAGCGCCTGGTTAGGCGCTCCTCACGGCTTTTGAGGTAAGCCATACACCTTCTTCATAAGGGCTATGTATTCGTCCATTGGTTGGAGCCCCAGCTCCGCACGCCTTTTGTTTAGATTGGATTCGTCCTCGATTGGCTTCACTATGATTTTGCCATCTACTATTTCCGCCTGTGACCCATAGAGTTGCATTTTCCCATCAGAAACAAGCACCCTGTCGGTCAAAAGTGCGAGATGCTCACCGGAAGTCTCTCCAACCTTATAGGCCTCTCGAATCAGTGGTAGAGCTTGCTTTTGAAAGTCGGGATCACGGTTGGCGTGCTGCACAAGGAGGAAGGCTGCTGTCTCACCTTCTTCCCCGACCATCGATTTCCCGGGCCATCCATGTATCCGCAGAATTATCTTCATTCGTTCCGTATTGGCCGAGTCAATCTTAATCATCTTGGCTATAAGCTCTTCGCTTGGCCGACTCATACCAGCGGCAATAAGTGCCTGACGAACGTCCTGGTCGGACTTCGACATCGCCGTGAGTTCCTTGCGGAGTTGCGGATCAACAGGAGATCGGGAAGCTTTCAAATTTGAAGCGCATCCCAATGAAGATACTGTTAAGATCAGGCTTAAGAGTAACGGCCGATTCCTCATGATGTTCCTCGCAATGTCTTCCGCCGGATCGATGCGCCTAACGCTTCGCTGAGCGGCGGCGGCTATCAAGATCTCCTACTGGCCGCCGTCCGCTCAAGCGCGTGTTATGGTGTGAGGCAAGTGCCCGCGATCCGCTGTTGTTTTCGTTTGCCGTCATGCCGTCATGCCGTTTGCCGTCTGGCGTTTCCCGTTCCTCAAAATCTGCCGTATTCATGCTTTCAGCGCCATAACGCAACGCTAAACCGCCGCCGCTATTAGATTCTTTATGAGCGGCGGTCGGTTTAAGCGCTTGGTTAGACATCCCACTGTCTCATTGTGCGCCCCGAACTGCCGGAATAACTGCATCACAGACTCCCATTTGCATTGCCGTGCAAAAAGCGTTCTCACCGCCAGGAACAGTCTGAACGATATACACGCCAAGCCGTGGTGTTTGCGCAACGATTCTCCCGCCCGCTCGCGTAATGGCCGCGCTGAGGGTCTTGTGCGGGACATTTCTATCCAGGTGCAATTCAACCCAACCGATGTAAGCACCCGGGTTAATCCTTTTTCCCAAGAGAACATTGCCACGCGGAGGTAGTGGCCCGCTGTACTCAAAGCTGTCTTCCAGAAGTGATCGTGGGCCCATCTTTTTCTGTAGGACAAAATATACGACCAACAACCCCACGATAAAGACCACTGTGCCAATTGCTATTTTTTTAATCAATTCGTTCCTTGCCTCACTTAGTATGTCTAACGCTTCGCTGAGCGGCGGCGGCTATCAAGATCTCCTACTGGCCGCCGTCCGCTCAAGCGCGTGTTATGGTGTGAGGCAAGTGCCCGCGATCCGCTGTTGTTTTCGTTTGCCGTCATGCCGTCATGCCGTTTGCCGTCTGGCGTTTCCCGTTCCTCAAAATCTGCCGTATTCATGCTTTCAGCGCCATAACGCAGACGATCTGCTGCCGCCGCTTCAACTGTCCACCCAAACGAGGCGGCGGTCAGCAGAATTGAATGGTTAGGCCTCAGTTCCAAACGAATAGCCCCCGAATCAATGGCCAGTCCACATTCGTGAATATCTTTCCGGACAATTCGGCGTTAATTCCTTTAAAGATTATGTTCTGGCCGTTTCCTTGATTCAAGGTGGGTGTATCTTGAAGGTGCATATGAATGTGTGGGGCGTCGCTGTTGCCTGAATTCCCGCATAGTCCAAGCTCTTGGCCGGCCAGTACTTGCTGGCCTGGCTTCACTTTCACCGATCCCTTCTGCAGGTGCGCGATGAATACATACTTGGCACCTGCCGCAGCGATTACGACATGGTTGCCGGCGGGGTTCTTCGGATCCTTGGTGCCAAGCGCATTGTCCGGGAGCCCATCGACCGTCGATATTGCTTTCCCCGCAATTGGTGCCAAAACGGGCTCGCCCCACGAGTAATAATCTTTAATCGTGGGCGTATCTGTGCTGGAGAGTTCGCGTTGACTCGGCCCTGCGACCTTCATGAGATCGAGGCCAAACCATTGTGCGCGCAAGCCCATGTGCTGGTTCACATTCAGCGTATCACCGCCTTGCATGACAAACCAGCGCCCCTTAAAGGGAAGACTAAATTCTTGCGCGTGACCATGTGAAGCGAATAGCATCAATCCGGCCGCAATGATAGTTTTCATATTTGTAGGCCTAACGCTGATTAGACTGACCAGCACAATTCCGGGTACAAAACGATCCATCCTCGAAAGCCATGAGATTATCAACGTTTAACAGCAATTCGTCAGGCGCAAATAAAATCATGATAGGCCGCCCGCGCACTTAGAGGCACCCACCCCGCTTCAATATCTCCCGTGCGGACGCACCGTACGGCTCCAAGTCGAAGCAAGCGTCGAGATCGTGGCCGGAGAGGCGCTTGGTCACCTCGGCGTCGTTGTCCAGCGTCTGGCGCAGGGTCCCCGCGCCCTTCCAGGTCTTCATCGCATTGCGCTGCACCAGATCGTACGCCTCCAGCCTCCCCAGCCCCGCGTCGATCAGCCGCAGAAGGACCTTCTGCGAGAAGACCAGCCCATGAGAACTCTCCAGGTTGACTTTCATCCGCGAAGCGTTGACCTGCAGCCCATCCAGGACATGCGCAAGCCGCGCGAGCATGAAGTCCAGCGCGATGTGCGCGTCCGGCAATATGACCCGCTCGTTGGACGAGTGAGAGATGTCCCGCTCATGCCACAGCAGACAGTTCTCCACCACCGCCGACTCCTGAGAACGGATCAAACGCCCCAAACCCGAGAGATTCTCGCATAGGATCGGATTTCTCTTGTGCGGCATCGCCGAGGACCCCTTCTGCCCCTGCGAGAACGGCTCTTCGAGTTCCAGGATCTCCGTCTTCTGCAGGTGCCGAATCTCGAGCGCGAAACGCTCGATCGCGCACGAAGACAGCACCAACGCATGGAAATACTCCGCGTGGCGGTCGCGCGGCACGACCTGAGTCGAGACCGCCTCGGGGCGAAGCCCTAAAGCGTCCAACACCGTCGCCTCCACCTCGGGCGAAAGCTGGCTGAAAGCCCCCACCGCCCCGGAGACTTTCCCGTACGAGATCGTCTCCCGAGCCGCACGCAGACGCCGCAGACACCGCAAAGCCTCCGCATGCCACCCCGCGACTTTGATCCCGAACGTGATCGGCTCCGCGTGCACCCCGTGCGTGCGCCCCACCATCCACGTCTTCTCATGCTTGCGCGCCAGAACCTTGAGCCGCCGAGAGACCTCTTCCCAGCCCGCGATAAGGAGATCGCACGCGTCCCGCATCTGCAAAGCCAGCCCCGTGTCCAGCACATCGGAGGAAGTCAAGCCGTAATGGAGGTAGCGGTCCACCTTCGGCGCCTTGGATTTCAGTTCCCCCGCCACCGCGGAGAGCAGACCGATCACCTCATGACCGGCCGAGGATTCCTTCCGACGTGAAGCCTCCAGCAGAGACTTCTCCATCAGCTTCTTGAACGCCTTGAGTTCGGAGGAAGGGATTGCCTTCGACGGGGCCAGGGCCTTCAACAGCTCTTCCTCCACCCGCAGCATGGAGCGAAGACGGTGCTCGTCCGACCAGATACGACCCATCGCGGGCCGTGTATAGCGTTCGATCATAAGACCCCCAGAGGATGCAGGCCCTGTTCCGCGGGCCTGAGATGACGGCCGAGGCGCGAGAAGCCCCAACCGGTGAAGGCGGCCAAAGCTCCCACGGCCAGCCAGGGCGCCGGGACCCAGCGCCCGCCCAACTGCTCCGCGCTGATGCCGCCCAGCAGGGGGCCCAGTGCCATGCCGAGCTGGGTCATCAGCCCATGAAAGCCGATGTAGCGCCCCCGCACCTGGTCGGGGGCCAGATTCGCCGCCAACGCCTGAAGAGAAGGAGAGACCACGATCTCACCCAAGGTGACCACCGTCATCGCCCCGGCGAGCAGCGCCCAGCCCCGCGCGAAGCCCATCCACGACCAGCCTAAAGCGTAGAGTAGACATCCCAAAACCGCCGCCGACGTGAGAGCCCTCGCCGAGATCGCCCGCGTCGCCGCCCGCTGAAGAAGGACCACCAGAATACCGTTCAGCGCGAAGAGAAGCCCCACCTGCGGCTCCGTCAGCCCGCCGTGCGCCGTCGCATGCACCGAGAGAGGGGCCACCAAATGAGCCATCACCGTCGCCGCCAAGACGCTCAGCCCGCAGAATTCGAGGAAGCGCCTGTCTTTCGAGACAGACGCCACCGAACCCCAGGCGAAGCCTTCTCCTGTGCGCGAAGCTGGCGCGTCCGGCACCACCCAAACGAGAAGCCCCAGACAGACCAGGCACAACGCCGAGGTCACCCCAAACATCAGCGCGTACGAGACCCCCGCCATCAGACCACCGACCGCCGGCCCCACCGCCCAGGCTGCGTTGGTGGCCACGCGCAATTGGCCGTAGGCGCGCACGCGCCCCGCCGCGGGATGCTCGCCGGCGATCCAGGCGCGCACAGCGGGGTCGTAGAAACTGCCGAAGAAACCGGCGCACACCAGCAGGGTCACGATCACGAAGACCGGCCAGGCCAGAGCGATGGCCAGGGCCATCAGAATCATCAGAACAACCCGCCCCGCCAGGGAGGCGCTCATCACCCGCTTGCAGCCCCATAAGTCGGAGAGTTCCCCCCCGAGGCCCTGACCCACGGCCGTGGCGACCACGGAGAGACTGACGGCCAGACCCGTCATCCCCATGGGCAAGCCGCGCCTCTGGTGCAGATACAGCGTCATGAACGGAAAAGACAGCGCCAGCCCGGCGACGAGCACGCCCTGGCAGAGCAGGAGCGTGCGCAGCGCCGTCCGGTCGCTTTTGGTCACTCTCCGTCCAAACCCGCTTCCAGCCCGCGCCGCGACGGCGAGAGCGGCACGCCCGAAGAGCATTGCGGGCAGGAGTCGGGAGGCGCCGCCTGGAGCGGATAGTCGACCAGGCTGCGCGTGGGCACGCCCAAGCAAAGCGGTCTCTGGGAACGGTCCACCATGGCGCCCACGCCGACCACGCGTGAGCCGTAGGCCTGCGCGAGGGCGACGACCTCGGTGTTCGACCTGCCGGTAGTCAAGACGTCGACGACGACCAGGGCGCGTTCACCCCGCTCCAAGCGAAAATCACGGCGAAAAGCCATGACGCCGTTGACGCGCTCGGTAAAGATGGCGCGAGACTTCTTGACGCGCGCAACCTCCTGGCCCAGGACCACCGAGCTCAGCCCCGTCGAGATGACGACGTCGATCTGAGCGGTGAACTTCGCGGCCAGGACCTTGGCCATCTTCTGCGCCACATGAGGGTATTGGAGGACAAGCGCGGTCTGGAGGTAGACCGGCGTGTGCAGGCCCGAGGACAGGCGGAAGTGTCCGCTCACCACGGCTCCGTGCTCCTGCAGTATTCCCAGCACGTCCATCTTGTTCATCCTCATGTCTTCCTCCTCCGTCTCAGAGCGCCTGGAGCTTCTCGAGTTCCTCGAAACGCTTCTTGGCGCGGGCCCGGCCCTCATCCACCATCCTCCCGATCTCGCCCTCACCGATCTTTTTAAAGCGGGGCTCGAGCTCGGGCCTGCTCAAGTCGCCTTTGACGCGGAAGCCGATGGCCGGGCGCCCCGCCTCGTCCACCCACCACTCGGGCAAAGTCCCCCGATAGCCGGTCAGCCTGGTGAGGATGTTCATGTCCACCTTCTCGCGCCCGAAATCGGCCGTGCCGTCGGCATAGGCGACGAGCTGGGCGCTGTCGACATGGAAGTAGCGCGTCTCGGCCACCCCCTTGGACACCGCGTACTCGCCTTCGATGAGGTTGAAGTCGAGGGTCTTCGGGTAGGCCGTGGCGGCGCTGAAGACGGACATCTGGTTCATCTTCTGCATGAAGACATAGGGAAGGAAGATCACGCGCAGAATCTTATGGGAGTCCTGCATGGTCGCGACATCCGAGACCCGGCCCGGACCGAAGCGCAGGCGCGCAGAACCGCCGGCCTTGTCCAGGTTCTGGGTCACGCCGCGCAGCGACCAGAGCAGGTCCAGGTCCTTGCACCAGAAGTTGGCTTGCGTGAGTTCACCGACACGCACGCGGCCCACGGTGTCGGGCAAGCCGCGCGGGATGGCGTACTTGAAGGTCCGCACCCAGGGCCGACTCTCGTCGGAGGTCCGCGTGCGCGTGGAGACGGAAGCCGCGATGGCCGTCACCAGGCGCTGGGCGTCCTCCCACTTCAACTTGTCGACCGTTCCCGAGAGTACCACCTCCTTCGGAGCCGCCAGATGCTCGACGCGGGCGCGGATCTTGACCCGGGAGCCGCCCCAGAGGAAGACCAGGCGTTCGACGACCATATTCTGCTTCTCCACGCTCAGGCCCGCGGAGATATCCTCGAAGACCGCGCCGAAGCCGGAGGCTTTTCCCTTGGAGACCGCCACCTTGACCTTGGTGAACTCCTCCGCGGCCGTGGCGTCGAGATCGACGCCCTCCAGGCGCCGCTCGCCCCAGGACGAAGCGAAGCCGCGCAGGGCGAGCTCCGCCTCGCGCGCCTGCAGGCGGCCGGGCCAGCCCGTCAAGGAGACGCGCAGGGTCGCTTGACCCGAGAGGGAGCGCCGCGCCCAGGCCGGATGCCAGGAGGAGGCTTTGTCGAGCGCGAAGTCGCGCGCGGCGAGCTCCACGCTGAGGTTCGACGCGGGGCCGGCGAAATCCACGATGCCCGTCGCAGAGACCGTCCCGGCCGGGGTCTCGATGGCCAGACGCTCCAACTCCAGCATGCCGGGAACGGGAATAGACGCCTTCACGCGCCAGCGGGTGGCGGGCAGGCTGAGAGGGGAGTCCTCCGTGCCCGTCAAGCGCCGCCAGCGGTCCGGCCCCAGGGACGCGACGGAGAGGTCGGCCTCCACGCGCATGGCGGAGAATCCGAGGATCGACGCCGAGCCCGTGACCTCCAGGCCGTCCACCAGGGCCTTGAGCCGGGTGGCGCGAACGGTCGCGTTCGGCCATTGCAAGCCCGCCAAATCCACGGACCCCGAGGCCGAAACAGAGGTCGTCACGGTGCGCGCGGCAAAACTCACGGCGCTGACGAAGGAGACCTCGACGGGAAAGGGCTTCACCTCATCAAAGCCGTCGACCCGCAAGGACAGCTGCTCGAAAACGGCCTTGCGGCCGTTAAGGCGGTCGTCCACGCGGAGCACGCCGTCCGACACGACCATCTCGGTGGCCGCCAGCGGCAGAGCGCCGCGCCGCGCCGTCGCGGAGGACCCGAAGACGTCGGCCAGGTCCCAGGCCCCCTGCGCGTCGCGCAAGAGCGAGATCTGCGGGGACTGAAGCAGGACGGTGTCGAACTCGAGGCGGCGGCGCAAAAGAGGTCGAAGCTTGACCGTGAGCAGGGCCGAGTCGCAAGCCAGCAGGTCGTCGTTTTCACCAGCCCGGCCGCGCCGAACCCGGAGGCCGCGGATCTTCAAGCCGCGCGGAGTGAGAACCAGCCGCTCGATGGTGACCTCGCGGTGCAGAAACGAGGTCAACTGCTTGATGGCCAGAAGGCGCGCATTCTCCGGGCTGAAGCGGCGGTATGCGTACCCACCGATGACGACCGCCAGCAGTACGGCAACGAGAAAAACAAAACTCAGGCCCCGCAGGAGCGCGTGAGCGACGATCGCGAAGACGCGCAGCGCCGCATGCGAGGGCTTCATCCAGCGATTCTACTCAATCGACCGCTCGAATAATTCCCGAATATAGACCAGGGCTTCTTGCGGGCGGGCTTCGAGGGGCGAAGCGCCTCGGATCGCGCGCCAGGGACCGCGGCCCTGAGGCATGGCCCGCGGCCAGTCGCCGGGAAGATAAAGACCCAGGACCGGCACGCCCAAGCCGGCGGCGCAGTGCAGGAGGCCGGAATCGTTTCCAACGAAGACCCGACAAAGCGAGATCGCGAGCAGGACCTGCGTCAGCCCCCCTGACGCGAGCTCGGCCGCGACGACAAGGTCGAGTCCGTCGGGGCGAAGCACGCGGGAGACGAACGCACGAGCCTCATCCCGGCGCCCGGCGACGAGGACCTTTTCGACACCCGAGCCGCGCAGTCCCGCGAGCACCTCTCTCCAGAACTGGAGGGGTGCCGCGCGGCGCTCGTCGCCTGCGAAGGGGTGTATCCCGATGATCCGGCCGGAAGCCAGGCGCCGGCGCATCTCATCGCGGGCCGGCTCAAGAGAAGACGGAATCTCAAGATGGATCGAGATCGAGCCGCCCGCGGCTTTGAGCGGCTCGAGCAGTCGAGACCACTCGGACAAGACCGGCCGGTCACGCCCTTCGGGAGCGACGACATCGCTCAGCCACGAACCCGCCCCTCGCTGGGCGAAGCCGACGCGCCGGGAGATGCCCGCCGCCCATGCGCAGAGAGCCGTGCGCCAGCGCGTGTTGGGCAGGAGGACCGTATCGTAGTCCTCGCCCGCGACCGCGCGCAGGATGCGCAGGAACCCCAAGACCGAGCCGCGCTGCGAGCCGGGGGCACGGTCCCAAAAGGGATCGCACGCATGAGTGCGGGCCAGGCCCGGGATGAAGGGCAGGAGACCCGCGGCATATTGCTTGGCCCAGACCGAGATGGACGCGCGCGGGAAGGCCGACCGCAGCGGCGGCACGAGAGCGGAGCAGAACGCCAGATCGCCCAGATTGTCCAGGCAGACGAGGAGGATCCTCATCGCAGCAGCGCCAAGACGAGCGCCGAGGCCGTCGGCATCCAGAGGTTGTCGTTGAACCATTCCGTGGTCGGAAGAAGCTCGACGGCGCTCGCAACCAGGGCGGAGGCAAGGCAGGCGCCGGGACTCACGCCGCAAGCGATGGCTACGGCATAGCCCGCGGCGAAGCACGCCAGCGTTCCTTCTAGGGATTTCTTGCCGCCCAATATCTTCGTCCGGCCGAAGGCCTTGCCGACAAGAGCGGCCGCCGCGTCGCCGAACGCCAGTTGGCCGATGGCCGCGCCCACGATGGCCGAATCGCCCTGCGCGATGAGCATGGCCGCAAGACTGCCGGCCGTCGTATGGACGATGCCGCTGTAGTGGCGGCGCTCCGTCTCGCGCATCATGCCGTCGAAGAGGCCGACGAGAAAGCGTTCGATCCTCGGGACCTTGAGACGCGCGGTCTCGATGAGCAGGACCACGACGAGCCCGGCGGCCATGACCCAGCCGACGCGCGGCCAGCCCAACAGAGCGAAACCCGCCCAATAGACGAGAGCGAGCATATGGAACGCCTTGCGTCCCAGCTCCCGGCGCAACTCGCTCATCGGCCGACTCGATGCGCCAGGCCGCGCAGAGCCGGGAAAACCGTCTTCCAGGCGCCCGTCCAGAACCAATAAGCCGCCCGTCCCGATTCGTGCACGCGCGCGCCGAAAGAGATGGTCTCCGGGAAAAGAGCTTTGAGGAGCGCCAGGATGAAGAGGCCGTTGACGCAGCCGATGACGGCCAGGGAGAAGACCTTCCCGCCCGCGGCCTTCAAGTCCGGCTGTTCGACCTCGGTCAGGGTCTGGCAGGTCATCAGCGCGTGGAAGGCGAGAGCGGCTCCCATAAGGAGCAGGAAGAGCGCGTCGGCCTGCGAGTCGGGCTTGATCCAGAGCAGCAATCGGTAGCTCAGGACCACGGCCAGCGCGCCGATAGGCACGCAGTAGGGCGCCAGCGCGACGAAGGTATTGGACTTGGAGACGTCCACATGCCCCCCCTTCTCCTTGACCTTCATCGCGTAGACGCTGCCGCCCAGCGACCACGCCGCCAGCGCGTGAGCGAGCTCATGGCCGGCGACATAAGACCAGCGCGCCAGGCGTCCCACCCAGCCGAGCGGCCCGATCGGATCGATGACGTGAGCGCCGACCAGCCACGAGACGGTCGTCAGCGCGATGCCGGCGACAAAGGGGCCGGCTGCGGAGGAGCGCATCGCGACACCCGCCAGGGCCTTGGCCGCGGACCAGCCGAGGGCCGCTGAGAGGGGGATGAGCAGGACGCCGACCAGGAGTCGCAGCACGCTAACGAAGCGGAGGCTGGGTCTTGAGCAGGCGGTGGATAACCGAGACGAGGGTGACGGGACGGACGGGCTTCTCCATGAACTCGGCGACGTTGGGCTCCTGGCGGATGAGATCGATGCTCTGACGGTCCATCTGCCTCCCGGTCACGATCACGATGGGGACGGAGCCGAAGCCCAGAGCCTGCATCTGGCGGACCACCTCGTAGCCGCCCACGCCGGGCAGCATCATATCCAGGAGCAGGAGGTCGGGACTGAGGGCCTCGACCTTCTTGAGAGCCTCGGCGCCGTCGACCGCGCGGTCGATGCGGAAACCCTCTTTCGCGACCACATGGGCCATCAGATCCAGGAGGCTCTCGTCGTCGTCGACAAGCAGGACAAGCTTCTCGGCGGGGCTGCCGAAGAGTTGGTCTTCCATGACTCAGGGCTCCGGCGCGTCGGGAGGAACGCGAGGCGCGAGGTTGCGCTTAATGGCGCGGAGCAGGGCGCTGAAGTTGATCGGTTTCTCCATGAGTGCGACCACGTTAGGCTCCTGGCGGATGAGGTCGGTGGTGGAACGATCCGTGTAGCGACCCGTCACGACGATGATGGGCATCTTGGCGCAATCTCCGCCCTGAAGCTCACGCAGGAGTTCGAAGCCGCCGTAGCGCGGAAGCATCAGGTCCAGTATCAGAAGATCGGGACGAAGGCTCAGGACCTGGCGCAGTCCCACGTCGCCGTCTTCGGCCGTCTCGATGCGGTAGCCTTCCTTCTTGACCGCAAAGGACAGCAGATCGCGGACGCCCTCATCGTCATCGATCACCAGGATGAGCTTTTCGTTCTGCGTCGCCATTAGGGTATTGAACTAATATGCGCGCGGAGCTTCAAGACGTCCGTGGCAGGGATGTCATATAATGATCCCCATGGCCAAGGACCACGCCAAGACGCTCGAGCGCATCCGCGCCGGCATCGACGCGACCGACAACGCAATCGTCCGCCTGCTCGCGAAGAGACGCGCGTTCGCCATTGAGCTCGCGAAGATCAAGAAAGAGCTCGGCAGCCCGATCTACGACCGCAAGCGCGAGCAGGCGCTGATCGACCGCGTCAAAGAGTGGGGCGCGAAGCACCGGCTGAACGGGGAGTTCGTCGAAGTCGTGTTCCGCCACATCGTCATGAACTCCAAAGAAGTGCAGTACCATGAAATCCCCTCATCGCGCGCCTAAGACAACCGCCTGGAGCGTCGGTCTGATCGGCTTCGGACGTCTGGGACGCCTGCTCGTGAAGCACTTCGCGCGCGACGCGCGCATCCTCGTCGCGGACGCGCGGCTCGACGCGCGGCTCGCGCGGAAGCTGGGCGCGCAAGCCGCGACGTTCGCCGAGGCCTGCGCGCAAAAGATCGTCGTGCTATGCGTGCCGATGTCGGAGTTCGAGGGCGTGGTGAAGAAGATGCGCAACCTCGTGAGGCCCGGCGCGCTCATCGCCGATGCGTGCTCGGCCAAGGAACACCCGGTGCGCGTGATGAAGCGCTGGATTCCAAAGGGCGTCAGTCTGCTCGCGACGCACCCCAACTTCGGCCCCGACAGCGCGGCCGACTCGCTGAAGGGCCGCAAGATCGTCCTGTGCCGCGTGCGGATGACGGACGCCGCGTACCGCGCGGCCAAGCGCGCGCTCGCACGCAAGGGGCTCGAGGTCGTTGAGATGACTCCACATGAGCACGATAAGCGCATCGCCTCTTCACTTGTTCTCACCCATTTCATCGGCCGCGGCCTGATCGCCTACGGCGCGAAGACGACCGGCGCGGATACCGAAGGCTATCAGCGCCTCCTGCGCATCCTGGAGACGGTGCAGAACGACTCGTGGCAGCTCTTCGCGGACATGAACCGCTTCAACGCGCTCGCCGCGCCCATGCGCGCTCGCCTCCTCGCGGCGCTGGAGTCCGTCGACGCGAAGGTGCGCCGGTGAAGGCGGCCTTCCAGGGCGAGCTAGGCGCCTACAGCGAGGCCGCTCTGCTTCAACACTTCGGCCCGCGCGTCGAGCCCGTGGGCTTTGCGTTCAGCGAGCAGGTGTTCGACGCCGTCGAGCAGGGACGCGCCGACGCGGGCTTCGTGCCCGTCGAGAACAGCATCGCCGGACCCGTCGGAGTGAACACGGACCTCCTGCTCGAGCGCCCCGTGTTCGCCGTCGCCGAGTCCTACCTGCTCATCGAGCATTGTCTGCTCGGCCGGCCCGGCGCGCGCCTTGACGGCGTGACCGCCGTCCTCTCCCATCCAATCGCGCTCGCGCAGTGCCGCGATTTCATCAACGCGCGCGGCTGGAAGACCATCCCTGAGTACGACACCGCGGGCGCGGCGCGCCTGGTCGCCGAGCGCAAGGTCCCGGGAGAGGCCGCCATCGCCTCGAAGCGCTGCGCGCAGGCCTACGGCCTCGCCGTGCTCGCCGAGGATATCCAGGCCATCAAGGACAACTACACGCGCTTCCTCGCCTTCGTGCGCGAGGACCGCGCGCCGCGGGACGCCGAGACGGGAAAGACCAGTCTCGCGTTCTCGGTCCAGCATCACCCGGGAGCCCTGCTGGAATGCCTGAAGCTGTTCGCCGATCACGCGATCAACCTCACCAAGCTCGAGTCGCGGCCGATCACCTCGAACCCCTTCGAGTACTCATTTTTCGTCGACTGCCTCGGCGGGACCGAGGATGCCGCGGTGCAGGCGGCGCTCGCGCAGTTGCGCCGAACCGCGCGCTCCATGAAGGTCCTGGGCTCCTACCCGCTCGCCGCGCGCCGACCGGCGGCGCCGCAGCGCTGATAGGAAATTCTTCAGCATCCTCACGCCGAGCGGCGTGGCGACCGACTCGGGATGGAACTGCACGCCCTCGACGGGACGACCATCGACGCGCAGGCCCATCAGCGACCCATCGTCGGCGCGCGCGGTCACGACCAGTCCTTTCGGAAGCGGCTCCGCCGCGACGAGGCTGTGGTAGCGCGCGACAATCGCGCGCTTCGGCAGGCCGACGTATACGCCTTGTCCGTCATGCAGAATCGTGCAGGTCTTGCCGTGCATGAGGCGCTTGGCGCGCACGACGCGCCCGCCGTGCGCAAGCGCAATGGCTTGGTGGCCGAGGCACACGCCGAGCGTCGGCAGGTCCTTGGGCGCCTTTTGAAGAAGCTCAACGAGAACGCCCGCGTCCTCAGGACGGCCCGGGCCGGGCGATAGGATGAGACCCGACGGCATCAGCGCCAGCAGGGCGCGCACGCTCATCGCGTCGTTGCGCACGACGCGACAGCCGACGCCGAGCGCGCGCACGGCCTGATAGAGATTGTAGGTGAACGAGTCGTAGTTATCCAGGAGCAGGATCATCCCGCAAGCCCCCCGAGCGCGCGGCGCAAGCCGGCCAGCTTATGCTGAACCTCGTCATACTCGGCCGCAGGGTCCGAGTCGGCGACGATGCCCGCGCCCGCCTGCAGGCGGGCCTTGCCGCCCTTCGACAGAGACAGCGAGCGAATCGCCAGACAGCTGTCGAGGTTGCCCGAAAAATCATGCTGGACGACCGCGCCCGCGTAGAAGCCGCGCGGCTTGCGCTCAAGGCGCGCGATGATCTCCATCGCGCGCACCTTCGGCGCGCCGCTGACCGTGCCCGCCGGAAACGAAGCGGCGAGCGCGTCCCATGCGGTGCGGCCCGCGTCGAGGCGGCCTTCGACCTCGCTGGCCAGGTGCATCACGTTCGAGAAGCGCCGCGTAACCATATAGCGCCCGACCTTGACGGAGCCCGGCGCGCACACGCGACCCAGGTCGTTGCGCGCGAGGTCGACCAGCATCAGGTGCTCGGCGCGCTCCTTGTCGCTGGCGCGCAGTTCGCGCTCGAGCGCGCGGTCCTGCGCCGCCGTCCTGCCGCGCGGCCGCGTGCCCGCGATCGGGCAGTTGCGTACGCGCCCGCCGACGACGCGCACGAGCCGCTCCGGCGAGGCGCCCAGCACGGCATCCGTGCCGCCCATAAGAAGGAACAGGTAGGGCGTCGGGTTCGCGGCGCGGATCGCGCGATACGCCGCGATCGGCCCAGCCGCGAGCCGCGCCTTGAAGTCGTCGGAGAGCACGCCTTGGAAAATGTCGCCCGCACGGATGTGTTCTTTGAGACGCCTCACCCCGCGCATGTACTCCGCGCGGCTGCGGCGCCCGCGAGCCGGCAACGGCCTCCCGCGGGACGGCTCGGCGGGCACCGGCCGCGCCCAGCGCAGGAGTTCGCGCAGTTCCTTCGCGCGCGCCGCCGCGCGCCGGCGGTCGCGAACGTTCCTCACGAGCGCGCACAACGTCGCCCGCCCCGCCTCGACGATGAGCATCTCGTCGAACAGCATCACGACCGCCTCGTAGCGCTCCGGCCTCACCGGCACCCGCTCCAGGTGCCTCACCATCTCGTAGCCGAGCAGGCCCACCGCCCCGCAGTCGAACGCCGAGCCCCCCCGCGCGCGGAACTCCATGATGCGTCCGCCGAGCGCCTGGAAGGGATTGCCTGTAAGCCTCCGCTTGCGCCCCTTCGCCTCGCAGTACGCTTTGCCGTTCTCGACCGTCAGCATCTCGAAGGGTGCCGCGCCAAGCCACGCACGCCGACGCCCGTCCTCGTCCTTTTCAATAAGGAACCCGCGCAGTCCCGGACGGAGCATGCGCTCCAGGCACGATGCCCCATCGAGGCCGGTCAGCCCGAGGCCGAAGCGGATGACGCAAAAAGCGCGCGGCATCGTAACTGCTCAGCCCCCCATTCGACGGGAACTCGGCGGACCTTCCGACATGCAGCCCGTGCTGCGGTGATTCCCGTTCAGGGCAACGGCGGTCGCAAGGGTCTCCGTCGGGACCGCGCGGGTTTGACCCGCGCTTAGCGGCGCTCCGCGGCTTAAGGCGGAATAACGGCTATGACGCCGTCGTCGCGCCAAATCCCGACGAAGACCCTTCCGCCCGCCGTTTCCCCGCCGTTTCCTCGCCGTTACCCTCTCTACGTAGCCGACCGGACGCGTCGCCGCCGGGATTTGGTCGACGCGCGGCCATTGCCCCAAGGGCCACGCATGGCCGAAATCGTCGGCGAAGACCGCTAAGCGCGGGTCAAACCCGCACGGTCCCGGCGGTGACGCGTCCGGTCGGCGTCCCACATGAGGCGAACAGACAGCCGGCGGGTTCCGAGCGCCTCGAAACTCGCACCGGTGCGAGTTTTGGTTCGGCAGATCGACTCGGGCTGAGTCGTTACGCGGCATCAGCCTATTCCCGGAAGAAGTGAAATCAGATCATCGATCGCCTCGAGGTAGGAGCGCGGACCTTTGCCGAAGCGGCGGCCGGCGCAGACAGGCTCGATGACGGAGACGCGGCGGAAGGCTTCGCGCCTGGTCACGTCGGAGAGATGCACCTCGATGGTCGGCACGCGGATCGCGGCAACGGCGTCGCGCAGGGCATAAGAGTAGTGCGCGTATGCGCCGGGGTTGAAGATGATCCCGTCGGCCCACTTCCGGTGCGCATGAAGGATGTCGATGAGCTTGCCTTCCGAGTTCGACTGCCGCGCGCGCACGACGGCGCCCTGCTTGCGGGCGTGGGCGCGCACCTTCTTCACGAGCTGGGAGAGCGTCTTCGTGCCGTATGTGGAAGGCTCGCGCTCACCGAGCAGGTTTAGGTTGGGGCCGTTGAGAACAAGGATATTCATGAGAGGAGCTCCAGAACGGCGGCCAAGATCATATCCTCGGCAACCGGCAAGACGACGGGGCGGCCGATCGAGCGCAGGAGGACAAAGCGCGCGTCGCCGCCGCGGGTCTTCTTGTCGCGGCGCGCGGCGGCAAGCAGGCGGCGCCAGTCAAGGCGGCGCGGCATCGGCGCCGAGACGGAGGCGAGGAAGCGGTCGGCCTCCAGCGCCGCGGCGGCAGACAGGCCCGCGAGCCTGCCCGACAAACGCAGGGCGGCGCGCATGCCCCAGATGACGGCCTCGCCGTGGCGCAGGACGCCGAGTCCCGCGACGGACTCGAGCGCGTGGCCTAATGTGTGGCCGAAATTAAGGAATTCGCGCGGGCCCTTGGTTTCGCGCGGATCACGCGCGACGACCCTGCGCTTCCACGCTGCGCCGCGGCGCACGACTTCCTCGGTGATTCGCGCATCGCCGCCGGCGAGATCGTCCCATCCGCGCGTCATCAGCCGCCACAGCGGCGGATCGAACACCAATCCGTACTTCAACGCCTCGCCGAGGCCGGAGAGGCGTTCGCGCGCCGGAAGAGTCTCCAGGACCTCGGTGTCGCAGACGACCGCTTCAGGACGATGGAACGCACCCGCCAGATTCTTGCCGCCGGCCAAGTTCACGCCCGTCTTTCCCCCCAGGCCGCTGTCGATTTGGCCGAGCAGGGTCGTCGGCATGCTCACCCACGGGATGCCGCGCAGATAGATCGCCGCCGCAAATCCCGCCGCGTCGGTGACCGCCCCCCCGCCGAGCGCGACGAGCGCCGAGTCTCGGCCGAGACCGCCTTCGAGCATCACTCTGAGCAGTCCCTCGATCTCGCCCCAGGACTTCGCCGCCTCGCCCGGCGGCAGGAGGCGCCGCATCACGGCGAAGCCCGCGGCCTTCAACGCATTCTCGACGCCGGCGCCGTAGCGGCGCCACACGCCCGGCTCACTGACCAGCGCGACACGATTGCCGCGGCACAGTCCGCGCATCCACGCGCGCGCCCGCAGACGCGCTCCCGCCCCGACGAACAGGGCCTCCGCGCTCATGCCAGCCTCCGCGCGACATACGCTGCGACCGCCGCCGCGGACAGGCCCGTCGTGCGCACCGAAATGTCCGCGCCCGTGTGCGCCGCGCGGCGCGCCTTGAGCAGGGCCGCGACCCGCGCGTCAAGCGAGCCGCCCGCAAGGAGAGGGCGGCTCGCGCGCTCAGGCCGCAGGCGCCGAACCAACTCCCGGCGCGCGCAGGTCAGCCGCACCAGCACGCCCGTGCGCGCGACGAGCTTGCGGTTGCGCGCGTCGAGCAGGGCGCCTCCGCCGAGCGCGACGACCGCGCCGCGGCGTTTCGCCGCGCGCGCCAGCGCCGAGCGCTCCAGGCGCCGAAAGGCCTTCTCGCCGCGACGCGCAAAGACCTCGGACACGCGCGCTCCCGCCTCCCGCCCGACGGCGGCGTCAATATCCACGAACGGCCGGCCCAGCCGGCGAGCAAGCCGACGCCCGACGGCGGACTTTCCGACCCCCATGAAGCCGGTGAGATACACGGTCCTCACCTCACCCAGGCCCTCAGCCTCGGCAGGATCTCGCGCATGGAGTCGCCGCCGAACTTCGTCAGCACCGCATCGGCAAGCACCAGGCACACGAGCGCCTCGCCGATCACCGCGGCCGCAGGCACGGCACAGGCGTCCGAGCGCTCGATGTGGGCCTTCGCGGGCTTCATCGTACGCAGGTCCACTGAGTCGAGCGGCGTCATCAGCGTCGCGATCGGCTTCATCGCCGCGCGCAGGACGAGCGTCTGTCCCGTCGTCATCCCGCCATCCAGCCCGCCCGAGCGGTTGGAGCGGTAGCCGACCTTCTTGCCGCGCGGCTCGTAGGCATCGTGGACCTTCGAGCCGGGCGCCGCCGCGCAGCCAAAGCCCCCTCCGACCTCGACACCCTTGATCGCATTGAGCGACATCAGCGCCCCGGTCAGCGGCCCCTCCAGACGCCGGTCCCACTGCGCGTAGCCGCCAAGGCCGACCGGGAGCCCATCGGCGAGCACCTCGAATACGCCGCCG
Source organism: uncultured Elusimicrobia bacterium (assembly GCA_964358065.1). Taxonomy (GTDB): domain Bacteria; phylum Elusimicrobiota; class Elusimicrobia; order UBA1565; family UBA9628; genus GWA2-66-18. The sequence goes on along the minus strand of CAYHNV010000022.1, from coordinate 528 downwards.
ACCGTGTCGCCCGCCGCCTTGGCCGCGTCGATGCGCGCGACCATGCGCGCCGAGGCGTCTGGGTTCGCACAGCGCACGGGATCGGCGTCCAGGCGCGCGTTAAGGTCCTTCACCGCGCAGGGCAGGGCCGTCACATCCTCCATGCCGCCGATGGCGACCACACGACTGGCAACGGCCACGCCGCAGTCCGCGAGGAACTTCCGCGCGACCGCGCCAAGAGCCACCCGCATCGCCGTCTCGCGCGCGGAAGCGCGTTCGATCACGTCGCGAATGTCCTCGAAGCCGTACTTCAGCTTGCCGACAAGATCGGCGTGGCCGGGGCGCGGCACGTCCACCCGGCGCGGCGAGGGAGCGCCGCTCGGCGCCGCGCCCATGACGGCCTCCCAATTCTTGAAGTCCTGGTTCGCAACCAGAAGGGCGATCGGCGAGCCGAGCGTGAGCCCTCGGCGCACGCCGGACAGCATCTCGACCCGGTCGCCCTCGATCTTCTGGCGTCCGCCCCGTCCGTGGCCTTTCATGCGGCGCAGG
>CAYHNV010000021.1:0-20566 GCA_964358065.1 uncultured Elusimicrobia bacterium | reverse complement strand
CCAAGAATATCATCCTGGGCGCGTATTGTAAAGTTTATTTATTGACGACGCCTTAGTCAAGGAAATCCTGTACGACCGCACCTATGAACACGATCCGGCCTTCCGTCCACAGCCGGGTTGGACCGTGCTGGACGTCGGAGGGCACCAAGGCATCTTCACGATCCTTGCCTCACGCCTGGTTGGTCCGCGAGGACGGGTGATCGCCGTCGAGGCCTTCCCGGACAACGCCCGGCGTCTGCGCGCCAACATCGAGCGCAACAACGCGGGGAATGTCCACCTCGTCGAGGCGGCCGCAGCGGAGAAAGAAGGCCGCGCCGAGCTTCACGTCAATATTTTGGTCTCGGGAGGCCAATCCCTGATCTTCGACAACGCCGATTATAGAGGCACGATCACGGTTCCGCTCAAGACCGTGGATGGCATCCTCCAGGAGTTGGGCATCGCGCACGTTGATCTCGTGAAGATCGACGTCGAGGGCGCGGCCCAGCTGGTTTTAGATGGAGCGCCGGGGCTTCTATCCTCCAAGCCTCGCCTGGTGATGGAGATCGAAGGCGACCAATCCCAGCTGCCCTCGATGGCCGCCCGCCTCCGGACGGCCGGCTACGCCGTGCGCGCGGTGGGCCCGATTCTTTACGCCTCTCCACCTTGATAGAGCGACTCCAGACGCCCGACCACGTGGTCGAGCGCGTAGCGCGCAAGGACCTCTTGCCGGGCACGGCTTCCTAATGAAATGGCCAGGCCTTTCTCGCCGATAATCCTGCGGATCGCCTCCTTCAGGCCCGCCTCGTCGTCCCGGCCGAAGAGGAGGCCCGTGCGTCCGTCTTCCACCGTCTCGGCCGTGCCGCCGACCCGAGAAGCCACGACCGCCAGACCCGAGGACATGGCCTCCAGCAGCGCGTTCGAGAGCCCTTCCGATATCGAGGGAAGAAAGAACGCGTCCGCGGCGGCGTAGAGCCCATCCAGATCCTCGCACGGAGCGAGGATCCGTATCCGCCCGCCCGCCAGGGCGGCTTCGGCCTCAATGGCGCCTCGCTCGGGGCCGTCGCCGACAAGGACCGCGATCCCCCCCTCGCCCGCGGCCTCGCGCCAATGACGCAGAAACCAGTCCAGGCGTTTCTCGGCCGAGAAACGCCCCGTATAAAGGAAGACCAGCGCATCGGCGCCCCAGCCGTACGCGACGCGCAAAGATCGACGGCGCGCGGCATCAACGGCGGCAAAGCGCGCGGTGTCAACGCCGTTGGGCAATATCTCTATCGGGACAGGACCCAAGAACTCACGAGCCTCCTCGGCCAGGTCGGCGACCACGGCGAGCAAGCGCGGCCGCAGTGCCCCAAGAGCGCGGAGCTTGGCCCGCCCCCAGACCGTCCGGGATGAGGCCGCCAGCTCCCCGATGCCGCGCCCTCCGCCGAGCTTGACGAGGACGGGGCGGTCGAGCAGGCGCCCGGCCAGGGCCGCGGCCAAGGCCGGTGACCCGGCGAGATGGACATGAACGGCGTCCCACTCGGTCCAATGGAGCATGAGCCAGGCGAATGCGCCGAATAAAAAAGAAAACGCATCGAGGGAACCGGAACCGAACACGGGCAAACGGCGGATCCTCACGCCGCGAACGGCTTCATGCGCGCAAAGACCGGCAAGACGGCGGGTCAGAACGGTGACATGGTGCCCGCGCGCGGCCAGAGCACGAGAAAGTTCGAGAGCCTGCCGCTCGGCCCCGCCGAAGGCCGGCCAGAAGCCGGCACTGATCATCACGACGGAGAGCTTCCTCACTGCGAAGAGATTCCTGCCCTGAGCTTGCGTCCCAGCGCCCCAGGCTTGGGCACGAGGCCATGCGGCAGGATCTCAAGAACCGTGAAGCCTTCTTCCTTGAACCAGCCAGAAAGCTCCTCCTTCGTGTGATGCCACTGGAAGGCAGGCGCGACCCAGTCGAAGTTCTCGATGAGACGCGCCTGGAAGTCCGGATCGACGGAAAAGGTCAGATACTTGAGCCCCGGCACCGCGCCCAGGAGCGTCAGAGGATAACAGAGGGCGTAGGTCACCGGCACCGGCAGTCGCGTCGTAAAGACCCGCACGAAGTCGCTGAAGAAATGCCGAAGGAGCACGACCCACCACGCCAGTCGGCGGTGAAGCGCCAAGCCCTCGCGGCCGGCTCGGATTGGGTTGGTGGCGAAGTCGGCGTAGCGCCCGGCCTTGCCGTAGAGCCAGACCGAGAGCAGGCCTTTCGGCTTGACCAGGGCGGCCACGGCCTTGAACGCCGCGTGCGTGTCCGAAGTGTGATGCAGCACACCTTGGCTGTAGACAAGGTCAAAGATGCCTTTCTTGAACGGCGGGTGGAGGAGGTCCGCCTCGACCGGATGGAGCTTGTGGTTCGCACGGGCGGCTTCGGCTACGCGCAGGAGGCTCTCCGACATATCCACGGCCACGACCTCGGATCCCAGGCCCAAGGCGACGCTCGCATAGCGGCCCATCCCGCAGCCCGCGTCAAGGACGAGCTTGCCCGCAAACTCATCCGGAGGGATCCTGGTCTCCTCGAGAAAAACGTCCTTGTCGCCGGGACGCGAGCCGGGGTAGCGCAGCCACTCCCAGCCGAAACTCCGGCGCGTCTTCTCCGCGCGCGCCGAGAGCTCCTCCGGCGGGCGCAGGCGCGGGATCCCGTCGGTGACGGGGAACTCCTTGCGGCAGGAGACGCAGGCCAAGGTGCCCCGCTCGACGGGCTCGTCGTGGCGCGGGAAGTTCTCGAGCGAGGAGAACTTCAGATCCGCCCCGCAGACCGGGCAGGCAAGCAGCGACAAGAGGTCGATCCTCATTTCTTCTCGATCTTCCCGCGCAAATCACCCAGTGAAAGACCCACGCGGTAGAGGAGTGCCAGGCCCAGACCCGTGACGAGCAAATACATCACCATGTGGCAGACCAGGGCGTAGGCCAGACCTTGCTCCGCCGTGGCTCCGAACTTGCCTAGGATATCGGCGACCGCGGCCTCGAAGGTGCCGATGGAACCGGGGGCGGCGGGGATGGCGGAACTCGCACCCGCCCAGGAGAGGGTCAGGACGGCGCGCGGATAGTCCATGATATCCCCCAGCCCGAGCGCCCGCGCACCGGCCCAATAAACCCCGGCGTCCACGGACCAGAGCAGAAGGCTCAGGAGCACGGCTTGGGAGGCCGAGCCGAAGTCCCTCAAGACCGCCGCTCCCAGCGAAAGTTGTTCAACGATCGCATGGACCCGAGGCCAACGCCTCAACGCGCGCTCGATCCACCCATCATGGGCCACGCCCCCCTCGGCCAGAGCCAGGGCCATGAGCGCGCCGACGGCGCCGACCAGGACCAGGAGAGCGGCATTGCGCACGGCGTCGGGAACGAAGCCCGGAGCGGCCGCCGAGGCCGCCACGAAGATGGTCAAGAGCGCCGCCACGTCAAGCGCGCGCTCGACGGCCACGCTGGCCAAGGCCGCGTAAGTCGAGAAGCCCAGCCTCTTGCCGGCCAATATCCCGCGGATCAGTTCCCCCATACGCATGAACAGCACGTTGTTGACCGCCAGGCCGATGGCCTCCAGACGCACCAGTTCCCATAACGGGGCGGACGGACGGGCCCGAGAGAGCAGCACACGCCAGCGCACGGCGCGCACGACCAGATCGAGGAGAATGATGGCGGCCATGGGAATGACCCAGATCCAGCGCGCGACCGCAAGCGCGCGCCCGAGTCCGGCGAAATCAACCTGATGCAAGGCCAGCCACAGGAAGAACCCGGTGCACGAAAGCGCGAGGAGGATGGAGAGGACGCGGCGCCGACGGCTCATGCGAGCTCCGCGCGGCGAGCAAGGATTGCGAGCCAACAGGCCCAGGCCGCGGCGGAGAGGAGTGCCGGCCACGGCCAGAGAGTGGGACGGAATTCAAGCGTCAGTTCGAAGGGTGCGTGCCGTGGATAGTCCGCCGACACGGGAACGGATTGGAAAAGGCCGTCCCACGCGGAGAGGGAAGCGCGCGACCCAGCGACCCAGGCACGCCAGCCCGGATAGGAAGTTTCGGCCACGGCCAGGGTCACGGCGCCGGCGGGCGGAAAACCAATGATGCGCCAACGCTCCGGGCGTTCAAGCATGATGCGCGGGTCGGGGAACAGACGCTTGCCCTTCTCATCCAGGAAGGAAGCCAGGGGCCAGGATCGGGCCTCTTCGATGCCCTCGGCGGACAGGCGCGCGGCAACGCCGGCCCGCGCCAGGATTTCTGAAGGCCAGCGCGAGACATAGACGCGGCTGGCATCGGCCGCGGGCTCCCCCTCGGCCAAGGCGGCCCAGCCCGGCACGGACTTGGGATAGAAGGCCTCGTAGCCGTTGACGTTGCGCAGGCGGTAGAGGATGGTCTTGTTGGGGTTGGCCAAGCCGGGGTCCGTCAACACCCGCAGAGGCCGGCCGCCAAAACGCTCCGCGATCCCATGCTTCGCAGCCATGAAGGTCTTGGGATCCTGAGGCCGGAGGAAGGCCGCGTCCCAAGCAGCCAGCGGGAGGAAGGCGGCCAGCAGGGCCGCCAGGCGCGCGCCCGCGGGCCAGCGCCGGGAGTGCAGGCCGGCCCAGCCCGCGCCCGCCAGAAGGACCCCCGCCCATACAGTGAGAAAGAGCCAACGCGAAGGCGTGCGGAGATAGGAGAGCGTGGCGAAGTTCAGCAGGGAGCGCAGGACGGGACCGCGCGGGCCCAGGGCGAGGCAAACTCCGAGTACTGCCAGGACCAAGGCGGGAAGGCGCCGCCGTCCGCGCACGACCCCCCAAGCGGCCAGAGCCAGAACGAAGAGGCCGATGAAACCCCCGCAGGTCTCGTAAAAAACAGAAGTCACATCCGACCAATCGCCGGAAAGGGGCGTGCCCAAGGCCCCTGGGGAAACCCAGGTCCAGAGCGCTCCCGGAGGCAGCGAGTACGCGCCGCTCAAGGCCCCTCCCCAATCGGACCGCACCGAGAGACGCAGGAATTGGGCGGTCGGGACCCATTGCACCGCGGTCAAGACCAAAGCCATCCCGCCCTCACGGGCCATACGCCTCAGGAGGGTGGCGCGGCCGTCGCGGCAGACAGACCATAGCGCCATCGCGACGATATTGACCAGAAGAAACTGCGCATGTCCCGAGAGAAGTTGGAGCGCCCAACAGGCGGCCAGGAGGCCGGACACGCCTGACAGCCAGGCCAGCCAGAGCCACGGCACCCAGGACAGCGCGGCCAGGAGCGTGGGGATGCCCGCGGTCACGCGATAAATGAGGAATGGCGACAACGCATAGGCCGAGGCAAGGACGGCGGAGCCGACACGGTCCAAACGCTGGGAACGCGAAAGAAGAAAGACCCCCAGGCCCGCCCAGAGAAGATGGAGAATCTGGTCCCAAGTCAGCGCCGAGACGACCGGCAGGATGGTCCCAAGCAGGGCGGGCGGATAGAAGAGGACGGCCTGGGAATTAGCCGCGTGGGGCACGCCCAGGAGGATGTATGGATCCCAGAACGGCAGTCGTCCTTCGATGAGCGCGGCGGCAGTCAGCGATCTCAGCGGCGCGTGGTAGACGTAAAGGTCCCCGTGATTAAAGAAGGTCATGCCCGGGCGGGCCCATACCGGAGAAAGCAGGATCAGGACGGCAAGGCCCCAGAGGGCTAAGACGAGGAGGTCCTTACGCGACATGGCGGGCCGCACGATGATACCAATACGCTCCCAGCCCCAGCAACGCGACAGTCGAGAGCAGCACGCCGAGACGCCAGGAGACGGGGTCGTAGCGGAAGAGCAGAGTCCAGGGACCGGACGGCACGCGCACTTTCTGAAAAGCGCCGAGCGCGGGCTCGGCCGCGACCGGGAAAGTTCCCGAGGCAGTCACGAGCCGCGAGCTCCAGCCCGGATAGCGTGGCTCGCAGACGAACACCCAACCCTCTCCCTCGCCCGAGACCGCGAAGCGGTCCTCGCGATTTCTCTCGACACCCAAGACACGGCCGGTCACGGGCGGGGAATCGGGGAGTCCCTTCGGCAAGGCCGCTCCCGCCTCCGGCGAGAACCAATATGCCAGCGCCGTCGGCTCGGCTAAGCGCGAGACGGCCCACAGCGAACGACCCTCGTAGACGAGACGCTCACTCGGCGCCGGGATTTCCGGGGTGAGAAGCCGTGACGCTCCCGCCCACGGCATCCAATGCGCGGCCTCGCGGACGCCGCCCGCGCTGAAGACACGATCCATGAACGCATAGCTGGCCGCCGGCACCAACGGCTCGCCGAAGTTCCCCACCGAACGCAGGCGATAGGGCGCGTTGGTCAGGCCGTAGAGCCGCGTCTTCCAATCGATCATGCCGTTGCCGGAGGAGGATTCCAGCGCGAGAGGCGAGAGGAGGTAACGCGCTCCGCCTTGGCGCGCCTGCAGTCCACGCACCAAGGGCCCCGCCTCCGTAAAGATACGCCGCGGTGCCGCGGGAGTGGCGCGCCAACCGCACACGATGAGTTCGGCGGCGAGAAGCGCGGTCAAGACGGGCGCCCCACGCAAACGGGAGATTCCGGCTCCGACAAGGGCGGCCAGAGGCAGCAAGGCAAGATAGGCAAGATTGCCTGGATAGCGCACGAAACGCAGGGGCGGCAAGACCTGCCAGAGGGCGCGCGAGAGGCTGTTCGAGTCGCCCAGGATGAGGACGACGACAACGCTCAGAAGGACCGCCAGACCCGCGGCGCGACGCCGCGGCAGGAAGAAGAATCCCGCGGCCGCGGCGGTTGTCGCGACGAGACCGATGTAGACGCATTTCCACCAATCCACCGCCGGATGGAAGGCCGAGAGCGGGACCGCCAGGGGGCTCACCCACTGACGAAGATCTGCGAGAGAGAAGCCCCATTGGAGAGCCTCCCGCGCGCCCACCCCCGCCGCGCGGCGAGAGAGCGCCGCGAGTTCCAGGGCGGGCAGAAGCTGTGCCGCGCAGACCGTGAGGGCCGACAGGCCCGCCGCCGTCCAGACCCGCGTCCAGTCGACTAGACCAGACAAGCCGACGCGGCGCAGGATGACGGCGAGCAGCCACGCGACGACAACGGCTCCCGGTATGAATGTTGGATATCCGGCCAGGAACATGAGGGACAGGAGCGCCGCCAAAGGCGCGGGACGGCGGAAGAAGAGGAGCAGGGCCGGGGTCCACGCCAGCACGGCGAGATGGTTCAAGAAGGGCACGCGGCTGACCAACAGCCCACCCAGAGCCAACGAGAATCCGCCGCCGACGCTGGCTCCCCAGCTCAAGCGCAGGGTCCTCAGCCATGACGCGGTCAGCCACCCCGCCAGGAAAAAATGAAGGAAGTGGAAAAGAGCCGTCGCGGTCGCAAAGCCGAACGCATAGAAGAAGATCGTCGGCGGATAGAGCAGGCCGCCCTGCATCGAAGCGAGCATCGGCATGCCCAGGTAGAGCGAGGGATCCCAAAGCGGAGTTCTCCCGCTCTCAATGAGCTGGGCGGGTGCCGCGCGCCATGGATGGTGGAGATAGGTGAGGTCTCCCCAGAAGGGAGTCAGGCCTCGCAGCCAGAACGGGAGGAACAGGAGCAGGACACCCACCGCCAGAAACGCCGCGGCCGCGGCCTCTGGACAAACTCGTGCCGGCGCGAGTTTTGGTTCGGCCGCGCCGCTCGACCGGAGACGAGCAGTCATGGAGCACCTCTGAGCGTCGGGCAGCTGCGCGCTCCGCGCGCGCGCGCCGCGGCCGCGTCCGCGGGCCGACCAAGCCGCGAGTAGACCTGCTCGAGAAGGACCCAGTTCGAGGCTCTATAGGGATCCATCGCGACAGCTCTCTCAAGATGACCAGCAGCGACGACATCGTCTCCTTCCCCCGCGCGAGACAAAAGCAGTTGGGCGCGCAAGCGCGCGGCCTCCGGGTGCGGGCGCAGGGCCTCGGAAGCCGCCAGGAACGACTCGGCCGCCTTGGCGCGCAGCCGGTCGGCTCGCCAATTGTCGCGCGTCCATGCCCCCGCCAGCCACGCAAGCACGAGCACGAAGGCCGCCGCGGGGATCTTGCGCGTCCCGCGCACGGCCGCGCCCTCATCCGACTCGGGCAGGCAAAGAGCCGTCGACAGGCAGAAGAGCCAGAAGATACCGGGGATGCTCAAGGGATAGTCCACGAGTCCATGAACGAGTGCTGCGACCGGGCCGAAGCGACGGGAAGGCTGGGCTCGGCGCAACATCGAGGCCAGACCCGCGCCCCAGACCAAGAGATACGGCCAGCCTTTTTCGGCGGCGGTCTCCAGAAAATGAGAATGCGCATAGAGCGAGTTGAGCTCCGGGCGCGCCGCGACGTGAGCGGGAAGGGCATAGGCGAACGACCCAGGGCCCAGCCCGAGCCAGGGCGCGGATACGGCCATTCGCCCGGCAGCCATCCACCACTCCACCCGGTGGAGAACCTCGGGCGAGTGGAGCTTCGCGTACGCGGCGACCAGCCCGGCAAAACCGACGGCGGCTCCAGCCCAGAATGCGGCCGGGCCGACGCTCCGCCGGTGCAGGAGAACGGCCGCGGAAAGTCCAAGCCACGCCCCCACCGAGCGCGTCCACCAGAGGCAGACAAGCAGGCCCGCGGTCAGCACCCAATCCTTCCGGCGCGCGGCCATGGGCAGAAGAAGCAGGATCGTCCCGGCGAAGGCATTCGCATTGAGAAGGGCCGAGGGAGGGCGCGGCACGCCGTCAAGCCTCTGGTGCGCGGCCAGCAACACCAGGACCCATGACGCGGCATAAATAATCCTCTCCGCGCGAACGCGCGCCTGCGAGGACAGCAACGTCGCGGCCGGGAAAAGAAAAAGACCGGCGGCGGCGGCGGCCCACGCTGGAAGGCTGTAGGCCGCGACAGGGCTGGCGCACGCTGAAACCAAGGAGAGCGCGCTCAGGGCCGCAGCCCATGCAAGAGGACCGCGAGAGGCGATGGGCATGCGACCTCTCAGAACAGCCGCACAGAGAAGGAGAGAGACTCCGGCAATAAGGACGAGAAGAACGACGGACTGCGCCCAAAGGTCCGAGGCCCCTCTGAGGACGAGCCCCGCCGCGACCTGCCCCCCGACGAGGGACGCGAGCACGGCGGCGTCAGTCGGGCAGGACCCTCGTCGTGACGAAGATGAGGAGCTCGTTGCGCACCCGGCTCTTGGACTTCTTCTTGAAGAGCCAGCCGAGAATCGGGATGTCTCCAAGAAGAGGAATCTTAGCGATGGTGTCCTGCATCGAGTCGCTGATAAGACCGCCGATGACGATGGTTTCCCCGTCGCGCACGAGGACCGTCGTGGTGGCGTCGCGCGAATCGATAGCCGGAGCGCCCGTCTGCGTGCTTCCCGCGGCCGTGGACGAGGGCTGGCTCACGCTCGGGTTGATGATGAGGAGGATGCGGCCGTCTGCATTGATGCTCGGCGTCACGGTCAGCTTGATGCCCGTGGTGACGTAGGTGACCGTCTGGTTCTGTGCGCCGGTCGCCGAGACGTTCGAGGTGACGTACGGAATCTGAGTCGTCACGTTGATGTTCGCGGGCTGGTTATTGAGCGTGGCGATCTTCGGATCCGAAAGAATCTTCGCCTTGCCCTGTGAGGCGGCGGCGGTGATGGTCGCGTTGAGTATGTAGTTGTTCGTCACGCGGCCGAGCGTCAGGGCGCCGAAGATCTTGTCGGCGGCGAGATTGACGCCCGTACCGCGGCCCGCGGCGCCCACTCCGCCCCCGCCTGCCAGGCTGGTATTGATGGTATTCTGGTCGAGGACCGCGTTATATGGATTGGCCGTGATGCCGGCCGCGCTGCCGATGAGATTGGCGCCCTGCTTGCCTCCGACTCTGCCCCGCTCCGTGCCGAATGCGTCCCATTGGATTCCGTAGTTCAAGCCGGAGTTGGAGTTGACCTCAACGAGCTTCGCCTCGATGAGGACCTGACGCGGCCTCTGGTCGAGCTGTGCCACCAGATTCTCCGTCGCAAGCATCCCCTCGAGTGATTCGGTGACGATGAGGGAATTGGTCTTGGCGTCCACGCTGGAGTTGCCGGTGCGCCCCTCAGCCGTGCGGACCGAGTCGATCGTCGTCTTCACCTCAACGGCCTTGGCGTAGTTCAGCGGGATCACCTTGGTGATGTTTGTCGCCGAGGTGCGCTGCTTGGTGAGCTCGGCTGGGGTGATCACGCGAAGGATGCTGTCGCCGACTTGGTCGGTGCTCAATTGCATCATGGAAAGAACGGTCCGGAAGGCCTCATTGAAAGGCACGTCGCTGAGGTGCAGAGTGAGTGAACCGCTCACGTCCGTGCCGTAGATGATGTTGATCTTCGCCTTGGCCGAGAGAAACTTGATGATGTCGCGGATATCGGTGTTGTCGAAGTCCAGCGTGACGGCATCCTTCGGCAGGCGGCTGATCAAATCTTTATAGATGCGGCCTCCGAGGCGTCGGTCGGACTTCACATCATCGCCCACATCGGTCGGGATGTCGATTTTCTCCCGCGAAACATCCTCGCCCTCGGCTATGGCGGCCAACTCAGCGGTCATCTTCCCGGAGAAACCCGCGCGTTTGAAGGCGGCGGCGGCGGAGAGGTCGAGCTTGACGGCCGGCTTCGCGGGCTCGACTTCTTCGGCAACAGGGGCGGGCGCGACGGGAACGGAGGCCGCCGCGGGCGCAACGGGCGCGGAAGCCGGCGCCTGAGCGGCCTTGGCGGCGCGTTTGGCCACGACCTTCGGGGCCACAGGAACCTCGGACGCGACGACTGCCGCGGCAGGCGCCGGAGCCGGGACCGAGGTCTGGGGCATCGCCTTCACGACAGGCTTATCCTTTGCCTTCGGGGCCTCATCTTCCACGACCCCCATGAGCTGAACCCTCAGCCCTTTCGCATCCAAGCCGATCTTGTAACCGGCCATCTTCACGAGGTCGAGGACGACGCGCGTGACCATGCGCGGGGTCTGCTGGAATTGCGCGGAACGCACGCCTTTCAGGAAACTGCCCTTGCCCTCGGAGGAACGGTTCTTGCCCTCGTGCTTGACGTCGAGCAACTCCAGCACGAGGCGAGGCGGGGTCTGGGTCAGGAAGCTGTTGTACTGGACCGCGGTGCTCAGCTTGATGGCGACGAAATCATCCGAGATGTCCACCCCCTGAAACGCCGTGATGGGCGCGGCGGATGCTGCGTCGGCGGCGAAGGCGGCCGCGCCGCCTTGGGGGATGATGAGCGCCGCGGCCAGAAAGACAGCAACCGCTTTCTTCAGATCGTGAGTGTTCATGGGCATCTCCCGCTTCCCTCTAGGGCTTCTTGTCCTTCTCTGTATTCTCATCGGTCTCGCCCAGGACGAATACTTGGACGTCCTTGTCCGCGGTGATGAGTTCGGCGCGCTTCTGTTTGATCTGGATGCGTCCCGTGATCCCGGGGACGCGCTTATTGCGTCCATCGAAAAGCTTACCCGCGCGCAACAGGTAAGTCTGCCCCGTCTCGCTGCCGAAGATGGCGAAATCCGTGGAACGATCCTTCATGAGGCCGCGCAGCTGGAGGGAGTGGATGTCCGTCGCCGCCGGCTCCGTGCCGTCATCGGCCGCACGCGTCGGGGCGGCGCCCCCCATGGATGTGGGCAGGAACGGGTCTCGGACCCGATCTCCCGTGTATAGGCTGGAGATCGTGTAAGTGCTCACCCCGAGGAACGCTGGGACTGCGGCCGTCGAAGCCGCGGCAACCAGAGTGAGGAGTGCGACAGAGGGGATGATCATCATCCTTTATACTGGTAGGTCAGCAGAGTGAAAGTAACGGTCATTTCGCCATCCGACCCGGCCGCCGGATAGACGACGTCCTTGACGTTGAAGATGCGCTCCTCCAGGGACACGGCAGCGAAGAAACGACCGATATTGTGGTAGCTTCCCTTGATCGTCATGGGGTAACTCAACTCCGTGAAGTACTGCTGGCTCTTCTGCGGTCCGGGGGAGAAGGTCTGAAGCGTGACGCGGCCCTTCTGCGCCAGGCGCGAGAGGGCAAGCAGGATCTCCGGGACCGATTTCGTCTTCGGCAGGCGCTTCTCGGCCTCGCCCGCCTGCTCATTGAGGCTGGCAAGCTCGTCCTGCAGACGCTTCAGCCTGGAGGCCTGAGCCTCGGCTTTGGTGATCTTGGCCTCGATCTGCGCGATCTTGTCGCTGAACTCGGCCTTGCTCTGCGAGATGGGGAGCCAGAAGAACTTGACGTAGAGAACGACGAAGAGGCCGAGGAACACGGCCCCCGCGCCCAGATACTGCTGCTGTTGCCTCGATAATTTGATTGCCATGTCAGAGTTTGATGGTGTAGCTCGCCACCACGCTGAAAGTTCGGCTGTTCGGACCGGAGGCGCTCACGATGCCCAGTTCCACCCCCGCGAAATGGGAATGAGCCTCCAACGCCTTAATCCAGGCCGCGACGTCCTCGTTGGTCGCGGCGGTCGCGGAGACGGTGAGCTTGAGCCCGTTGTTGCCCACCGTGGTGGTATTCAACTGGGTGACCCGCACCCCCGCGGGCACGCTCCGAGCGAACTCGGACATGAAGATGGGATAGAAGGATCGGCCCTTCAAAAGATCCTCGATGACACCCAGGCGCGCGCGCACCGCCGCGCCCGCCTTCTCGAGTTCTTCGACCTGAGCGACGATAGCGGAAAGCTTCTTAAGCTTGGATTCTTTGTAGGAGAAATCGCTCTCCAGGCGCAGCAGCCCGAACCAATGTCCGAGCGAGACGAGAACCAGGACCAGTGCCAGCAGACCGCCGACCACCGCGGCCTGCAACACCAGCTGTCTCTGCCGCCCCTTGGCCAATATCTCCGTCGGGACGAGGTTGACCTTGATCATTCTATTCCCAATCCCTGTTTTGCCTCAGGGCGAGTCCCACCGCCACGCCGAAGGCCGAGCGCGCTTCCTCAGGAACGCCTTCAGCATCTTTGACGAAAGAGAAGGGATCGAGCACGGACACGGGAACCTTGAGCTCGCTCGCAAGATGCTTGTCGAGATTCTTGGCGCGCGCCGAACCGCCCGACAGGATGATTCGCCCGATCGAACGATCCGGCCCCTGTGAGAGATAGAAGTCGACCGAGCGATGGACCTCTCCGACGAGGTCGCGCGCGACCTGGCCGACAGCCTGGGAGACGCCAAGGGCGTCGCGGTTGCCGTCGGCGAGGGCTTTCTCCTTCTCGGCCGGATCGACGATGACGCCGAAGAGTTTCTTGAGCTCGTCGGCCTTGGGAGCTTCGCACTGAAAGGCCTTCATCACGGCCTTCGTCATGGTCTGCCCCGAGATGAAGACATCTCGAACCACGCGCGTCACGCCGTTCTCGACGATGGAAAGGTTCGTGACCATATGACCGATGTTGAGGTACAGAGTGGCCGTGCTCTCTTTAGGATCTCGTGTCCGCTCGTGCACGTTCTCGAGGGCGAAGCTGTCCACGTCGATAAGAGCCGGGTGCAGGCCGCAACCCTCAAGGATCTCCAGCCGCGCGGCAATCAGGTCTCTCTTGGCCGCGACAAGCACCGTTTCCATCTTCTTCTGGCCTTCTTCGACGATCTCGCTCAGGATGTGGAAGGCAAGCTGGACCTCGTTGATGTCGAAAGGGATGAAGGGCTCGGCCTCGGTGGCCAGGGTCGACTGAAGCTCGACCTTGGTCAGCCGGGGGAACTTGACGTAGCGAACGATGACGGAATTGCCGGAAAGCGAGGTCGCCGCATCCTTGATCTTGATTCCCTTTTCGATGAAGAACCCGCGTAGAGCGTTGACAACGGCAATCTTGCGCTCATCGATGGAGGCATCCGCCTTGACCCCAATGGGAAGGCAGCCCCAAGCCTTCAGCCGAACAAGCGTCCCCTCCTGCTTGAGGAGAACGACCTTGACGGCATAAGATCCGATGTCCACGGCCACCACGTCCTTGGGGCCGAGAAAAAGATCGGCAACCCCTTTCAGGGCTCCGAGGCCGGCTTTTGCTTTTTCGATATTGATCGCCATCTTTTATTCAGAACATTAAAAAAGCGCCGCCGCCCCGCCGTGTTTCCCGGCTGGTCGGACTCGGCGCGCTTTGCAACAGCACGCGATTTATAACAGGTTTGCCCATCTTTGTCAAGGCCTTCCGCCCCACAGGGGGATTTGATAACATAAAATAGATGAAGTCCATCCTTTTCGACTACGGAGGAACCCTCGATTCCGACGGGTCCACTTGGCTCGAGCGGTTCCTCCCCATTTACAAGGAACATGGGGTCGAATTCCCGCGGGAACGCTTCGACCAAGCCTTCTACGATTCAGATGACAACCTCCCCGCACGGTTCGCCTTGGATGGCCTGGACCTGGAACAGACCCTGCGTCTGCAAGTCCGTGAAGTCCTCCGCGGTCTGGCTCCAGACCGCGTCGCGCTCGCCGAGCGGATCGCGGGACGATTCGCCGCGGACAGCCGCGCTCACTTCCGGCGCCTGGACCCCGTCCTCAGACGGCTGGCGCAACGATTCCGCTTGGGCATCGTCTCTAATTTCTACGGAAATCTCGACGGCATCCTGCGCGCGGAGGGCCTCAGGGAACTCTTTGCCGTCGTGGCCGACTCCGGGGTCCTGGGCGTGAACAAGCCGGACCCCGAGATATTCCTTCATGCCGCCCGGGCCCTGGACAGCCGCCCCGAGGAATGCGTGATGGTCGGAGACTCAGTCGCACGCGACATGAAAGGCGCGGCCGGCATCGGCATGAAAAAAGCCCTGGTCTGCGCCCGCGCCGATATCCCTCAGGCCGGACAGGACTGGACCGTGCGTTCCGTCATTGAGCTGGAGGCCCTCTTCTGATGCCCCCCCTGGCCGGCATCATCGCCGCAGGCACGGGGTCGCGCCTGGCGAAGAGCCATCCCGGCGTCGTCAAGCCGCTGCTCCCCGTCGCGGGACGGCCGCTCTGCCATTGGGTCGTGGAGGGCCTGAGGGCAACCGGCTGTCGCGAAGTGACCGTGCTGACCAACGGCCGCGGGACCGGCGTGCCTCCCAGCCTCAAGGGATCTTTTTTGGATATTTCCTTCGACTTCCTCCTGGCGGATACGGCGTCATCTTTCGAAAGCTTTCGGCTCGTCGCGCTGCGTCTGGCCTCCAAGACCGACGCGTTCATGATCAGCACGGTGGATGCCCTCATCCCTCCCCTCGAGGTCTCGCGATTCTGGAACTGCTGCAGCGCTTCCGGGGCCGAGGCGGGCCTGGCGCTGACCGGGCATGTCGACGATGAAAATCCACTCTGGGTGGACGTTGATGCATCCGAACAGGCGACCGCCGTCGGAGCGGACTCCGCGGACCGCCGCCTCGTGACCTGCGGCCTCTACTATCTCACCCGTCGCGCCGCCCAACGCCTGCCCGCGGCCGCCGACCACGGCCGCCTACGAGACTTTTGGACCGCTCTCGTCCGCTCGGGAGCGCGCGTCCAGGGCGTCACGCTGTCCAAAACACTTGACGTGGACCGACCCGAGGACCTGGCCGCCGCCGAGACATTCCTCGCGACACGGGCCGACCGATGAAGGCGCTCGGGATCTACCGTGAGACCCAGAACTCCCCGAACCGCGAGTCGGATGACGCCCTTGTGCTCAAGGCCGTGATGGAACAGCTCTCCATCCTCAAGACCAAGACGACCCTGATCACCCCCGAAGAGTTCGACCACATCGATGCCTCCGGCTACGATTTGATCGTGCCGATGTGCGAGACCTATCCGCGCCTGATGCGCCTCAAGAAGATCGAGACGGGGACCAAGGTCGCCATGGTCAACCCCCCCGACTCGGTCCTGGGCTGCTACCGCACGCGCATGCTGGATTCCTTCGCCGCGACTCCCGGCCTGTCCTACCCGCCGAGCGAAGTGCGCCGCACCAAGTCCGAGGCCAATCGCCGCCCTCCAGCCTTCGAAGCCGAGGGCGGCTACTGGATCAAACGCGGCGACGTGCACAACACCTGCACCTTCGACGTGGTCTTCGCCCGAGACTGGAAAGAGGTCGAGGCGATTCGCCGCGAGTTCGAAAGCCGCGAGATTGCGGACATGGCCGTCCAGCGCCATATCGACGGAGACCTCATCAAGTTCTACGGTGTGGGCCCCGGCCAGTGGTTCACTTGGTTCTACCACGACCCCTCCACCGCGCGGCGCCTGCCCTTCGAGATCGAGGACCTGGCCGCCCAGGCGGAGCTGGCGGCCAAGGCCGTCTCGGTCGAAGTCTTCGGCGGCGACGCGATCATCACGCCCGAAGGGGCTATCCACGTCATCGACATTAACTCCTGGCCCAGCTTCGCGCGCGTGCGCGCCGAAGCCTCGGTCCAGATATCCCGCCGCCTGCGCCTGCGTCTGCGCCAGACCGCCGAAAGGAAGAAATAACATGCCCCCTCAGACCCTGGCCGCTACGCCCTACTCCTCTGGTCCCAAGTCTCAGGCCCTATTCCAGGAAGAGCAGCGGTTCATTGCCCCCGGCCTGCAGACCATCGCCCTCTACGCCCAGATCGCCATCGAAGGCGGCAGCGGCGCCGTCCTGCGCGACGTCGACGGCAAGACCTATCTTGATCTCGTCGCCGGCATCGGAGTGGCTTGCCTCGGCTACGGCCACCCCGACTGGGCCAAGGCCATCGCTGAGCAGGCGGCCCGGACCTCGGTCGGTTCTTTCACCTCGCCCCACCGCCTGAATTTCCTCAAGACGCTCGCCTCGGTCACGCCCAAGGGCCTGACGCGCTGCCAACTCTATAGTTCCGGCGCCGAGGCCGTCGAGGCCGCCCTGCGCTTGGCTAAATCCAAGACCGGCAAGTTCGAAGTGATCGGCTTCTGGGGCGGCTTCCACGGCAAGACCCTGGGCGTCATGGGCCTGCTCAATGACGGCTTCAAGAACTCCTACGGCGCGATGGCCCCGGGCCTCCACCTGGCCCCGTATCCCGACAGCCGCAAGTGCCCTTTCGGCACGAAGGGGCCTCACGACTGCGGCGCGCACTGCTTGGATTTCCTTCGCGAGATGATCAAGCGCGAAACCACCGGAGCCGTGGCCGCCGTCATCATGGAACCGATCCAGGGCACGAACGGCAACGTCATTGCGCCGGCCGGCTTTTTCAGGGGAGTCAGGGACATCGCTCAAGAGATCGGAGCGGTGTTCATCTCCGACGAGATGATCACCGGCTTCGGCCGCACCGGGAAGATGTTCGGCTGCGATCAGGAGGGCGTGGTGCCCGACATGATGACCATCGGCAAGGGCTTCGGCGGGGGCTTCCCCGTCTCGGGAGTCGTGACCACAACCGAGATCGCCTCGGCCACACCCTGGGCCAACCCCTCGGGGTCCTCATCGAGCTACGGAGGCAACCCTCTCGCCTCGGCGGCCTGCGACATCACACTTCAGGTGATCCTCCGAGATAAGCTCGCCGAGAACTCCGCCAAGGTCGGCGCCGCGATGCTCAAGAAGCTCGAAGAGATGAAGGCGACCCAGCCCTTGATCGGCTCGGTCCGCGGCCGCGGCCTTATGATCGGCGCGGACCTCGTGGACCCGAAGAACGGCCGGCCCCTCGACAAAGCGATCTGCCGAGAGATCTTCGAGGAAGGCCTCAGGCGCGGCGTGCTGACCATGGCCTACAATCCCTCTCTGCGCATCAACCCGCCGCTCATCATCTCCGAGGCGGACGCCCTCAAGGGCTTGGCGCTGCTGGGCGAAGCCCTGGATGCCGTGAGCCGGAGGCGCGGGCTCTGAGGAAGCTCCGTCGCGTCGGCCTCGTCGGCTTTGGAGCCATCGCAGAAAATGCATACCTGCGCGCCTTGAGAGAGTTGGGCGTCGTCGTGGCCGCCGTGGCCGAACTGTCCGCGACGCGGCGTGACGCCGCGCAGCACTCCATCCCCTCCGCGAATATTTATTCGACCCACGCCGAAATGCTCTCGGTCGAGAAGTCCTTGGACGCCTTGATCATCGCTACCCCGCCTCTTTATCACGCGGACGCGGTGCTCGCCGGCCTGAAGGCGGGCTTGCATGTCTTGTGCGAGAAGCCCTTGACCTTGGATCCTTCGGCCTTCGAGAATATCCGTTCCGAATCCGAGTCTCGACGTCTTTGCGTTTATTCCGTGAATAACTGGGCTTACTCCCCGCAGTGGATGCGTCTTCTGGAAGTCGCTTCCAGCGGCCGACTCGGCGCCATCCGTCACGCCGAGATCCGCGTGTTGCGCACGAAGCCTTCCGTCTCGGCCCTGCCCGTCGACTGGCGCAAGGACCCCGCGGTCTCCGGAGGAGGGATTATGGTCGACCACGGCTGGCATAACCTCTATCTGCTGCGCCGTCTGCTGGGCCCCGAGACGCGCCTCGTTTCCGCCGTCCTGTCGTCGGGCGGCGCCATCGACGAGGCCGCCACCGCGCTCCTCTGCGCTCCCGGCGCGACCGGGACCATGCATCTCTCTTGGAAGGCCGGCGAGCGCTCAAACTCCGCCTTCATCGCCGGCAACCGGGGAACGGCGGAATTGCGCGACGATCTTCTCCTCATCAAGACGGAGGGCGGCACGGAGTCCATCCGCTTCCCCGAAAAGCTTTCCGCCGGCTCGGCCCATCCGGAATGGCTCACCGCCATGTGGTCCTCCTTCGAAGCCGAGTGTTGGGGCCGCGACCGCGGCGACAACCTCGCCGAATCGTCGTTCTGTTTGGAGTCCATCCGCGCCGCCTATGACGCAAGAGAGGCGGTCCGGTGCTAGACCACGCGATCCTCCGGGTCAACCGCCCAGCCCTTCTCCGGCAGCGCGTCGCAGGCATGAGCGTCGTGGAACGCCAGCTCTTCACCGCCGCCCGCGCCGGGATCCGCGCGATTCGGGTGGAGACGCCGCAGCCCGAACCGGAGGCCCTCGCGAACCTGCGCCTGCCGCCCGACCTCGATATCCGCTGGATCAAGAAAGGCGAAGCCTCCCCAAAAGAGCGCGCCCCTGCGCACCTCATCATCTCCGCGGACTATTTCGTGCGCGTCGAGACGCTGGCGCATATCGCTCGCCAGGATTACCCGGAGTCCGTCTCCTTCGAAGACGCCTCCGGACTGGGAGTCGTCCGGGTCGTCCTGACCCGAGAGGAGGCGGTCTCGCGGCGCAAGCTGCCCCTTCCCGCCGGATCGTTCCGCCGTCTTGAAGCGCCCCTCGCCGCCGATGAGACGATCGAGTGGCTGATGCTGGCCGGGCCGAAGAGCCAGGACGGCTTCATGGCCCGGAACTTTGACCGCCACCTCTCTTTGGCGGTCTCCAGCCGCCTGCTCGACACCTTCGTCACTCCGAACCAGATGACGCTCTTCAGCACCCTGCTGGGACTGATCGGGGGCTCTTTGTTCCTGGGCAACACGCGGCTCGCTTATGTCTGCGGCGCGCTCCTCATCTGGCTCCACTCGGTGCTGGACGGCTGCGATGGCGAATTGGCGCGCGTGCGCTTCCAGGAAAGCGCCCTTGGCAGCGACCTGGATTTCTGGGGCGACAACCTGGTCCACCTCACCCTTTTCTCCTGCCTGGGACTCGGCTTCTGGCTCGGCGGCAACGGCGTCCACACGCTGGCCCTCGCCGCCGTGGCCGACGCGGGCGCCATCGCCTCGGCTCTGACCGCCTGGAAGCACCGGCTGGCCCGCCGCACGCTGAACGCGATCGCCCCTGAAGCGGGCGTGACCGATGAGGCTGCCGGTGGCGGCTTCGAGACCCAGCTCTCGCGCCTGGAGAACGCCCTGGCGCAGCGCGACTTCATCTATCTGCTCGTCATCCTGGCGCTGCTCGACTGCGTCTACGAGTTCTTGTGGGCCGCGGCTATCGGCGGTCTGCTCTATTTTGCGATCATGCTGTACCTCAGGAGAATCAACGAAAATGAACAAGCACGACAGCCGCATCCCGCCCGCTAAGGGCAAGCTCGGCATCCTCCTGCCGGGCATGGGAGCTGTGACCAGCACCTTTATCGCCGGCGTGGAGCTGACCAAGAAGGGCCTGGGCAAGCCGATCGGCTCGCTGACCCAACTGCAGGCCATCCGGCTGGGCAAGCGCTACGAAAACCGCTCGCCCCTCATCAAGGACTTCGTGCCTCTGGCCCGCCTCGACCAGCTCGTCTTCGGCGGCTGGGATTTCTACACCGACGACATGTTTGTCGCCGCGACCAAGGCGGGAGTCCTCGACGCCTCCCAGCTCGCGCCCGTTAAAAAGGAGCTTTCGGCCATCAAGCCGATGCCCTCCGTCTATGACCCGGCCTATATTAAAAATATTCGGGCGGTTAGCCCTAAAAAGGGCAAGACCAAGTGGGACCTGGCCCAACAGGTCATGGCCGACATCGAGAACTTCAAGAAGAAGAACGGCTGCGACCGGGTGGTCATGCTGTGGTGCGGCTCGACTGAGATCCTTCCGGAGAGAACGACCGTGCACGAGGACCTGGAAGCCTTCGAAAAAGGCTTGAAAGACAACGCCCCGGAGATTCCGCCTTCGATGATCTACGCCTACGCGGCGCTGAAACTCGGGATAGCCTATGCCAACGGCGCGCCAAACCAGTCGGCTGACGTCCCGGCCATGGTCGAACTCGCCGAGTTGACGGGCTCCCCCATCTGCGGCAAGGACTTCAAGACCGGCCAGACCCTGATGAAGACGACCCTGGCGCCCATGTTCAAGGCACGCATGCTGGCCCTGACCGGCTGGTACTCGACGAATATCCTCGGCAACCGCGACG